>NZ_MRYB01000129.1:0-359 GCF_001921755.1 Psychrobacter sp. Rd 27.2 | reverse complement strand
AGAAAGCGAACCAGCTGGTAGTGACGGTCAAGCGCTGATAGGTATGAATACAGACCCCGATACTGGTGCATTTATTCCTAACTTACCAGTATTTGATACCAGCACCGATCAGCCTACCATGAGTATCAAAACGAATGATTATAATTCAAAGGATATGGATGTAGAGGTCACGCTTTATACCAAAGACAATGATGCTGACTCATCTGCTGCTAACCCAACTGTTGAAAAAATAGACAGCGTTAACATCAACCTAACCGTCACCCCAGTAGCTGGTCAAGTAGCGGCTAATGACGTGAGTACTGACGAAGACACACCAGTCACCCTTGATGAGTTTGGCTTTAGAGTGCTGGATGATAAGG
>NZ_MRYB01000128.1:0-360 GCF_001921755.1 Psychrobacter sp. Rd 27.2 | reverse complement strand
CCAACAGCGGTTATCAACCCTACCGCTGGTATCTCACTCAATATCCGACCAAGCTCGCGTGATGATGATGGTTCTGAGACTTATGATGTGACCATCTCGGATATACCAGCAGACGGGCAGCTTTATTATACTAATAGCAACGGTGATACAGTCTTACTTGACACTACTGGTGATACGGTAGTGATTGAAGATTACAATAACAGCGTAACTGGGTTGTATTTTGTCCCTGCTGAGAACTTTAGCGGCACGGTAAACCTAAAAGTACAGGCAGTGAGTAAAGAAGATGGCACTACGGGCACCACAAGTCCTATGCTTAACCTACCTGTTAAGGTCATTGGCAAGGCAGACTTAATAACCAAT
>NZ_MRYB01000127.1:0-360 GCF_001921755.1 Psychrobacter sp. Rd 27.2 | reverse complement strand
CGTCATGATCATTATATAAATGGACGCGCGCTCAACAGGAAGCAGTATCCTGAAGATATCGATGGCACCGCGGTATATCTACTCTCTGATCTCTCTTCATTTGTCACGGGGCAAAGCATCCCAGTGAACGGCGGCTTCGTTTTTAACTAAAGTATGCTCAAGTGTTTGGCTAAAGAGACTTAGTGCTGAGTGAATAGCAAAATAGTCAAAGCACTTAAATAAGGATTTACAATGATAAATGGAATTAAAACTTTAAAATTCGGTGTTGAAGACCTAGAGCAATGTCAAAATTTTGCTACTGACTTCGGTTTAAAGCAGGTGGGTTCGGATATAAATGACACCAAAAAGTTCAGTATGGAT
>NZ_MRYB01000126.1:0-361 GCF_001921755.1 Psychrobacter sp. Rd 27.2 | reverse complement strand
CTATTTCTGATTTCATTCAAAGTCGTTAGAGTGAAAACATAAACCAAATAGTACCCTAATAATTTCGTATGGTGCAGTAGATACTTATAGCATCCTATAACTTAATCATTGCAAGATAATAAGAAAGTAGGACCATTAGTATTCGCCTGATTCCCAGTAGATAGCTGATACTAAAAATGCAGCTTCATCTAAACCGCTAATATAATCAAGCGCGTTATCATGGTTTACATCTGTCTGATCAATTTTATCTAAAAGTTTACTATATTCTTGAGCTTTCTCAATAAGCTCATCTTTAGTAAACAATCCATAGTAGTCAATTTCACCAGAACTCTTAATTGATTTAAATGCCTTATCTCGGTAG
>NZ_MRYB01000125.1:0-364 GCF_001921755.1 Psychrobacter sp. Rd 27.2 | reverse complement strand
GGAATACGTGCTAGAGCTAAACCCTGACGCGGTCATGCGTACCTATGGACAAGAGCTAAACCCTGAGTCTTATGCCATCTGTAAAGCTGATATGCTGATCAAAGGGCAAGAGGTGAATAACATTAAGCTGGGCAATACCTTATCCAGTGATCAGCTGGCAGGTGAGCAGTTTGATTATATGCTGTCGAATCCGCCGTTTGGGGTGGACTGGAAAAAGATATCAGGTGAGATTAAGGACGAGCACGAGCAAAAAGGTTTTGACGGTCGCTTTGGCGCGGGCTTGCCGCGGGTGTCTGATGGTTCGCTATTGTTCCTGATGCACTTATTAAGCAAGATGCGTCCGATCGTTAGTAACGAGCAGAGT
>NZ_MRYB01000124.1:0-366 GCF_001921755.1 Psychrobacter sp. Rd 27.2 | reverse complement strand
ACTGATGAGGTACGGCAAGTACAAGAAGGTGTCATGCAGTATATGGCTATTAACCGCCAAGGTGGCGTGGTTGAAGGTAAGGATATTCCTGAGGATGCGGTCATCGAAAATGAACGATTTTTCGTTGAGCAAGGCACTGAGTATGTCGATATCGCTACTCTAAACGCTGAACGGAAAGGTCAGCTCAACGAAAGTGACATCATTAAAGAGCGCCACTTGCCAGCTGGCGCAAAAATTTACAACCCTAGCACCAAATCAAGTAGTAATAGCGACTCGAACCCTAGCAACGGTTTTGTCAAAGTCGGCAGTAAGTTTGTCAATGTAAACAACCTTCCTATCGATCTTGTGCGCTCCGTCAATCCCTTT
>NZ_MRYB01000123.1:0-367 GCF_001921755.1 Psychrobacter sp. Rd 27.2 | reverse complement strand
TTGAGAGCAGAAAAGCGTCTTTTTATAAGACAGGTGTCGATATCATTGCGGTATCTGGCGACAGTAAAGAACAGCTAGAAAGCCATTTTGACGATATAGATATCGATTTTCCGATCGCTTATGGTTTGAGTGTTGAGCAAATGAAAACGCTGGGGCTTTATATCTCTGACCCGCGCTCAGAAAACGAAACCGATCATCCGTTTGCTGAGCCTGGTATCTACGTGGTCAATGACAAAGGGGATATCCAAGTCGTGGACATCTCAAACAATCCTTTTGTAAGACCCGATCTTGAAACACTTGCAGAAGGTTTGGCGTTTATCAGAGATAAAGATTATCCTATTCGTGGTACTCATGATTATTAATAGTG
>NZ_MRYB01000122.1:0-369 GCF_001921755.1 Psychrobacter sp. Rd 27.2 | reverse complement strand
TGATCATCAAAATTCTTATAAGTAGACGTATACTTTAATGTTCTAAGGCTACTGCCGGGTCGTAGAGATTGAAGAGGTCCTTTTTTGAAGCCACCTTCGTAATCTTGGTCGGCGGAATCTCTTAATTTGAGGTTGAGTGCGTCATCTAAATTACCCGATCCTGTTTGATTAAACAAGGTAGTAAGTGAGTCGTAGCTACTAGAGGTGTTTGCGCTAATAGAACTATTATTACTATCAACTATAGTATTTTGGAAACCAGAGACAGTAGCATTCGCTGCTACAACTGGATTGTTTGGCGCTGGTGGCAATTGTTGTGCGGCGTCCAAAGCATCTTCAGCAGCTTTGGCTCTAGCCTCAGCCTCTAATCTT
>NZ_MRYB01000121.1:0-370 GCF_001921755.1 Psychrobacter sp. Rd 27.2 | reverse complement strand
GCTCCTTGATGTACTAACTATTTGGTACTGCATTAAACGTATTTTTATTAGTATCATTAAATAGGATATTATCCTATAGGATAACTTAAGTCAATATAAAAAATATTTTTTGTATTTAATAATTAATTACCTCATACTTATAGTACATTTTACTGTAATTATAACTTGAGGCTTTTCATGTCTAATTTATTACCTTATCAAATCTCTGAAGATGAAAGCGTAGATCTATCATTCATAGACGATACTATTTGGATCACACAGAAAGGGATGGCAATGCTATTTGACTGCTCTACAGATAATATAGCTTTACATCTTAAGAATATATTTAAAGATAATGAGCTTGACCAAAAAGCAGTTACCGAGGAATACT
>NZ_MRYB01000120.1:0-373 GCF_001921755.1 Psychrobacter sp. Rd 27.2 | reverse complement strand
CTGAGATCGCCGTTGCCAAGTGGGCAGCTCAAAACATGACTCCTGAAGCACGTGCAAAAGCGGTGGTCTATACCTCAGGGGAGCACTGCGCAATGTGCTCAGCGGCGCATGCGTGGGCAGGGCTTGGTCGTATCGTTTATGTCAGCTCCTCAAAACAGTTGAGTGAATGGATGGAGGAGTTTGGCGCAAAATCAGCCTCTCCTATTAGCGCTTTATCTATCCAAGAAGTGGCCCCAAACGTACCTGTCGATGGGCCGGTGGCGGGCTTAGATACCGAAATAAAGGCGCTATACCAGCGCGCTCTGCACAGAAAATAGCACAGAAGCTAGTGTTCTATATCGTAACAGATACCTCATAATAAGGATGTTTTATG
>NZ_MRYB01000012.1:0-96236 GCF_001921755.1 Psychrobacter sp. Rd 27.2 | reverse complement strand
ATCAGCAAAAATCCACACAAGTTGTTCTTTAGTTGTGCTTTTAAATAGTGTCTTATACTGTCGTCCAGTAGTAAGATATTTCGCTTACTTATAGTAAGTAAGGCTAAATAGCGCTAAACCTTAGTGGTTTATCCTATCTAGCGAGCCGACTATCATATCATAACGATTTGGTTTGTCAAGCTTTTTTATCTAATTTGTTTCTCAAGGTTCGCTGCGTTGTTACTATGTAATTTACCCTAGTAATGCTTAGCTCGTCCTGATGAGGTGCGTATTATAGACGCTTTATTTGGTAAGTCAAGAACTAATTTAGTTTATTTTAAATCAGTTGGTTAGACTTGGATTTTAAGATGATGAATCATTCTTTAAATGAGTCATTCTTTAATCCGCCTTCCCTTTCGACTGGGTGGCATTATACGCGTATTTGGGTGGGGGTCAAGGGGGAACTGATAAATAATTCGCACTCTTTAATTGTATCTCCGATGACTCTTTCTAACTAATTGTTATTACTATTAATATCTATTCATCATTATTTTTGTTTATCTCAGTCTATATCCTTGGGCTTAGCATCGTGCTTAAAAATATAAAAAGGGGATCTACCTATCGGTAAATCCCTAGATACAAAGCTTAAAGGCAGCTCTAACTTTTTGCTTTTGCTTTAATCGTCGTAAAAATGCCCGATAACGCATAGAGAATGCCAATGGCTAAGATTCCAACAGGAATGTCATAGAGGACGATGCTCATGATCAACACTCCAATAATAAGTACCACAAATGGGACTTTCTTTTTATCAAACTCTTTAAAGCTATAGTATTTGACATTGCTGACCATCAGCAGACCACAGATAACAACCCACACCGCAAACAAGAGTATAATAGCGGTATCATACTGTCCGACCCACTCATTATGATCGACCGCGACCATGACAGCGGACGTGACCAATATAGCCGCCAATGGACTGGCCAAACCGACAAAGTATTTTTTATCAACTTCGCCTATCTGTACATTAAACCTCGCTAGACGAAAAGCGGCGCAAGCGGTAAAAACAAAAGCACAGCCAATACCAATGCGGCCTAGCGGCTGCAACGCAAAACTATATACTAAAATAGCAGGCGCAACCCCAAAGGCCAGCATATCTGCTAGAGAGTCATACTGCTCGCCAAAGGGACTTTGCGCATTGAGCATACGTGCGACGCGGCCATCAGCCCCATCTAAAATCCCCGACAAAAATATAGCCAGAGAGGCTTTGTAAAACGATCCTTGGGTACTGGCCAAAATCGAATAAAAGCCAGACAACAACGACAAGGTGGTAATCAAATTGGGGGCCAAATAGACACCGCGGCTAACCACCGGCTGACCCTCTGCAACTTCTGTCTCAATCACCTCAAACGTTAAGCCATCGTAATTATCATTATCCGCCATGCGAATATTGAACTCATGCTCATCAACAAAAGGCGGCTGAGTTGCGGCATTATCATTTAGACTATGGTGAGATGGTTGCTCAGTCGTCATAACGGTATCCTTATTCGCCAACTAGCCAGCGGACATTGGTGGCACTATCAGGTGTCAGCTCTGGCGCATCAGCGACTTTTAAAGCAGGCTGCAAAAAGCGCAAGATCTCACGGGCATGACTATCAAATTGCCATGGCGGATTGATGACGAGTAAACCTGTGCCATTGAGACCCACGGCGACATCATTTGGATAGATATTTAGCTCACAGACCAGCTGACGTCTCATCTCGGTACGCTTCAGCTTTTTGTAAAACAGCTCAACGGCTTCGATGTTTTTGATCGGGAACCACAGTGCATATGTGCCTTGTGGCCATTTATTATAGGCGGCGACGAGTAAATTGATCAGACGGGTAAAGTCTTTATGCTCTTGCTCATAGGGAGGATCGAGAAAAATAAGACCGCGGCGCTCGGCTGGCGGAATCACAGCGGTGACGCCTTCAAACGCATCACGATGATGAATGCCAATGGGCAGTTTGTACAATTGGTAGTTGAGCGCGTCATACTCGCTAGCTTTGGCCTCAAACGCTTCGCCGCGTACGCCAGTGTCTGGGTTTTTTTCGATATGATGGGCGATCCACCATGGCGAACCCGGGTAAACTTTATTATCATAAGTGGCTTTGGCTTGCTTGATGCCTGCCAGATAGTCTTTGACAGCCGCTGGGGCTTGTGCCATTTTGGTGTCATCAAGCTTTAACAATGCTTTGATGCCACCCTCGGCTTCACCAGTTTTGCGCGCTTCTTCACTGCTGAGTGAATAAAGACCGCGACCACCGTAAGCGTCGAGCGCATAAAAGGGTTTGTTTTTTTGGCTCAGCTGATTAAGCAGTTGTACCAATAAAATGTGTTTTACCACATCAGCAAAGTTACCAGCATGGTAGGCGTGTTTATAGTTCATAATCTCAAAAGTTTAAAGTAAGAAAAATTGCATCTATGGTAGCATAGGCAGCGTAAAAGATAATGTGGTTTTGGTAAATGCTCTTAATAAAAGGGCCTTGAATGCCAGCTGATTGATAATAACGAGGTGAGATGACTAAGATTATTAGCAACCTAAATGTGACAAAGCTGGTGGTCGATCATCCAATAGGTCCTGACAATCCGCCGCGATTCACCCCATACAGCCCTAATTGCGCTGACATAGACGATAAGTCATTGAGCCAAGATGCCTTGCAGATGTCAGACTTTGAGGTGTGCTGGGCTGATAAACTGACCGATAAACAGCTCGATCAGCTCGTCGATGATGGTTGGATAGTAATCGATGAGGTGTTTACGCATACGGCGTTACTGGCGTTGCAGGCAGAGAGTGGGTTTGTCCAATACCGAGACGCCGAGCTAACGGCTGGTGTTCGCATCAGTGACATACGCGGTGATCGCATCCGCTGGATCACAAAAAACTTTTTTGCTGGATTTTATTACTTGCAGTCCATCAACGCGCTAGCGGCTTTGTTCAATCAAAGCTTGTTTGCAGGTATTCGCCATAGTGAAGCACACTATGCCTGCTATCCGGCAGGCTTTGGTTATCAATGGCACAGCGACAATCCTGCAGGCCGCGATGAGCGTGTTATCTCAGCGGTTTTTTATCTTAATGATGAATGGACAGCCAGCGATGGCGGCGCGTTAGAAATCATTGATAAACACGGCAGCCATCACAGTGTCATGCCTGTTGCCAATCGACTGGTCATATTTGATAGCGATCTGCAACATCAAGTACAAATCGCTCATCGGCAACGCTACTCTATCGCAACATGGATGCGCCGAGATGGTTTGGTGCCATTTATTGAAGATAGTATGTAAAACGTATAAATCTATCATAAGCCGCTACGGCTTGTGCCATGGTTGAATGTGCAACACGCCCTAGTCTTTAATCCAAAATCTTATCCTCTCACTTTATAATAAAAAGGTTTTTTCATGTCTGACGCTCACAATCAAAACATGACTCATCAGCAGCAAACACTGGACTTAAGCATCGCTTTACTTGAGCGCCCTTCCGTCACTCCAGATGATGATGGCTGTCAAGATATTTTGTCGTCTCGCCTAGCGAAAGCAGGCTTTGACTGCGAGTTTATGTACTTTGGTAATAAAGAGCAGAGCGGCGAGCATGCGGAAGTCAAAAACCTCTGGGCACGCCGTGGTACAGCCGACCCTGTGATTTGTTTTGCTGGCCATACCGATGTTGTACCGACGGGCGACGAGAAAAACTGGACCTACCCGCCCTTTACCCCAACCATAAAAGACGGCTTTCTTTGGGCGCGCGGTGCAGCGGATATGAAAACGGGCATTGCAGCCTTTACCATCGCCGCCGAGCGTTTCGTCGCGAGTCACCCTGAACACAATGGCTCGATTGCCTTTTTAATCACTTCAGATGAAGAAGGCCCCTCTATCAATGGCACGGTGAAAGTCATTGAAACCTTAGAGGCCCGTCAAGAAAAAATAACTTACTGCCTCGTTGGTGAGCCGTCAAGTACTGATACGCTAGGCGATATCATCAAAAACGGACGCCGCGGCTCGTTGGGTGCGGTGTTGACGGTCACTGGCAAACAAGGTCACGTCGCTTATCCGCATCTGGCCTGTAACCCTATCCATGCAGCGATGGCGGCGCTCAGCGAGCTGACATCAGCAACTTGGGACAACGGCAACGACTACTTCCCGCCCACGACCTTACAAGTCTCAAATATCAATGGTGGTACGGGCGCAACCAACGTCATCCCCGAAACCTTAGAGGTCGTCTTTAACTTTCGCTTCTCGACCGAAACCAGTGAAGAAGAACTCAAAGCAAAAACACATGCTATCTTTGATAAGCATTTTGCTGATAGCAAAGCCAGTTATGATATCCAATGGAAATTATCCGGTCAGCCGTTTTTGACCCCTGAAGGAAAACTGGTTTCAGCCTGTCAAAATGCGATCAAGTCAGTCACAGGTACAGACACGACGCTATCGACATCAGGCGGTACATCCGATGGACGCTTTATCGCACCCACTGGTGCGCAAGTGGTCGAGCTTGGTGTCCGTAACGCTACCATTCATCAGGTCGATGAAAAAGTAGAAGTGGATGACTTGGGCAAATTGGCGCAGATATATGAAGGGATTTTGGAAAATTTGTTATTAGAGTAACTGTGTAGATAAAACCGAAAAGTAAAAAAGCGCGAGTCTTAGATGACTGGCGCTTTTTTATGGGCGGCTTTGGCTCAAAACTCATTTAAGTTGTTAGCTAGGGCGTGTCTTCAATTCAATCGACAACCCTCTAAATGGGCTAAAAATGGTTAAATCTGGCCAAACGGTGTCAAATAGCTGACTAATATCTCAATATTATCTGCGCTATTTTCCTTGTTTGACGGCGATTTATCTCATTTTTATCGCCATTTTTAAAATAAGGACACGCCCTAGTTACGGCTTTATTTAATACCTATATAAAGGTCGACTTGGCCGTACTCTAAATTCCCATCGATATAGTGCTCAAAGTCTACATCAAAGTTGCGAGTGTGTTCACAGTTTGGATCGTTAAAGTACTCCCATGCCTTTTCCCATGCATTCATTACCGTATTTGGCATATTGCCTGTTTCAGAGAAAACCAAATACTTGCCTGCAGGAATGTTTACCGCGACCAAGCCGCCTGCAGGATTAGGCGCGTTTGAGGCCTCAGGTTCACCCGTCACCTCCCAACTGGCCACCACATCAAAAGCGCCGACCAAATCATCGCTCTCATAATTGTGGTAAACGCCATAAATATCTTCACCTTCAGGCAAGTCGCCCATGTGATTTTGATAAAACTTTTGCCATAAGCGGCCCAGTTTCGCCGTTTCATGGCTAATTTCAGCGTGATTGGTGGTACGAATGCTAATACCATTACAAGCTATCGCTTCGGCTAACTCTTTAATTTGAGACGTCATGATGCTGCCTGCCCTGTTGTTCTCTGTTATTGTTATTGGATGTACTGTTAAAGAAGAAAATCGCCTTAATCGGCTTCATCGATCCAATTCATTTGAATGGCTTCTAAAATACCTTCGTTTGAGCGCTGCGGATCATCATCAAAGCCTTCAAGCTCAGTCACCCAGCGGTGCAAATCAGTAAAACGAATGTACTGCGGGTCGACCTCTGGAAACTTCTCATAAAGCTCAATGGCGATATCGAGGCTGTCTGTCCATTTTAGTTTTTGCGGGGTCATGGTGGCTCCTTAGCTTGTGTCAGTTAAAAATATTACGTTGAGTGGTGCAATCGCTTGTCAGTTCTTTTGTCGATTTAGCAGCCTACATCGTACCAAACTTCGGCAGCCGATTATAGCCATGTTGTTTCACCAAACTGTCTTACGGTCAGCTAGTGAACAGTTGGCGCAGACTTTATCGCTACTTGATGCGCATTCCATGAGTCGATGACGTCATTGGTCTGCTCGCCGAGCATATCCAATACCGCCGGCGCGCACTTACCTTTTTTATCGGTCAAGACAAACTTCGTCATCCCAATACCCATCAGTTGATGTTTGACAAAAAACCGCGTTTCAAAATACACATATTTTTTATCCCAACCGACAAGCACGCTATTTACTGTCATTTTATTAAGAAATTTAATTTCTTTAAGATAGACCATCTCTTGCATAGCAATAATCCAGCCAAGATTTTTCATCCCCTTTTGATGACAGCAAGTCATCAGCCATTTGGTGATGTTTAATTCTATAAAGGACAAATAACGATAATTGGGCAGATGATCGCGAAACCCCATATCGTGCGGCAAGACACGGTACTGACGTACTATCGGTGTGGCCAACATCTCGGCGCTCAGACGCTGTTTTACTGACTGTTTATCACGCTGCTGTTTTAGCAAACTGATCATAATAAAAAAACGTATCAACATGTTCATAAATGACTCTCTTAATTCTGATTTTGTATAAAGTCTAACTGAATAGAAAGATGGCTTACCTTAACGCAAAAAAGCCACCTAAGTGACTTTTTTATTTAAGAAAATATACTCAAAAATTATGCTGAAAAGCTGATTTTAGCGATTAATGACCGCCGCCATTGATACTACGAACCATCTCTTCGACCATCTTTTTAGCATCGCCAAAGATCATCATGGTTTTGTCCATATAGAAGAGGCTGTTATCAAGACCTGCATAGCCGGTGCTCATCGAACGCTTGATGACCATTACCGTTTGCGCTTTGTTGGCTTCTAAAATGGGCATACCAAAGATAGGAGATGTCGGATCGTCTTTTGCTGACGGGTTGACGACGTCGTTGGCACCGATGACCAAGACCACATCGGTACTGGCAAAGTCGGAATTAATCTCATCCATCTCTAGGATATCGTCATAAGGCACGTCGGCCTCTGCCAATAGTACGTTCATGTGCCCTGGCATACGACCAGCAACAGGATGAATGGCAAAGCGAACGTTGACACCTTCGTCTTTTAATAGCTCGTACAATTCTTTTACCGCGTTTTGCGCGCGGCCTTGTGCCATACCGTAACCTGGTACGATGACCACATTGCTGGCATTGGACATAAGGAACCCTGCGTCTTCTGCTGAGCCTGCTTTATATGTTTTTGGTGCGCCATCATCATCGCCTGCAGCGGCCGCTGACGTGCCCATACCACCAAATAAAACGTTTAGTAGAGAGCGGTTCATGGCTTTACACATGATATAAGATAAAATCGCACCTGAGGAACCGACGAGCGAACCTGCGATAATGAGCATCGAGTTGCCCAGCGTAAAGCCAATACCTGCTGCCGCCCAACCTGAAAATGAGTTCAGTAGCGACACGACCACTGGCATATCACCGCCGCCGATGGGCGCAATCCACATCCAGCCAAAAATCACTGCAATCACTGCCATCGCATAAAACGCGGGCAAGGAATCCGTGACAAAATACACTCCGCCAAACCCAATCATCGCTATAAATAGCAAGGCTTGAACAGGTTTTACCCAGCCGCCCGTGACTGTTTTTGCCCAGCTTTTTGCCGCAAGCTTACCAAAAGCAAAGACAGAGGCAGAAAAAGTAATCGCACCGATAAAGCACCCGATAAATAGCTCAACACGGGCAACCGCGCCATGCTGCTGCTCGGTATGCAGTACCGTGGCAAGCGCAATCGCCACCGCTGCCAAACCGACAAATGAGTGCATCAACGCCACCGTTTCTGGCATTTGCGTCATCGCGACGGTTTTTGCTTTCCACATGCCGACGATGGCACCTAAGATCATCGCACCGATGATTAACCACAGTACAGGGCCTTCTGCTAAGAAAAAGGTGGTGATAACAGCAATTGCCATCGCTGCCATACCAAAGCGGTTGCCACGAATCGCTGTCTTTGGACTCGACAATCCGCGTAACGTTAAAATAAAGAGGATAGCGCCGACTAAATAAAACCAATCTGCATTGGTGGCAATAAATTGGGTTAAATCGCTCATGCATCACCTCCATTTTCAGATGTTGCTACTGGCGTTTTTTTTGCTTTGGGCTTAAACATCGCGAGCATACGTTCAGTCACCGCAAAACCACCAAAGATATTGATACTGGCCAAAAATACCGCAAAAGCACCAAGCAAACTGGTCGGGGTAAACATCGAGCCGTCGATATGGACGGTCTGTAGCATCGCACCGACGATCACGATACTTGATAAGGCGTTGGTCACCGCCATCAATGGCGTATGTAGCGCTGGGGTCACACCCCAAACGACGTAATATCCAACAAAGATAGCGAGTACAAATACGGTAAAAATCGCGACAAATGGTGTGCTACTCATGGCTGCACCGGCAGGCGCTGCCGCTAAAATGGTGGCAATCATCTTATCCTCCTAAAAATTTATTCGTGTCTGGCAAATGCATGGCGATCAGCAAGGGCTAGCGTTTGGTCAAGCGCACTTGGTTGTCGTGGGTCACTGCCAGTGCACCCTGAATCTCATCTTCCATATCTAAGTTCAGTGCCAGTTTGTTTGCTGACGCGTCATCTGTAGCAGCTGGTGCAATTAAGGTGGTGATAAAGTTGACAAGGTTATTGGCATACAAGTCTGAAGACTGCGCCGCTAGCTGTGATGGAATATTGGCCGCGCCAACGATACGCACGCCATTGTCTGTGGTGACAGTCTCATTTGGCGCACTGCCCTCGACGTTGCCGCCTGTGCCAGCTGCCATATCGATCAGCACCGAGCCGGCTTTCATCTTAGCAAGGGTTGCTTGATGGACTAAGCGCGGAGCTTGGCGACCAGGGATTTGTGCTGTGGTAATGACAATATCGGCATTGCTTAATGCTTTGTCGACGACTGCAGCTTGGTCTTTGATATATTGTTCTGATGGCGTCCACGCATAGCCGCCCGTTGCTTTGGCTTTTTGTGCTTCATCGTCACTCATCGGCACATCCAGCCACTTACCGCCCAGTGACTCCACCTGCTCTTTTGCGGCAGGGCGCAGATCACTGGCTTCTACCACCGCGCCCAAACGCTTGGCTGTCGCGATGGCTTGTAACCCTGCAACACCGACACCCAAGATCACCACTTTAGCGGGTTTTACTGTCCCTGCCGAGGTCATAAACATCGGAAATGGGCGCGAGTATTCATTGGCGGCCAGCAGCACTGCTTTGTAGCCTGCAAGGTTGGCTTGTGACGACAGCACATCCATGTTTTGGGCACGTGACAGTGTGCGCGGTAATAGCTCCATCGCAAAGGCCGTAACGCCTTTAGCAGCATAAGTGTCTAGCTGCGTATTGCGGTAAGGGTCTAGCATCCCGACGACGATTTGGCCTGCGCTCAAATGCTCTGTCACTTCGGTGGGCAAGTCGTGAATGGTGGTAATAATTTGAGACTGGGCAATCACCTCGGCGCTGCTGCTGGCAATGTCGGCTCCTGCCGCCTGATACAGCGCATCAGCATAGTAGGCTGCCTGCCCTGCACCTGACTGGATGACGACCTCAAACCCAAGCTTACGCAGTTTTTTGACCGCGTCTGGGGTTAGCGCGACACGGCTCTCGCTTGCGATATCTGCACTGATTACACCGATTTTCATACCGTCTCCTTACTTACGTCTAATGACTTTATTTACGTCTCAATGACTACCTTTAATACCCTCAACGCACATTTAAAAAGCACAGGGGACAAAAAAACCTTTGGTCGTTGTTGGTTCAAGATGTTGACCAAAGGCTATCAATTTAATAAATGATGACTACATCACCATCATGTCTTTTTATTATAGAGACATCATCCGCCAACTTTCATTGCCTAATGGTGACCAACAAGTAAAATTAAAAGTTAGGCATTTACACCATCTGGATAACTTTTATTGTTATATTAAAAACTTTTATTTTTCTACGAAAGCTAACCCCTTGCTAAATATAGCCTACTGGTCATCTTAACCACCTTTCAAATGTTTACTTTCTTGTCAATTAAGCAGCAAAATCCCTCCAACCATGACGTCAAATCACGTTAAAATTGCATATAAGGTATAATCAGAGCACTTGACACCGCGATGGATAAGTCATTGACTTCACAGAATAAGGATTAGCCATGTATTTTTTACTCTCACCTGCCAAGTCTTTAAACGAGACAGACGACATCCCTGTCAACCTAGGCAACTACTATAGCCAGCCTGAGCTGATTGACCATGCGCAGGCATTAATGAAAATACTTAAGACAAAAGAGCCGGTTGATTTGCAAGCGCTGATGAGCATCTCTGACGATTTGGCGCAGCTCAATGCAGCGCGCAACCAGCAGTGGCAATGGGATAATGACAAACCTTTTACCACCGAAAACGCCAAGCCTGCCGCTTATCTATTTGATGGCGATGTTTATACGGGTCTGGATATGTATGGTATGGACAAGGACACTGCCATCTACGTCAATGAGCATTTGGGTATTTTGTCGGGGCTGTATGGCGTATTGAAACCACTAGATTTGATTCAGCCGTATCGCTTAGAGATGGGCACTAAGCTGAAAAATGAGCGCGGAGATAACTTATACGAGTTTTGGGGCGAGGAAGTGACTGATGTTATCAATGCACGCATGGCTGATAGCGAAGACAAGGTATTGATAAACCTGGCCTCCAATGAGTATTTTAAATCGGTCAAGAAAAGGGCCCTAAAAGCAGAAATCATCACACCACGATTTGAAGATGAGAAAAATGGCAACTATAAAGTGATTAGCTTTTATGCCAAAAAAGCCCGTGGATTGATGGTGAAATATGCTGCTGACAATAAATTGACCAAGGCTGAGCAATTAAAGCAGTTTGACTTGGCAGGATATTATTATGTCGATGAGCTGTCTGATGATAAAACGTGGACGTTTCGACGTAATGAGGCAGATGCGTAATCTTTTAGCCAAAACATACTTATCTTGCATAAAAAAACCCCCGATAAGCTCAGCCTATCGGGGGTTTTATTTGGACTAGATTTTACAGGTACGTGATGTTATTCATACTTTCAGCGAAAATCGATTTATCAAGGAAGACGAGCGGAAATAGCACCTATTGTACATTGAGCGCGTCTGACAAAAAGAAATCGCTTTGTAGCAGAAGTAAAATTACATCATGCCGCCCATTCCACCCATACCGCCCATTCCACCAGCAGCGCCGCCCATAGCAGCCATTGGGTCATCACCTTCTGGTAGATCAGTAATCATCGCTTCAGTCGTGAGCATCAGACCGGCAACAGAGGCTGCGTTTTCTAATGCTGAGCGTGATACTTTGGCAGGGTCAAGGATACCCATCTCTAGCATATCGCCATACTCGCCACTCGCAGCGTTATAGCCATAGTTACCGCTACCGCCTTTCACCTCATTGACGACCACTGACGCTTCTTCACCTGAGTTGGTGACGATTTGACGAAGTGGTGCTTCCATCGCGCGGCGTAGGATGTTGATACCTGCGTTTTGGTCGTCGTTGTCGCCAGTTAAGTCAGACAAGGCATTCATCGCACGGACTAATGCAACACCGCCACCAGGGACGACGCCTTCTTCAACCGCAGCGCGAGTCGCATGTAGCGCATCATCAACACGGTCTTTTTTCTCTTTCATTTCGGTTTCAGTTGCTGCGCCGACTTTGATAACTGCTACGCCGCCTGCTAGTTTGGCCACACGCTCTTGTAGCTTTTCTTTGTCGTAGTCAGAGGTAGACTCTGCGATCTGACGGTTGATAGATTCAACACGGTTTTCGATGTCGGCTTTGTTACCAGCACCATCGACGATGACGGTGTTTTCTTTACCAACAGTGACTTTTTTCGCAGTACCCAATTGCTCTAGGGTCGCCGTCTCAAGGCTCAGGCCAATCTCTTCAGAGATGACTGTACCACCAGTGAGCGTTGCGATATCTTCTAGCATGGCTTTACGACGATCGCCGAAACCTGGTGCTTTAACGGCACAAGTTTTTAGGCCGCCACGCATGTTGTTAACCACTAGCGTAGCCAATGCTTCGTTTTCTACGTCTTCAGCAATGATTAGCAATGGCTTGCTTTGCTGCATGACTTGCTCAAGTAGTGGCACGATTTCACGGATGTTGCTGATTTTTTTGTCAACCAATAAGATATATGGGTTTTCAAATTCAGCAGTTAGGCTGTCTTGCTTGTTGGCAAAGTATGGGCTGATATAACCACGGTCAAACTGCATACCTTCGACCACTTCTAGGGTATCTTCAAAGCTTGAACCTTCTTCAACCGTGATCACGCCTTGCTTACCGACTTTTTCCATCGCTTGCGAGATCAGCTCACCGATTTTGGTGTCTGAGTTGGCAGAGATAGAGCCTACTTGGGCGATTGCTTTGTGATCATCAGCTGGGGTAGATAGGTTATGAATCTCTTTAACCGCTTCGCGTACCGCTTTGTCG
Organism: Psychrobacter sp. Rd 27.2; assembly: GCF_001921755.1. Lineage (NCBI taxonomy): Bacteria > Pseudomonadati > Pseudomonadota > Gammaproteobacteria > Moraxellales > Moraxellaceae > Psychrobacter > Psychrobacter sp. Rd 27.2. The sequence goes on along the minus strand of NZ_MRYB01000012.1, from coordinate 83,941 downwards.
ATACCGCGCTTGAGATCCATTGGGTTCATGCCAGCAGCGACAGACTTCATGCCTTCTTGCAAGATCGACTGAGCCAATACGGTCGCCGTCGTGGTACCGTCACCAGCGACATCGTTGGTGCGGCTCGCGACTTCACGAACCAACTGCGCGCCCATGTTTTCGAATTTGTTTTCAAGCTCGATCTCTTTGGCAACCGACACACCGTCTTTGGTGATGGTTGGTGCGCCAAAAGACTTGTCAATCACCACGTTGCGACCTTTAGGGCCTAGCGTGACTTTTACGGCGTTTGCCAAAACGTTGACACCGTCCATCATTTGTTTACGAGCATCAATACCGAATTTTACATCTTTTGCCATGTTAATTTACTCCATTATTATAAATATAAAAATACATTTAAATGAGTCGATAGTGTATTGACCAGCTTGACGTTTTAAATGAGCGTCATTAAATATAGGTCATTAAAAACGCTTATGGTCAAAGATATGCTGAGTACTCAATCATACTCAAAAGGACTAGCCTTCTAGCACACCCAATACATCAGACTCTTTCATAATAAGTAGTTCTTCGCCGTCAACTTTCACGGTTTGACCAGCATATTGACCGAACAAGACTTTGTCGCCAGCTTTTACATCTAACGCGCGAATGTCGCCATTGTCACGAATCTGACCATTGCCTGTTGCCAACACTTCACCTTGTGATGGTTTTTCTTGTGCCGAACCAGGTAGCAAGATACCACCAGCAGTCTTTTGCTCTTCTTCTACGCGGCGAACGACGATACGGTCATGTAAAGGACGAATGTTCATCGATATGACTCCAAAAGTTGGTTATAACGTTAAAGGGTTTATTTGAATTAATGGTCTCAAGACCAGTATCTATAAGAAATGTAACCAAAAAGTGACATCTCATAGATAAGCTTTGAGCTTGTATCAAAAAGTGGGGGCAGGGGGAGTTTGGTTCAAGTGTAAAAACCAAAAATTTACAAGAATTTTTTATCCTGTTCGTATATCAGCTGTCAGGCAGCCTTATTGGGCAACTTTGTAGGCAGCGCTGTGCTTTACTGGTTTTACAGCAAGTTACGTACAGATAGGGCGACCGCGTGGCTAGTAACATTGGCTACAAGAGGCAAACGTCACTTGGGAGTGCCTGCCTTGAAAGTGTAACAGAGTATGACCATCATAGTCTCTGAGATCATAATAATAGCAATAATTTACCACTGCTCAAGCAGTTTTAAACAGACAGTTTTAAACAGACAGTGATAAACAGAATGTATTAAGGACTATCCATGAGCTTTATATCTAAATCTAACATTAACAACCCCGCCCGCAGCAAATCGACAGTATTGTCCGCCTTCACCACAGGTGTGAGCATTGCTGCTATTGGAGCCTTGAGTATGACCGCACCCACCCTCGCTAGCGCCAAAACCGTCCAGCCCTCTAGTGCCAATTATAGCTTTACGGTAGAAGACAAATACAAAGGTACTGCCACCCGTACGCTAGGCAAATCGGGCAATACTTGGAAATATAATGTCAAAGCACGGGTGGCAGGTGTTGCCAATGCGTCGCAAAGCAGTACCTTTACCATCAAGGGTAACAACGTCATTCCAACGCAGGCCAGCACCACTTATAAACTGCTGGGTCTCGGCCGTACGCACAAGCTAAGCTTTAACCCAAGCAGCAAAAAAGTTACCAGTACTTATAAAGGCAAAACCATGACCATGGATATGGCGCAGCAAGCCTTTGATGACTTAAGTCTTGAGGTGCAAATTCGTCAAGATTTACTAAACGGTAAGTTCTCTGGTAACTACTACATGGCCAAAAAAGACAAGGTAGAAAAAACGCCATTTAAAAAATCGGGCAATACCAAAGTCACGGTACCAGCCGGTACCTTTGATACTGTCCGTGTTGACCGTATTCATGACGACAATGACCGCTCAACCAGTTTTTGGTTAGCGCCAAGCTTGGATTATCTGCCCGTAAAAGTCAGTCAGATTAACGATGGTAAAAAGATGGATCTAGAGCTGACTAAGGTCAATTAAGTTTCAGCTTATCGCTCACTTGACGCTGAGCGAGCCTTATAAAAAAAGCGGTACTCTACATGAGAGTGCCGCTTTTTGTTATCCAATCTTTTTGTTATCTAAGATTTTTTATGCCAACAGCAGAGGTAAAAACCAATCTAGCGAGAGCGCGGCTTCTTGACGACATTATTCATCGACGGCAGGCGTTTTAGTAAAATAAACAACCAAATGTTGATGGCAAACAACAATACAAAATCAAACAGATATACCGCTATTTCCGCCCAGCTGCTGCCATACGCGCGAGTAAACAGCACCACTCCACTTGCGCCCAAATATACTAGAGTAAACATACTACCGACCAATAATGCATAAGGCGAGCGCCCGCGCACGATCCATGGCGTCAGTATAAAAGCTGGCAAAAGCCATAGTGCTTGCCATGCGATACCGCCCACAATATCAGGGTGACTGGCATTAAACACATTGATTAAGATGGGCAACCCAAGCAGTCTATACACCAACCAAATCAGCCACGTCATCATCAAGCGCTGACGCATGGGCGTAATAGGTTTTTGCGGTGTGGCCGCGCGCCCAGACTCTACAGTTGGCGCGTTGCTATGGGTGTCGCTATCAGAGCGGTTGGTAGCCATTAGAGATACAGGTTTCCTCATTCACAGCAGCGACAGTTGGGGGCTACTGACAGTATAGTAGAAGATAAAAGATAGTAGAAGACAAAAGCCGTTTATCGTTGCCAATTGGCCTGTGCCAATGCACGGGCACTAATCGCCAAACGCCGACCTTGAGCGATACCTAACTCGCGCTCATCATCATTTACAGGTTGGTCATGTAATGCACCGCTCACGTGACTGGCACCATAAGGCGTCCCGCCGCGATGCGTCCGATTTAGTGCAGGCTCAGCATACGGTACCCCAACGATGATCATACCGTGATGCATCAATGGCAACATCATCGTGAGCAATGTGGACTCTTGGCCACCATGCATCGAACCTGTTGCCGTAAATACTGAGGCAGGTTTGTTTTGTAGATTGCCCGCCAGCCAAAGCGTGACCGTACTGTCCCAAAAGTACTTCATGGGCGCGGCCATATTGCCAAAGTGCGTGGGGCTACCGAGTGCAAGGCCGCTACAGTCTTTGAGATCGTCCATGGTGCAATACAGATCGCCCTCATCAGGAATCGCAGGTTTGCTGGCCGTAGTCTCAGGCGCGACGGTCGGTACTGTACGGATGCGCGCTGTCATCCCAGCCTCTTCGATACCTTGAGCGATGGCGTATGCTAATGTCTTTGTCGTGCCATAATTTGAATAATAAAGCACCAAAACGTAAGGGTTGGCCTGACTCATTAACCGTCCTTCCTCATAAAATCATTGATATTATTATCTATGTGTCATTATTTACCGATCAATAACGATATCGCCCGCGATAGGCGATGCGATGATGTGCTCATTATGCCCCAGTCATTCACCGACATGCAAACCAGCTGACGACTATTTTACGATCACCTACTCCAGCTACGGTTACGCGATGCCTTATTAAAGAGCCGCTGTGCATTGAGCCGCTGTGCATTTTGACACAATTAAACGGCAGATGATAACGACGCATCTTTGTTACACTATTGTCTCTCTACTTCTTGCTAAACGGTCACTATGGAAAACTTAAGCAAAAGACTCCCATTTTTACATCAGCGCTGGTTCCAGTTTTTACGGTTTTTGACGCGGCACTTTTTTGAAGACAACTGCCAACAAAAAGCTGCCTCCCTTACGTATACCACCATGCTATCGATCGTGCCTGTATTGACCGTTTTGCTCATGATATTGTCCTCTGTACCGGCACTGGCATCCGTCAGAGCGCAGATATACGAGGTAATTTATAGCAACTTATTGCCGCAATCGAGCATGCAAGTCAGTGAGTATATCAATAGCTTCGCTGAAAAATCATCGAACCTTACCATCATCGGCGCCATGGTGCTGTTTTTTACCACCATCATGACCTTGACCACCATTGAGCGTGCTTTTAATCAAATCTGGCGGGTGGAGAGCCGCTCAGGTGGTATAAAGAGTCTGCTGCGCTATTGGACGATTGTCACCTTGGGGCCTATGGTGCTGGGTACGGCGTTTATCGCTTCGAGCACGGTACAAAGCTTGAGTTTTTTAAATCGCCAAATAGCAGGCTACGGTATTGATTGGGGGTTTTGGGTACAAGTGGTGTCGGTTGGTATTACCATGGCCGGCTTTATAGGAATGTATTGGTTTATTCCCAAAGCCCGTGTGCCCGCAAAAAATGCAGCCATCGCTGGGGTCTTTGTGACGATTATCTTTGAGCTGATGAAGCATCTGTTTGGTACAGTGATGGCAAACTTTACCAGCTATGAGGCCATTTACGGAGCCTTTGCCGCCTTGCCTATCTTTTTGTTATGGATATACCTGTCTTGGAATTTGATTTTGTTAGGCGTTGAGATCAGCTATACCTTGACCATTTTTGAGACCGAAGAAGTCTACCCGCGCCATCCACTGCTCAGCTTGCTCGACATGTTAAACCTTGTGTACACCCATCATCTAAAAGGCGAAGCGGTCAGTGAGCAAGCCCTGCGCAATGTGTTGGGCCGCAAAGAGCTACCCAAATGGTACACCTATATCAACTATCTCCAAGACAGCAACCTCATCACCATGACCGAAGATGAGGATTATGTACTCAAAAAAGACTTGAGCAAGATGACATTGTGGGATTTTTATCGCACTTTGCCCTACCCTTTGCCGATCAAAGACGAGCTCGATGAGATAAGAGTAGAAGAGCAAAAGCCATGGCTCAGCCTCCTAGTGGATCGATTTGAGCATACAGAAGCCTATGCCAAGCAGCAGCTAGATTTGCCGTTGAATGTTATCTTTACCAACGCCCAACCGCGCAAAAACCCTGATGATAAAGGCACGAATAAAAACACCCCACACCCTTTGTTTAAAAAATCTGAATTTAGAAAAACATCGCAAGCCGCTCCTAACAGCTTAGCTCGACAGTCAACTGATACAACAGCGACCCCGCACTTTGATCCAGCCGCTTATAACAAGGACAGTAAGGTTGAATGTGATGCATATGATAATGAAATCATCATTCCTATAGACCCAGAAACGCCGCCGTCTCCACAAACCAGCAGATGGGGACACAAAAGCACAATCATCACCGAAGCGGACAACCCTAAACACAGCTCTAACAATAAAAATTAGTTTGCTAAAATATATAAAAGAAAGCTAATTGGAAATAAAAAAACAAATGTAGTACAGTTTATTCATATAGCTGTTATATTCCCAGCAACACATTTGTTGGGGTATTCTTTTGACACATAGCACAGCGTTTCCATTAAAAACCATAAGTATCGGCATCATCTCTATAATGCTATCTGCATGCGGTGAAGGTAATGATGACAACACACAGCCTGCACCATCTGATAAGCCGCCTGTGGTGGTTCCACCTGATACAAGTGAGCCGCTGACACCACTTGAGCCGAGCACGCCAATCAAACCTAGTGAGCCATTAACGCCACTTGAGCCGAGTACGCCGATCAAACCTAGTGAGCCATTAACGCCGCTGGAGCCGAGCGCGCCAATTAAACCTAGTGAGCCATTAACGCCGCTTGAGCCAAGTACGCCAATCAAACCTAGTGAGCCATTAACGCCGCTTGAGCCGAGTACGCCAATCAAACCTAGCGAACCATTAACACCGCTTGAGCCGAGTACGCCAATCAAATATCCAGAACCACAAAAAGACCGTGCTGATTATTATCAATTAGGCTTCTTTGACTATGACGGTGCCGGTGAAACACGAGAGATCCGTTCTGATTTACTAGGTTCTTTCCAAGCTATGATTCAATTTGGGCAGAATCATACGGTAGATCCTCAGGGCAACGAAGCAAAAAACATGCCACGCCTAACTGCAGAAAAAGAGGCCTTATTACTGGTTACGCCTACGCTTGAGATGGGAGCAGTCAATCAACTGGTTGCTGAGATTTATCAAGATGGTCTGTTATTACGCAGGGTCAATTTAGACGACCCGACTCAAATCCCACCGTCTGACCAAAACAACAGCGATGATAGACCACGGGTCGCCTATAGTAAGCGCGCTTGGTCAACCAAACTCAACTGGAATGAAGTACAAAGCGGCCTTAAGATTCGCATTGTCGATGAACAAAATCGTAGCGGTGAATTACTAGAGAATAAAATAGACTTTGCGGCGCCAGGCGAGCTGGTCTTAACCAATATCCGTCTTGGTCTTTTGAGCCCAGTGACTGTAAACAACAATGGTCATTATATGCTGCTACAGCCAGAAAAGGCGGGCGCAGATTATTTCCAGACCATTCCAGCAGCAAAGATGACTGTCGCTAAATACGATGACGTCGTGCTTGATCGGGTGATGGTAGCGAACGGTACTATTTATGATACAGCTTCAGGTAGCAGCTCAGATGGCAGCGTATACAGGGGTGATATGCGCGAAAACACGGGCAAATCAACCTTTGGCGTCGGTATTAACCTTGCCAACTGGGGCATCACTAGCGCATCGATGTTAAGCCAAGAGCAGCCGCAGCTCACCCAAAATGTCAATGCACACCATGCCCGTGGCAAATACGCCAACGGTACATTCAACCATGGCTTGAGCGGTGGCAATGGTATGCTGACTTTGATTGACTCGGTCGGTAATGAGTTTAGTCATGAAATTGGCCATCATTATGGATTGGGGCATTATCCAGGTAAAGTTGGTGATAAAAAATTCTGGTCAGAGCACCATGCCGATAGTGGTTGGGGTTACATGCCCCTTAGAAATAGAATGCGGGGTAACTTTGAATGGTGGCGAAAAGACATCGGTGCCGGTACTGAAGACTCACCTACTTTCTTAGGTCAATACAGCTATGGTCGTGACGCCATGTCTGGTGGCTCTAATAACAGTGACATCTCGCGCTATACTCATTACACCGGCTATAGTACAAAAACCAAAATCCAGCCAGCACTTGATCGTTATATGTTTGCCAGTGACTCACCGACGGGCTATAAAAAATGGGATGCTGAGCGTCAAAGAATGCAGATCGCACAACCAAAAGTACCACGATCTAATAATGTTTGGTACAACAGCGCCGATGGCAACTATTTAAGACCGCGTTTGCAAGGCGTGCCTGTTTATACTATTTTAGGCGGCTATGACCCTGTCACCCAAAAGGGTATTATCTATCCGGCAGCACGAGGTAACTGGGGTAACGTCTTTGATTTACCGGCGGCGAATACTTCAGCTGACGTCGCTAACTGCTGGCTGACCGTCACTTATAGTAATAATATGGTCAATAACATCGCCCTTGCCCCTCATCGCATGAAGGGCAATAGCAATGCCAATAAATTTCACGTCAATTTAGCGATTTCTGAAAACCCTAACAAAGTCGATTTGTATTGTAAAAAAGCCAACGAAGCACAGGTATTATTATCATCAACCGCTATTGGTCCCTATAGCGACCCCATTAAGCCAGCCGTTACTTTTGGTAAAGAGCATGGCTTTAGCGCCTTAAGAAAAATCGAATTACCACTATTAGAACAACAACTTATCGATCAATCGGCCAACTCGACTATCAATTTGGACGCCGAGGGTGAGCTGATCTACCACTCTTATAAAGATGATCGTGATGCACTCAGTCAAGCGCTTAGCCCGCTTGCCTTTCAGGTACTCGAGCGTTATGAGCAGCAACAACAGACCATGCATCGCCTAAATCGTTGGGTCGATGTTTATCGTGATGATTTAATCGATGGCGGGCCGGAGGTCATCACTGCCTTTCATAAGTTTGTCAACGAATTAGAACTGCAAGATGATCAGCCTTTAGCAAATGTCAGCCCACTCATGAATGGTAACAACTGTCTTAAGGTCGAGACATTAGAAGATGGTAAGCTCAATGCCTTTATCAGCGGACCAAGTGCTTGCACAGGAGATGACTCTGAGCAATGGATTCAAGACAGCAAAGGTCGTATCCACAATAAAATGGCACCAGATCAGTGCCTAATGCCGCAAGGTGGCAATGTCATTAACCTAGCCCCTTGTGATGATCAAGCAAGCTCGCAAGTTTGGCAAATGGATGTATCCGCCAACGCCATCAAGCAAGGCAATCAATGCTTTGACTTAGAAAATGGCTATATGAGTAATAATCGCGCTCGACTCATTCGCTATAGCTGTACAGGTGGCGGCAACCAAAGATGGACGATGCTCACGCAAAACTCGAGTTTGATATTATCTAGCGCTGGCAAAAATCTACCACTGATAGTAGATAGTATGCAAAAACAAGCAGTGACGACAGACACCATGCAAATGCAGTTGGCAAGCGCCAATAGTAATCATCAGCAACCTTCTACGCTAGCAAAAGTAAGCAACGCGATAAGTACTTGGTTTTATAGTCTAATCAGCTAATTGATAATACACAATAATGATAAAAATAAGCTCCTATGATAGGGGCTTATTTTGACTAAGTTTTTCATCGTTATTATTTATATGATAAGGTAATGAATAGTCAAAAGATTACCCTAGCGGCACGCTTAAACTTATCACCATTTTATTTTGAACCGGCTATAGGGCGTAGACGCAGCACGCAAGAACAATGAATCCCTGTAGGACGGTACCTGTTTTAAAATAGATTCATTGTATACGATCTCGTCAGTCATTTTTGGAGCGCGAACATTGGACAAACACCCTGAAAATGGCTTTTTTAAACGACTACTCATGTTTTCACTGCAGAGGATGAAGGCATTTTCGCAGCTTTGGTCGTTACAGACATTGACTGACCTGCCCGACCGTTTAAGAAACTTGTGGCAGGAGTTGATCGGCTCTTATTGGTTTATTCCAACTGCTTGCGTCATCGCTGGCATCTTACTGGCGCCAGTATTGGTGACGATAGATCAGCATTTTGACCGCGAGACCGTTCGAGAGATTACTTTTGCTTTTACGGGTGATGACGATGCGGCGCGGGCCATCATGACCTCGATTGCTGGCGCTGTATTGGGCGTTGCTGGTACGACGTTCTCAATTACCATCGCTGTCCTTTCGATGGCCTCCTCCCAGTTTGGCCCACGGCTATTACGCAACTTTTTGACAGACACACCAAATCAGTTTGTCTTAGGGGCGTTTATTGGCACCTTTAGCTATAGCTTGTTGGTACTCAAGTCGATTCATAAGTATGATGTGGCCTTTGGCGTACCGCAATTGGCGGTGACCTTTGGCATTATCATGGCGATCATCTGTGCGCTTTTATTGGTCTATTTTGTCCAGCATATGGTCCACGCTATTCAGGCCTCGCACGTCATTCAAAACGCCAGCAACGATGCCATTAATAATATTCACTACTGGTATGGCGATTATTGTGATATTCAGCATCAGTGCGATGTCGAGCAGCACGATGTCGAGCAGTTTCGCCAGTGGCAGGCAACGCCGATTTATCCGCCGCAATCCGGCTACCTGCAGCACATTTATCTGGAGTCATTAATCACCCTGACTCAAGAGTATGGCGGCGTGGTGCATCTACAAAGTAACCTCGGTGATTATGTCACTGACAAAAACGTCATTGGGCATTTTTATCAACGTCCGACAGACCATCCCAATAATAGGCAAAAAACCGCAACGCCGCAGTTAGCCGTGGTACCACGTGCCCCTGATGGTATGTTTTGGCAGCGCTTTGCCGGTTGTATTCGTATCGAGCAGCGACTGGCACACTCCAATGATATTGCCTATAGTCTGGGGCAGATGACCGAGATTGCGGTGCGCGCCCTCTCACCTGGTATCAATGACCCAAAAACAGCCGTCAACTGCGTACAATCGCTCACCAGTTGCCTGAGCATTATGATACGTCGTCAGCCGCCCAGCCCCTATCATTTTTATATACCTGCCGAGCACCGTGACAAACCGCCGCATACTGCCATACCAAAACAAGTGGTGGCGCAGCAGCGCGTGGCTATCTTGGCCGTGGTGACTTATACGCCCAAAATATCAGAATTCATCAATACCTCACTTGGAGAGATTCGGCGCTATGCCGCAGCTGATGCCATGGTTCTAAAGGCGCTGTGTCAAGCGATGGTCAATCTCAACTATGCCTGTATCAATCAAGCACAGCAGCAGACCTTGCTGCATGAGCTACAGCTGATTGAGCGCGCAGGAGAAGAAAACCTAAGCTACCAAGAGCTTATCGATGACGTAAGCGCGATGTGCCAGCAAGCCAAAGCCTTTATTATTGATAAAAACTCGCAGCACCAACACTTTCACTATGTCAGCGACTTTGCCGCCAGCATTCGCCAAAGTCTGCAGGCGCACGCTAAATAATTTGTACTGATTACTTTTACTACTTATCACTCCTAAGAGACCTGTTTTATGGCATCTGCAACCAGCCTGACCATACTTGAAATCAGCGCTATCTTTTTATCGATTACTGCCCTGCTGACCTATGTCAATCATCGCTTTATCGGTCTGCCCACGACCATTGGAGTCATGGTCATCTCGATTGTCCTATCTATCGGTGCGATTTTTTTGGGTTTTTTGGGGTTCGACCAGCTCATTGATTATGAAGTGAGCTTACTAGAGCAGCTAGATTTTACCGAGGTGCTATTGGACGGTATGCTCTCGATGCTTTTATTTGCAGGGGCGCTGCATGTCAATATCGGTGACTTAAAACGCTATCGACTGCCCATTGGTATTCTCGCCTGCGTGGGTACCCTAGTTTCGGCCCTGCTAATCGCCACTGCGCTCTACCTTATGTTGCCCTTCTTTGGATTTGGCTTGCCGTTTCTTTGGTGTTTGTTGTTTGGCGCTTTAATCTCGCCGACCGACCCTATCGCGGTGATGGGCATCTTATCATCCGCTGGCGCCCCAAAAAGCTTAGAGACCGTCATCGCAGGCGAGTCATTGTTTAATGATGGTATCGGCGTCGTTATTTTTGTCCTGCTACTTGGTATTTTGTCCAGCGGCGATATCCCAACAGCCAACTATGTGGCCCATACCTTGGCCGTTGAGGCAGGCGGCGGCATTGTGTTTGGTCTGGTGCTCGGGGCGATTTTGTACTATATGCTAAAGAGCATTGATAGTTATCAAGAAGAGGTGCTATTGACGCTGGCGGGGGTGATCGGCGGCTATGCGCTGGCCAGTCATTGGCATCTCTCAGGGCCACTGGCCATGGTCATGATGGGGCTGATGGTCGGTAATCGCGGACGAGCACTGGCGATGAGTGACAAAACAAGACACTATATCGACCTATTTTGGGAGCTGATCGATGAGATTCTCAATGCGATTTTATTTGTCTTAATTGGGCTTGAGGTGGTGATGATTGCATATTCTGGCAATCTGTTTATCGCTGCAGGTTTGACGATTGTTATTGCCTTGCTTGCCCGTTTTATCGTTGTCGGTATGACCACCAAGACCCTTCAGCGGCAGCTTGACTTGCCAACTGGGGCGTGGAAAGTACTGACATGGGGCGGACTGCGCGGCGGCATCTCGGTGGCGCTGGTGCTGCAGCTACCAACGGGCGCAGAGCGTGATATTTTACTGGCGCTCACGTATGCGGTGGTTATCTTCTCTATCTTGGTACAAGGCTTGAGCGTTGGTAAGGTCGCAAAAAGCATTGCACCTGATAAACAGGCCGCCACGCTATAATTCGTTTAAAAGTCGTTTGGCCCTCTATTATCACCATAAAAAAAGACCAGCATAAGCATTTATTGCTATGCCGGCCTGCTGCCCAGTCAATCCGATATAAAAACGATACCTTGAGAGGAAACGTTGTTTTTCCTAATCTCTGTCGGCGTAGGCACAGCACGCAAGAAAAACAACGTTTCATTGAGCGACTTGATAGCCATGTATCTGATTTATTTGGACTCGACTATGTTTGACGGTACTACTGAGTTGATGGGCCAAATAAAATCGTTATATCAACCCCTTTCGTTTCATATTGCGATAAACCACAAACACGATAACGATATTTGAGAGCAGTATCGCAAGCTTAAACCAATCAAACGGGTGAGCTAGCAAATAGTAAATCTCGATAGGTATAAATATGCCATAGCCCAGCACACCAAACCAATACGCCCATGTCTTATCTTGCCACAAGCCATACGCCTCCAAAAAACGCAAGCTGGCGTACGCAACGATCAGTAGCAAAAACACGGGCCAGTTTTTACTGGCCTGCTGGGCAATGCGCACCGCACTTTCGATCTGCGGCGCTAGCAGCTGACCGAAGCTTTGCTGCCAAGCGTCATTTGCATGGCTTAGCCAGTACTCAAGGCTTGCATTCCATGACCATAACGCCCCAGCGCCAAGAATAGCCCCCGTCCCTTTGACCACCTCATAGATGGCCACCGCTTTGATAGATTCACTGGCGGTGCTCGCCGGCTTGTGTAATCGGTGGGGCGCATGAGAAGAGCTATCCTCGACAGATGGCGGCAAACGATCATCTGATCGAGGCAGATTAGCCAAAGAAAGTCTCCACGACGCGGCCTTGCAACTGCTGGTTAAAGAATGGCGTGTTTTTGCCGTTTGAGAGCATAGACTCCTTGGTGACTTGCCATTTTAGTGTAGGATCGACCAATACCGCGCCACCGATGTGCTCATATTTCTCACTGATGCCGGCGATTTTGGCCGGATTGAGACAGACTTTATCTACCAGTTGCTCGAGCGTTAAGACCTCATCGTGTACCAACTGACAAGCCAGCGCCATAAAAGTATCAAAGTTTGAGATACCAGGGGTGCTCTCAGCAAACGGGGCTTTTTTGGCGGTGCTATTGAGTGGCTCATGATGGCTACAGATGGCATCGATGGTCCCGTCTTTTAGGCCACGGCGGATGGCTTGCTGATCGGTATTACTACGCAGCGGTGGCAGCACATACGCTTGGGCGTTAAAACCTTCCAAATTATCATCGGTCAAATACAGCTGATGCATGGCCACATCACACGTGACAGGCAAGCCCTTATCTTTTGCCCAGCGCATCAGCTCAATCGAAGACTTGCAAGACAGCTGGCTAAAGTGGGCGGCAATGCCTGTTTCTTCCACCATCAGCAGCTGCGTAGACAAAGCCACTGTCTCAGCGATCCACGGGATACCTTGTAAGCCATGATAAGATGCGATATAGCCCTCATGCGCCACCCCTTCTCCCGCCAGACTTGGCTCATTGGGATAAAAGAACACCTTCATACCAAACGTGGCCGCGTACTCAAGCGTGCGTAGCAGCACCAGATCGTTGCTAAAAGGTCTGCGCGCATTAGAAACCGCGATGCAGCCGCCTTTTTTTAGGCCAGCGATGTTAGAGGGGCGCTCACCTTCTAGACCTGCTGTCAATGCGCCTAAAATATGCAAATGAATGCCGCCATCGCTCAGCGCACGCTCACGTAGGCCTTTTAATAATGAGCCGTTTTCTAAAATGGGGGTCGTGTCGGGCGGAATGACCACATGCAAAAACCCATTGCCACGCGCCGCTGACCCTTCTGACTGTAAGGTGCCATGCTGCTGCTGACCTGGCTCGCGCAAACGCGCGCACAGGTCGACCAATGGTGGGAGCAGCCACATCTCGCGCCCCGCCTCTAAGCTTGCGAGCCTGTCATAGACGGTGCTTGGTAATGATTGTTTGATGGCAGCCGGCAGGTGGTCAAATATCGGCGCATCTGTATTGAGTGTAGTAGACATGAGCGTTATTACCGTATCGATAAAATAAAAATAAAAAAAAGTAAAATAGTCGTTTGGGCTTTATAGGCGAGACGTCTGATGGGCGCGCTGACCTTCCATGGCCAATGCCAACACCGCCATACGAATCGCAATACCATTATTCACCTGTTTTAAGATGACCGACTGAGCGCCATCAGCCACGCTTGAGGCAATCTCTACTCCGCGGTTCATCGGCCCTGGGTGCATGACGAGGGCATCAGGCTTGGCCAATGCCACCCGCTCTGGAGTGATGCCATAATGTTTGTAGTACTCGCTAGATGATGCCAGTAGCGGCGAGCCAATACGCTCATTTTGGATTCTCAAGCCCATGATGACATCACAATCACTGACGCACGCATTCATGTCTTCATAGACCTTGACACCATACCGCTCAATACCTTTGGGCAGCAGGGTACGCGGCGCGCAGACACGAATGTCTTTTACGCCTAAGGTCTGCAGCGCACTGATGTCCGAGCGAGCTACCCGAGAGTGTTTGATATCACCAATAATGGCTACTGATAGCGCCTCAAACGGCCGCGGTGCTTCGCGGTGAATCGTCAACATATCGAGCATACCTTGAGTCGGATGCGCATGCCAGCCATCCCCACCATTGATGATAGCGATATCAGGCGTCACCTCTGTCGCCATAAAGTGCGCTGCACCCGAGGCCGAATGACGCACCACAAAGATATCTGCGGTCATGGCTTGCAGATTCCACAACGTATCGCGTAGGCTCTCGCCCTTTTTGGTACTGGAGCGTTCGATATCGATATTGAGCACATTGGCACCAAGACGTTTTTCAGCCACCTCAAAGGTTGTACGGGTACGCGTCGATGGTTCAAAAAACAAGTTCATCACCGTATAGCCTTCAAGCTCAGGACGGTTAATCAGTTGCCCATTTTCGTCAAAAAAAGTCTCTGCTTTGGCGATGATTGCTTGCAGCTGAGCCTTATTGAGTCCCTCTACGCCCAAAAAGTGACGAATACTACTGTCTGCATTGAGCTGCGGACGGCTCAATGAGCTATTGAGCCTTTGATGAATGGTATTGGGATCAAACTTGGCATAATCAGTGGGTGAGACCGACTGCGTTAAGGGATTATCGATAGAGTTTGGCATAAGGGCACGTCTTTATTGTGAGTTGATATGAGGCTATATGAGGGACTGTATAAGATACGACCATAATACACAGCCCGTCAGTCTTTATTGGCTTTTATTTGATCATTTGGTGCTGGCATGGGCAGACACGGGGACTTTTTAGCGCTTATTTGCTACAATTTACCCTAATGACACAAGCGTCTTATCGGTGAGATATCTTGTCGCCTTCAGGACGCCGCCGAGTCAAACCATAAATCATTAACAATACACATAGTGTAGCTGATTTTGTGGTCAGGACAAAGACGCGCTATCAGCTATTTCAAAATTTGCTTAGCCGTTGAGCGATGGCCACGACATCTTTTTATCATGATCCGTTTTTTATTTTATCTCTTTATATAACTTATCAGGAAGCCTTATGAGCACCTTAGCAAATTATCTAGACGCGCATGCTAAAGACCCTGCGCTTAGCAACGTAATCACCACCGTGACGGAGGTGGGCAAGACCATCTCTGGGCTGCTCAAAAAAGGCGCGCTCGCCGATATCTTGGGCGAAGCGGGCAATCAGAACGTCCAAGGCGAAGAGCAAAAAAAGCTAGACGTGCTGGCCAATGACTTACTGCTGGACGCCTTAGCAAAAAACACTCACTGCGCAGGCGTCGCCTCAGAAGAGTTAGATGATGCCACCCCTGCCAATGCAGATGGTAGCTTATTGGTGTTGTTTGACCCGCTCGACGGCTCATCAAACATCGACATCAACATGGCGGTCGGCACCATTTTTTCTATCTTACCGTATGAGCGCCAAGGTCAAAACAGCGAAAACAGTGACTTTTTGCAAGCGGGCAATCAGCAGCTAGCAGCAGGTTACTTGCTATATGGTACCTCTACGGTACTGGCACTGACCATCGACGATAATGTGGTTATGTTTAGCCTAGACCCAGACAGTGGCGACTATATCCTTATCAATGACCATGTGCAAATCGCCGCCGATACCAGCGAATATGCTATTAATGCTTCCAACTATCGCTACTGGCTGGCGCCGATGCAGCAATATATCGATGAGCTTATCGCGGGCAAGACGGGCGTTCGCGGCCGTGATTTTAATACGCGCTGGGTCGCTGCAATGGTCGGCGATGTTCATCGCATTTTATGCCGCGGTGGTCTCTTTACTTATCCGTTCGACACCAAATACCCTAACAAAGCAGGTAAGCTGCGTTTGATGTATGAGGCCAATCCGATGAGCTTGCTGATTGAGCGGGCGGGCGGCGCGGCGACAGATGCCATCAACCGTATTTTAGACATCGAGCCAACTGATATTCACCAGCGTGTGCCCGTGGTATTAGGCAGTAAAAACGAAGTCAACTATGTCAAAGACTTGCACGTACAGCACGCTCACTCATAAGATTGACCCATCGGTTTATCGCAATCAGGATAACGCTTATGTTGTTTAATCGCGCCTTATCCTGATTGCCCCACTTATATTTTTCTCTAAGCGATCTATTATGGTAGCAAACCCCACCGAGCTGATTACCTCAGATAAGAATAATACCGTCAAGCTGGTCAAAGGTTTGTTGACGCAAGCCCGCCAGCGCAAAAAACACAGCCAGACCGTGCTCGAAGGCGTACATTTAATTGATGCCGCCTTGCGTAGTGATTATCCATTTGCCCAAATCTTGCTGTCTGAATCAGCACATACGCATCCTGAGGTTGGACAACTATTGACGCGCCTACCAAGTCATACGCCGATCACAACGCTATCAGACTCGCTGTACGAGAGTATTCGTAGTCTCGGTACGGGTATCGATATCATGGCACTGATTACCATACCCACGCCCAGCTTACCGATGCTTGCAGAGGATTGTTTGATCCTCAATGACGTACAAGACAGCGGCAATGTGGGCACCTTGCTACGCACAGCGGCGGCCGTTGGTATCCCTCATATTTTATGCACCAGCGCGACGGCGCAGGCTTGGTCGCCTAAGACCTTACGAGCAGGTATGGGTGCTCAGTTTGCCCTAAATATCTATGAAGGCTTAAGTATTCAAGACATTTTAGATCATGTACAAGCGCCGTTATTTGCCACCAGTTCCCACACTGATACGCTTATCTATCAGCACGATTTGACCCAGCCTATTGCTTGGATTATGGGTCATGAGGGCCAAGGGGTGTCTGCCGAGCTGATGCAATGCGCCACGCCCATTGCCCTACCACAGCCCAATGGTCAAGAAAGCCTCAACGTCGCCATCGCAGGCTCACTATGTCTATATGAGACATTGCGCCAACGAAAATACGCTACCCTTTAGCGCATCTGTCTTTGTGCTAAAACGCGTGCCTCAGCTTTCGAGATACGCATAAAAAGGCCTGATAACGCAGTAAGTTATCAGGCCTTTTTCGTTAAAGGTACAAAACCGAAAAACCTTTATGATGCCGCTCAGCCCTGTGCTTTTTTAAAGCCTTCTGCATAGCTGTTTGGTGCATTGAAATTGGTAAAGCTGATACTAATGGACTTATCCAATCCTTCCACGCAGTGCCACCATCCAATCGGAATAAACAACGCATCGCCTGCCGCAATCGTCACCTCAACAGGCGTGACATGCTGCATTAGCGGGTGAGTTTTTAGATCCACATTGGGAAAGTCCACTTCACTATAGACATGCAAATCGTTGTACATCCACGGCACCTGCCACGCTGGAATCAAGGTGACTTTTTTGCGGCCATAGATTTGCACCAGCATGTTATTGGTCAAATCATGATGTAACGGCGTAAAAGTGCCTTTTGGTCCCATCCAAAAATACGTGCTAAAGGCTGGATCATCAGCCAAAAGCTGACGATAGCCGTCCCCAAAGTCTCCAATATCGGCAAATGCAGGCCTAATGGCATCGACATTTTGCTGTGTATTGTTGGCAGTCATATAATAATTGTTGCTTTCACCATCATTTTCTATCATATCGACAAATTCAGACATGCGCATCGATTTGCGGTATTTATCAGAATGACGTTCAAACAACGCATCACTTTCGCGGTCAAACTGTACTTGAATCTCAGCCGCGCCCAAGACCTCAGCAAAGTATCGCGGGCTCCATTTTTTGAGCGCTGGCCAATGCTCGATGCCGTTTTGGAGCACGACGGGTTTGTGCTTACTGTAGTAATTTTTAACAAACACCTCGAAAGCTGGCGTATCGATGACCTCAAGCTGCTGATTATAACCAGGATCTAACCGCGCGAGGTGGTCACAAGTCGCAAGTAGCCATTCACGTTTTTTGAGGGTCTGAGCGGTTTTTGCCGCTGCTCGTAGATAAGGGCTTTTGCTCGCGGTTTGTATTTCTAGCGCAATCTCAGCGCTGCTAAACCCTTGTTGCGCCAGCGTCTTAGCTATACCCGTCTTGCTCGTTCCTGCAAGCAAGTTGCTAGCGACCCACTCTTTCCAATTATTTGGCAGCTTGCGTATGGTCTGCTTGCTCTCATTTGCTGCCCGCTCTGGCTCGTCGCTTAACGCAGCTTTGATCTGAGCATCAGAAAAGCGATGGTTTTTTAGGGTGTCGATGATGGCGTCTGTTTGTACGCCGCGCATGATATTGGTCATCACCCACTCTTGCCACTCTTGGGGCAAAGCTGTTGCTGTATTTAGTGCTGTACTCATTGGTATCTCCTAATCCTTTAGATTGCTCATTCCTTGATTGATGCTTGGGTTTTATAAATCCTTTGCTTTATAAAGCCATTAATAGACAGCGTCATCACTGCCGTCGTTGCCTCTCAGCCGTATAACATAGCACGTTATCAGCCAATCATCACGACATTATCGTCTCTGGCATCTGTGATAAGACGCTCATAAAAAAGCCTCCGGTCCAATAAACCGAAGGCCTTTAACTTACCATTAACTATGTATAAACACAGATAAGCGCTTAGTCATGTAAGCTTAGATTTTGCTGGTTAGCTCAGGAAGCGCTTCAAACAAATCTGCTTCTAAGAAGTAATCAGCAACGCTAGCGATTGGGGCTTCTGGGTCATTGTTGATCGCCACGATGACTTTAGAGTCTTTCATACCGGCCAAATGCTGAATCGCACCTGAGATACCAGCTGCGATATATAGCTGCGGCGCAACGATTTTACCGGTTTGACCGACCTGCATATCGTTTGGTACATAGCCTGCATCCACAGCAGCACGTGATGCACCAACCGCAGCGCCTAGCTTGTCAGCTAATGGCTCGATATATTTGGTGAAGTTCTCACCGTTTGCCAATGCACGGCCACCAGAGACAACGATACTCGCTGACGTCAGCTCAGGACGGTCAGACTGCGCCATCTCTTCATTGACAAAGCTTGCTTTGCCTGTCTCTTGCACACTGTCAATAGTCTCAACCGCCGCCGAGCCGCCTTCAGCAGCCACTGGATCGAACGCTGTGGTACGAACCGTAACGACCACTTTATCTTCTGATGTCTTCACGGTAGCGGTTGCGTTACCAGCATAGATAGGACGCTCAAAGGTTTGCGCATCTACGACTGCTGAGACTTCAGAGAGCATGCTCACATCTAGCAATGCGGCAACACGTGGCATAAAGTTTTTGCCAGTGGTGGTCGCTGCAGCGACGATATGGCTATAATCGCCAGCCACATCAGCAACCAATAGTGCCACATTACCCGCTAGTTGGTGTTCATATGCTGCGTTGTCTGCCAATAATACTTTGGTCACGCCTTCAGCTTTTGCTGCTTCATCAGCGACTGCTTGCGCGCCGCTACCTGCGACCAATACATGAACGTCATCACCCATTTGTTTTGCTGCTGCGATGGTGTTCAAAGTTGCCTTTTTTAGACTGGCATTGTCATGTTCTGCATATACCAAAATTGCCATTGTTTTAATCCTTTATTTGTTCGTATCATCGATTCATGAAGTGGTTTGTGTACAACGTGGTCTATATAGCCCTATGACTTATCTTTATAGACGCAGCTTTATAGGCGTAGCCTTGTACACAATGTGCCGCCGCGAAGTATCCAATCATTGAGATATTAGATTACTTTTGCTTCATTTTTTAGCTTATCGACCAACTCATCAACAGAACCCACTGTGATACCAGCTTTGCGTTCAGCAGGTGGTACGACTTTGATAATCTCTTGCTTAGATGCCATATCTACACCAAAATCAGCTGGCGTTTTTTCATCAAGCGGTTTTTTCTTCGCTTTCATGATGTTTGGCAATTTGGCATAACGTGGCTCATTCAAGCGCAAGTCAGTGGTAATGACTGCTGGCAAATCAAGCGCAACTGTCTGTAAGCCGCCATCAATTTCACGAGTGACGTTTACTTTATCGCCTTCTACTTTTACTTCTGATGCAAAGGTGCCCTGACCGATACCCATCAATGCTGCGAGCATCTGACCTGTTTGGTTGTTGTCATCATCGATCGCTTGTTTACCCAAAAGAATGATATCGGTGCTTTCGCTTTCGGCGATATTTTTTAGGATTTTAGCGACTTGTAGAGGGTATGGCTTGTCGTCAGTCAATACTAAAACACCACGATCTGCGCCCAGTGCCAAGGCTGCACGAATCTGCTCTTGTGACTCTTTAGGACCAATAGAGGCAACAATAATCTCGTCAATGACGCCAGCTTCTTTTAGACGAACTGCTTCTTCTACTGCAATCTCATCAAAAGGGTTGATTGACATCTTGGTGTTTGATAAATCAACGCCAGAGTTATCAGCTTTTACACGAACTTTTACGTTGTAATCAATGACACGCTTGACCGCTACTAATGCTTTCATACGTTCCTCGTTTATTAATGTTATGAATTAAAAAATTGCCAGTTCAGAACCAAAGGTTCATGGTTATTCAAACTGTCGTTCAAAATACTACTCAAGGTTTATACTGCGTCAATAGATAGTAGTTAATTAAGAGAGATGAAACAATACCAAAACGCATATTTGTCGCATATTTCTTATTAATAAAATCCACTAAGGCTAAGCCCGCCGCTATTATTAGACCTACGTATCTTGCGTGAGCACAGGCCTAAGGTCAAGACAACGCCGTGAATAATGCGTCATAAATTTGTCACCACTCTATAATAAATAGTTTATAAACGCACAATTTCCCCCTGATGTCCTCTTCTTTTTTTGACCCCAAGCTTTATTCTTCACTTCGTTATAGCATTGCCAGCATACAGCTTACTTAAGGCTTTGTTATGACTTCTTACCTTACCAGCGTTTGGTGCGTCATTGCACCTCAAAGCATCCTGAGCTTAGCTTGACTCATGATGGCTCGGTCTCATCAACAACTCGCTATCACGTATGTCATCAAACAACGCCCAATCAGGCGTGACATCATTGTTTTTGATAACGCTCATGTCTCCTGTCGTCTCCATAATCACCGCAAACACTTCTGTCTTGGACTTTAGGCCATTTTTGCGTAGTACTTCTTGCACATCACTGGTACTCAAATTTGCCTCGGCCAAATTGTCTGCAAAATACTCGCCGTGGGCCATCAATATAATGGCTTTATTGTCAATCAACGATTTGAGTGGTTTAACCTTACGTCTGATCATAGAAATCAGCCCTTGCATGACAAATAACACCGCCACAGCAAATAGACCCTGCAGCAATGACGGCGAATCAGACAACACTGTAGAAGCTAAAATACTACCGATAGCAACCGTCATAGCAAAGTCGTGGCTAGATATCTTTGAAAAACTGCGCAGCCCCATCAAGCGAGTAAAGAGCATCAAGCCCACATAAAACCCCACAGCAGATAAAGATATACCCACCAGCTGTTGCCAATCGATCGAAAACCATGTCTGCCATTTCATAAATCAACCTTATATCGCTATTATCAATAATCCTATATCGCAAATAAAATAAAAACAAACCCCACAAAAAAAGCAACCTGATAAGAGGTTGCTTTTTTTTAAAGTCTAAACAGTATTTTTATTGTTTTTATAAACAAAAGTTTTATGCATATCGTCACTCTAACTGTCATCGAGCGTACTGAACATCAGTGTGCCCAAACAGTAAAGAGATTATAGTGCTTCGATTTGCTCAGCTTGTGGACCTTTTTTGCCCTCACCTAAGATGAACGACACTTTTTGGCCTTCGGCTAGAGTTTTGAAACCGCTACCTTGGATGGCGCTGTAGTGAGCGAATACGTCTTGTCCGCCGTTGTCTTGAGCGATAAAACCAAAACCTTTAGCTTCATTAAACCACTTTACAGTGCCTTCAACTTTATCTGACATAAATTTTCCTAACTCTTTAACTGTTGGCGAGACTGGTGTCGTCACCGATTAATTGATATATACCCAAATGACTTTTGTTGCAGCGGACTGGCAAAAACCACCAAGCCCCTGTTAAATAAAGCAAAGTTATTGCTTTAAATCCTCTGGGTACAAGCCGATTATAACAGCTTTTCCTAACGGCAACAGCTTAAATTGATGATTTTTGTAAAGAGTTATGAGGAATAAAAACCAATGATCACCGGCAGTACTGATGCAACATAATCATTTGATAACAAAGGAATTATCAATAATAACATCAACTGCTTTCGTTACGATTGACGTTACTTTTACTTGGCCATCTTTTTATTCTTCTAATCATCTTTCTAACGAGATAACTAAATAGCCCCCTACCCCTGCGATATCGGGAGCCATGGCGCACTTAGTACCAATAGACAAAGCGCAAAAAATATCAATGAAAACGACTGGCTATAAGCGATGTATTTGGCCGGAACCACCAGATCCTGCGGTGAGTCTGGAATACCCTTACGTTTGAGCAGGCGTGTGCCATAGACCCAGCCAAAGGTGGTATAGATACCATAGGCCGCTGGGACGGTAATGGCCAGTGGCGTTAGGTCTATGGCATAAAGCATGACGACAGAGACAAAAAACCACGATGTATCCAATAATGAGCTGATCTGAAAAAACTTTGATTTGGGCAGTTTGCCGTCTGTTTTTTTGAGCATCTCCCCTTCTATCCAAATCAAAACTGCTACCACAGCGCTCAGAGTAATGTAAACGAATTGCGGCGTTAGCCAGTCAGGATAAGATATTTGCACAACAGACAACCTGTATTCTAGAAAAAAGAAGCACTTTGCGACAATAAGACAAAGATAAAAAAACAAAATACTGATGGCGGCAACCATCAACAAAAAATACGTGGCAGCTAACTGCTATACGCACCAACTATCATCACTATTAGCTACCATAATTAAGATCGTAATGCCTGCCTATATTGGGCAGCGTTTTTTGATTTTCAACCCATATCATGTATTCTTGGCCCATACCCACCTACAAAAAACCCATGCTATCTATTGATAACATGGGTTTGTTTAACGCAGCCAGTCTAAAGATAGCGCATATGGCTACTTATAAGCGTAGGCTTAGTGCTTTGGTTTAGTTTTTGTCTTTATCGATGATCTTGTTGCCACCGATCCATGGCATCATAGCGCGCAGTTTGGCACCAGTGATTTCGATCTGATGCTCAGCGTTGTTACGGCGACGGGCAGTCATTGATGGGTAGTTGGTCGCGCCTTCAGAGATAAACATCTTCGCGTACTCACCAGACTGGATGCGTTTTAGGGCATTGCGCATCGCTTCACGTGATTGCTCGTTGATGACCTCTGTACCAGTGACGTATTCGCCGTATTCAGCGTTGTTACTGATCGAGTAGTTCATGTCAGCGATACCGCCTTCGTACATGAGGTCGACGATAAGCTTTAGCTCATGCAAGCACTCAAAATAGGCCATTTCTGGCGCGTAACCTGCTTCAGTTAGCGTCTCAAAGCCCATTTTGACCAGCTCTACTGCGCCGCCACAAAGTACTGCTTGCTCACCGAACAGATCGGTTTCTGTCTCATCTTTAAACGTCGTCTCGATAATACCCGAGCGGCCACCACCCACGCCTGCTGCATAAGATAGCGCCAACTGCTTGGCTTGACCGGATGCGTCTTGGTAAACCGCGATAAGATCAGGGATACCGCCGCCTTTGGTAAACTCTGAGCGAACAGTATGACCTGGCGCTTTTGGTGCGACCATGATGACATCAAGATCACCGCGCGGCACTACTTGGTTGTAATGAATGGCAAAACCGTGAGCGAAAGCTAAGGTAGCGCCTTCTTTGATGTTGGGTTCGATCACGTCATTATACAGCTGCTTTTGAAACTCATCAGGCGTCAAAATCATGACAACGTCGGCCGCTTTTACCGCTTCTTCGACTTCAGCGACTTTTAGACCAGCGTTTTCAGCTTTTTTCCATGAGCCCGAGTTGGCACGTAGGCCCACGGTGACATCGACGTCTGAGTCTTGTAGGTTCAGCGCGTGGGCGTGACCTTGTGAGCCGTAGCCAATGATGGCTACTTTTTTGCCTTGGATAATCGATAGATCACAATCTTTATCATAATAAACGTTCATAAATAGAGTCCTTTTCCTCAATCATGGCGTGCCATGGATAGTAGGCGCTCCTACTCTAACCATTCTCATAAAGTATGGGCTAAGATGAGCGCGCTGTTGATAATAAACTACATTGTTTACAGTATTAGTCACTACTGCCGACTAAAGACTTAGGGTTTTTTCTCCACGTGCGATACCGATGACGCCTGAGCGAACCACTTCCATAATACGCTCGCGGCCAATCACATCGATAAAGCCGTCTAGCTTGGCTTTATCACCGACGATTTGGATGGTATATAAATTGGATGTCACATCCACGATTTGTGCGCGGAAGATATCAGCACTACGCTTAATCTCCTCGCGTACGCTGCCAGTCGCGCGCACTTTGATCAGCATCAGTTCACGCTCTACATGGACGTTATCCGTCAGATTCAGTACCTTAACCACTTCGATTAATTTATGCAATTGTTTCGTGATTTGCTCGATTCGCTCAGGTGAGGTAATGGTCGTCACGGTCAGACGCGAGATACTTGGGTCATCAGTGGGCGCAACGTTTAGCGTCTCGATGTTATAGCCACGCTGGGAAAACAAGCCGACCAATCGCGACAACGAACCCGCTTCGTTTTCCATCAATACCGAAATCAGATGTTGTTGTTGCATTAGGTGCGCTCCCCTTTTGTTAACCACATATCACGCATGGATTGACCCGCGATTTGCATTGGATATACATGCTCATGACGATCGACATAAACATCGATAAATACCAGTCTGTCTTTGATTGCCATGGCTTCGGCTAGCTGAGCCTCCATTGTCGCAGGATCGGTGATTTTGATACCGACGTGACCGTAGCTCTCTGCCAACTTCACAAAATCTGGTAGTGAATTCATATAAGACTGTGCGTGACGGCCTTCATACAGCATGTCTTGCCACTGCTTAACCATACCCAGCTGAGCATTGTTTAGGTTTAATATTTTGACAGGTAGATTGTATTGCAAACAAGTCGATAGCTCTTGGATATTCATCTGAATAGAGCCTTCACCAGTGATGCACACCACATCGCGCTCAGGTCTGACAAGCTTGGCCGCCATTGCATAAGGCAGTCCCACACCCATGGTGCCAAGGCCACCTGAGTTTAGCCATTGACGCGGCTCATCATAGGTATAATACAAAGCGGCAAACATCTGATGCTGACCGACGTCACTGGTGATAATGGCTTTGCCATCTGTCACTTTGCACAGGGCTTGGACGACGCTTTGCGGCTTGATACCTTCATCGGTACTGGTGTCGTAGCGCAAGCCATGACGCGTACGCCACTCGTTGATTTGCGACCACCAATCTTGCAAGGCGTGCTGTTCAAGCTCTTTGTCATCACCAATGATACCTAGCATATCTGTCAAGACCGCTTTGACATCTCCGACGATTGGAATATGGGCATTAATCGTCTTAGAAATAGAAGCCGGATCGATATCGATATGGATAATCGTCGCATTTGGACAGAATTTTTTGACGTTATTGGTCACGCGGTCATCGAAGCGTGCGCCAATTGCCAAGATGACATCCGCGTGGTGCATAGTCATGTTAGCCTCATAAGTGCCATGCATACCTAACATACCCAAAAACTGACGATCAGAACCTGGGAAGGTGCCAAGTCCCATCAAGGTGTTGGTCACAGGTAAGTTTAAACGATGAGCAAGATCGGTCAGCTCTTCGTGGGCTTTACTCCAAATCACGCCGCCGCCAGCATAGACGACAGGGCGCTGTGCTGATAATAGGGTCTCAACCGCTTTTTTGATTTGACCGCTATGGCCTTTTTGTGATGGCTGATACGAGCGCAAGAATACCTCAGCAGGATACTCGTAAGCGTACTTTTCACTAGGAGCCGTCATGTCTTTTGGCACATCGATAACCACAGGACCTGGGCGTCCAGACTGGGCGATATAAAAGGCTTTTTTGACGATCATCGGGATTTCGCTGGCATGGCGCACCTGAAAGCTGTGCTTGACGATAGGGCGTGATACCCCAACCATATCTGTTTCTTGGAAAGCGTCTTCACCGATCAAGCTGCTTGGCACCTGACCTGAAATCACCACCATCGGGACTGAATCCATAAAGGCGGTTGCGATGGCCGTTACCGTGTTGGTCGCACCAGGGCCTGAGGTGGCGAGTACTACCCCTGTCTTGCCTGTCACGCGTGAATAGGCATCTGCCATATGACCTGCTGCCTGCTCATGACGTACCAAAATATGCTCAATGGCGTCTTGTTGAAACAAAGCATCATAAATATGAAGTACCGCGCCACCTGGGTAACCAAAAATATAGTCAACCCCTTCATCGGTCAGCGATTGCACCAACATCTCAGCACCAGATAGCATCACTGGCTGCGCACTATCCTCTGCAAGACGTTGCTGTTTTTCTTCGAAGTTTTTTGCGGCATTACCCGTCTGGGTATGTCCGGTCATATTCGGACTTTGCGTGGTTTGCGTCACTGTCATCACCTTTTTTTGCGGCGAGAATTCGCGGCGTTTTATAATAAAAAACCATTACCGGCTGGTGTGATTTTTAGCACCATAAAACAAGCGCCAACTCTTATCCATATTAAGAATGTGTGCCCACCATACGTAAGTCATACTGTTTGGACACAGCATCAGACTCAAATACAGCAAGGTATTGAGGTCAGTTTGTGACAGGAAGTTATCGATTTACGATGACAAGATGCGAGCGCATCTATAAAAGAAGCTTATTATTGAAGGGGATTACCAAGCAGCTGTTCTCAAAACCGTTGTTTTCAAAACTTAGCATCTGTCAGACTAACGGATGCAAAGGCGTTGACACAAGATACATAAATCATCATAAACAAATCAGATAGCACTCATGGTTAGTGGCGTATAACAAGGTCGTTAAGTCCTATAACCGACTATTGATTTCGTATTATCATTACATATCGAGCCGTTTTTGAGACAAACGTAAGCATGACACTTAGTAGGGTTCAAATAACAAGTTTATCTTAGTCATTGTAGACAGATAAGTCCGGAGACAATGTATATTGTGATTTGTAGTGGTCTTCCTGACCACCCTCACAACACACATCATCACAAAGAAAACAAAACCTTGCAAGCTACCGATAAGTAACCTGTGGTCCTTGTCCTCAAGTGCCACGGCAATATCATAAAAGCCGCTCACTGACCAATCAACTGTCCTTATATTCGATGGTTTATCAGCTATTGTCAAGAAAAACTTATATCCCCTATCCCTAACTATTGGTTATTAAATAATATACATTGATAAGAATTATTTGATAGAATCAAACCTCGGTACATTTTTAGTACCATCCCAATACTAAAGTGTTATATTTATATCGATATTTTTATTTTGCCGCTTAAGAGGAACTCTGCTATGGCATATGCGTTTTCACAATATACTGCTGCCAAACTCCTTGTCAGTGCGAGTATGGCAGGTATGCTAATGCTGTCGATGAGCGCCAGTCATGCTATTCAAGTGTATAAGTCTATCGGCGCGCATGGCGAGGTGAAATATAGCCAACATGTGCCGCAAAACGGCAAAAATGTCGAGTTGATTGAGTTTCGCAGCGATGGACGGCAAAACAACGCAGGAGAAATGGCGGGGAAAACAGATGCCAGTCAAAGTAGCAACGCTCAGACCGCCGAGCAGCAACGCGTGGCACAGCTAGAGGCTCGTATCAAAGAGCAAGAGGCTCAAGCCAATGCACAGCGTTGTCAGTCACTACGAAATAACTTGACCAACCTCAATGTCGGTGGCCGTATCTATGAAATGGATGCTAATGGCAAACGTCAATATTTAGATGGCCGAGAGATTGAGCTAAAGCGTGAACGGGTACAGCAAGCCATCGATCAATATTGTGGCAACTCTACAGCCTTGTAAACTGCCGCTCTGGGCATGGCGGTTTGCCGCTTATACCAGCTGATTGGGACGTGTCTTCAACTCTCGTCCATTTAGATGACTATCGACTTAATTGAGGACACGCCCTACTTATAGCGTTATCGGTGTTACTGTTGGTCTTACGACCAGCTGTCATCACTGACGGTAATTTCCTGCATGACATGACGAATGGCCGCCGGCATATCTTGCGCCTGTAGCCCTCGTTGACCAATCAATAATGACTTTTTATCGGTTTGGTTGATCAACATATCGCCTGCCATACCGTGTAGAAGCACTGCTTGCTGTAGACTACGCGATTCTCTTATCAAATCCTTTTGCGCCAACAGTCCAGCGATCAGACCAGATAAGACATCGCCCATGCCTGCTGTCGCCATACCCGCATTGCCTGTCGCACAGACATAGATCTGCGCCTGCTGATCTCTTTGCTCTAGCACCAACGATCCTGCCCCCTTTAATACCCAATCACCGCCATAATCTGTCGCACACTGTTTAATAGCAGCCAATCTGTCGCTCTCTACTTGACTGACCTCCATACCTAATAGCTTTGCGGCTTCACCACTGTGCGGTGTCAGGCAGACTGAGTGATGGAAGCTATGCTGCTGCAAAGCCGCGATAAGCGGGTGATGCTCCTTATGCAAAGCCGCCAGATGATACAAGCCATCAGCGTCGATGACGATTGGTTTTTCTTCTGTAATGGCAGCTTTTAGATAGCAGACAAATAATTTTTTGGCTTTATCATCACGCCCCAAGCCCATACCGATAGCGATGACGTTAGCCTCCTTCAGCAATTGCCTTACTCCATCGACATCATGTAGATTTATCGTCATAGCATCGGGCAATGAGGTCAGCAAGGCTGCATGAAAAGCCTCATGACATGCCACAGTGATCTTACCTGCTCCCGTCGCCATGGCACTAGAAGCTGATAGTATCGCCGCACCGCCCATCCCTTGCGAGCCATCCACACGGTTGCCACCGATGATGAGCACATGGCCATAGCTGCCTTTATAGCTGTTTTGCTGGCGAGAGGTCAGAGCGTACGCACTTGTGATCAGCTTTGCCACCGGTTTAAGAGCATCATCCTCCAGCGCATAAGGTATCAGCGCGATGTCGACGACTTGACCACTATAATCCATACCGTCTTTGGTATGCAGACCAAACTTACGCGCCACCAAGCACAGAGTCATATCCGCCTGTATCGCGGCACCAGCAAACACCTCACCTGTCGCCGCGACCAAACCACTAGGAATGTCCACCGCAATCACAAACGGCTTATAGCATTTGGCCAATTGGTTAAATCGATGAATAGCGCTCTGGTAGATGCCTGCTGGCGCACGGTCCAACCCGATACCGAAGATTGCATCGATATAGACATCAGCATGCGCTGCATAATCACTCGCTTGCCATGTACTCGCATCAACATCGATATCAGGGCTAGCGTCCCACTCAGTGCACATCTCTTCAAAGCGATGATAACGACACCCATGTGCCAATGCTATTTGTTTTGCTCTTTCGGCATTAGAGATAGACGTCGCACTATTTATATCAGCATCCTTTATTATAGAGTCATCTGTCTCAAGATCGTCTTTGCTAAAACCAACTGTCACGACTTGTACCAGCCAGCCCATGCGCTGTAGATAATGCGCAATGAGCCAGCCATCACCGCCGTTATTGCCCTTACCTACCCAGATACTCGCCCACTGCTGATACCTATGACGACGGGCAGGTGTACCGTTGATAGAAGCGCTCGGCCTCGCACATTTTTGTTCATTTGCTTTTTGTATATACTGCGCCATCTGCCACGCTGCTTGCTGCATAAGCCCAAAGCTATCGTGCCCTTGTGCAAACCACGCCTGCTCCATGGCATAGACCTGCTCACTGTTATACAGTGCGGTGGTCTCATTAGGCATTATTGACGCTAAATGACAATCCGGTTTCATATTCGCTCCTTTATTCATTTTTATGCTTGCACTCCATACTCACTGCCTTATCATAGCGGTACTTCTTTGATTCTTATTGTTCTTTATGTCTACTTTCTCAAAACCCGACTTACCCGACACCTCTAACGGCCAGACAGCGGCTGCGACGCCTGCTCACCTCTCACAGGTACCCAGCAAAAAAATCGACGTCAAAAATGACTCACCATTCACAAGTGCCGAGGATGTCAAGCGGTGGATTAAGTCTCAAGCACAGGCGTTGGGGTTTGGGGACTGTGGTTTTCTCTCCGTGCATCATCCGTTATTTGCTCAGCAGATGACGCAGCTACAGCAATGGCTGGCAAAAGGCTATGAAGGACAGTTGCAGTTTATGCACAACAATCATCATTTGCGCGCTCATCCCGACCAGCTGGTAGAGGGTGCCAAAACCATCATCAGTGTGCGCATGGATTATTTGACGCAGACGCCGACGCCGCGGACGGTCGCTGATAACGATTTTCCCAATCAAGGCATCATAGCGCGTTATGCGCGAGGGCGCGACTATCATAAAACCATGCGCAGTCGCCTAAAGCAATTGGCATTACAAATCGAAGCCATGCTTCCTGAATGGCAACACCTGGATGTCGGCTCGGCGCAAGAGTTTGTTTTTCGGCCATTTAGTGACTCAGCCCCCATCTTTGAGCGACCAATCGCAGATGCCGCTGGTCTTGGCTGGACAGGCAAACATACTTTGCTGCTCAACAAACAAGCAGGCTCCTTTTTTGTACTAGGAGAGCTGTTCATCAGTCTCGAGCTACCAGACGACGCTCCTGTCAAGTCGCATTGCGGCAGTTGTAGCGCTTGTATTGATGTCTGTCCCACTCAGGCCATTGTCGCTCCTTATGAGCTAAACGCCTCTGCTTGTATCTCTTATTTGACCATCGAACATGATGGTATCATCGATGAAAAATATCGCCGCGCCATTGGCAATCGCGTCTTTGGTTGTGATGATTGCCAGCTCATCTGTCCGTGGAACCGTTATGCCAATATCACAACTGTCGAAGACTTTGCACCGCGGCACAGTCTTGACAACAGCAGTTTGCTTGAGCTGTGGCAATGGCAAGAAGCGGATTTTATGCAAAAAACCCAAGGCAGCCCGCTTAGACGCACAGGCTACGTTAATTTTTTACGCAATATCGCGATTGCACTTGGCAATGCCAACGGCTGTCAAGAAGTCATCACCCAATTGCAGGCTAAGCTGCAGACCCATAACGCCATGCTAGACGAGCATATACATTGGGCAATCTCTGAACAACAACGAAAGCTCAGCGGTACTGATACTTAATATTCTGTCTTATCACAGCTGCTTATGATTATTCGCTTCTTATGATGAGTCGCTGCTTAGTCAAATAGCTTTAACCAGTGATGTCAACAACCTCTTACCCAATAAAAAGCGCCTCTTATGTAAGAGACGCTTTTTATTGGGTGAGCAATCTTTTTAATACAGTACTTTTTAATACAACACTTTCCAGCTTATTTATCTATTGTATTAAGCTATTACATTAAGGTTTTGGAATACGTAAGACTTGGCCTGGGTAGATTTTGTCTGGGTCAGATAACATGGGCTTATTGGCCTCAAAAATCTTCATATAATCCCCAGATGAGCCATACACCTCTTTGGCAATCTTCGATAAGCTATCGCCAGATTCTACCGTATACATGGTTGATTCTGGAGCATCTTCTTCGATATCGATATTATCGATGACTTTTGCTACATTTTGCACGTTACCGATGGCGATAATGGCTTTTTCGCGGTCTGCTTGTGTCTTGGCATTACCGCTGATTTCTGCAGTATCTGTCGTACCATTGTATTTGATCTTTAGATTGCTGATATTCAGATTTTGCTGCTGAATACGGCGAAGCAAAATATTGGCTACTGACTGGGCAGAAGGCTCAGTGCTCTGTACTGGGGTGTTGGCATCTGCTTTGGTCTCTGATTTGGCGTCATGTTTGGCATCATCACGATTAAAGATTTTTTCGCCGATGTCTTTTGCAAAACTAAAAATACCCATCTAACTACTCCTTGAACTATTGTTATTTGTTATGCATCGTTATTGTTGTAGATAATGTCTCACTATCAGTGATGTCAGTAATATTCATCGTACATAAACGTTAACGCAATAGCTTCATACGCAATTAATTCATACATAGCGTCAATCCATATACAACGATGTCTGCATCACGTCGACATTTTGAGTATAACAAAACTGCTTCATTTGAATAGTAAGAGTATGTTGAGTAATGTTAATTTCATAAAGTATATGTTAATACTTTGAGATTGCTGAATATTCAAACATGTCACTAAAATCTATATATTAAATAAGACAAGCACAAAAAAACCGCCAACCCATAGGGCAAGCGGCTTTTTAGACTGGCTGAGCCAATCAGATGGCGATGACTACAGCATTATAGCTGGGCTTGTACGTAATCGATTGCTTTTTGAACCGTGGTCAACTCTGCAGAGTCTTCATCAGGAATAGTGATACCAAAATCACTTTCAAATGACATTACCAACTCAACCAAATCTAGTGAATCTGCACCTAGATCTTCCATGAATGAGGCGTCGTTGTTGATGTCTTCAACGTTCATACCCAATTGCTCAGCCACAGCTGATTTAACTCTTAGCTCGGTATCGTTGCTCATGTAGATTGCTCCTTTATCATCTATTATTTTTAATAAACTGCTATAGCGTGCGGTCTACACTCTATAGCATGGTATATAAAATGGGATTTGCCAGATCAGCGACATCGCTGTCTGAGTACTCTATGACACCTGATACAGTCTGTCTAATGTCTACTAAAGTCCTGTCATGATACAGTGCTTTGACATAAAAGTGTCCGTCATTATAACACCCTTTATTATAGTTTACACTCGTTCACACAGTTTTTTATTATTTCTATGTAACACTTGTGCGTCACTTTACATATACATCCCGCCATTGACTGGAATGACTGCGCCAGTTATATAGCTGGCCTCATCGCTGGCTAGGAAGTGTACAGCAGCAGCGATATCTTCTGGCTGACCCAAACGGCTGATAGGGACAGCGTCGAGCATCGAGTTTAGCAAACGCTCGTCTAACTCGTCCGTCATGTCCGTTTCGATCAGACCTGGTGCGACGCAGTTGATGGTCACCTGTCTTGAGCCAATCTCGCGCGCCAGCGTCCGGCTAAAGCCTTCGACACCCGCTTTGGTAGCAGCATAGTTGGACTGACCTGCATTACCCATCTGCGCCACCACAGAGGTGATATTGATGATGCGTCCTCGGCGTGCTTTCATCATGCCGCGTACCGCACGTTTGCTCATACGATAGACTGAGGTTAAGTTGGTATCGACGACGTTTTCCCAATCCTCGTCTTTCATACGCATTAGCAACCCGTCTTGGGTGATACCGGCATTGTTGACCAATACTTGTACGGCACCGTAGACGCTTTCAATCTCTTCAAATAACTTTTCGATTTGCGCGGTATCACGGACGTCTAATACGCGGCCGATACCGCCGGTATCGTGTAGATACTCATCAATCAGCTCAGCGCCCTTTTCGGTGGTCGCCGTGCCAATCACAAAGTGTCCTTCTTTTGCAAACCGCTTGGCGACAGCTTTACCGATACCGCGACTGGCACCAGTGACTAGGGTAATTGTGCGGCTCATGATAACACCTCCATTAACTTATCTAGACGGGCAGGCTTATCTGTAGGATAGCTGGTAATCGGCTGTGCTTGGCGCTTGGCCAAGTTGCTGAGTACGTTGCCACTGCCGCATTCGATTAATACATTGATTTGTTTATCAGCCAGCTCTTGCATGGTCTGCGACCACAAGACCGGTTGGCTTAGTTGCTCAGTCAGTGCTTGTTTGATGCCAGCGGCACTGGTTTCAACGCGCGCATGGCGGTTTTGAATCACAGGAATGGTGGCTTGATCAAACTTGATACCTGCCAATATCTCGGCTAGGGCATCACTTGCAGGCGCCATCAATGCGCAGTGAGACGGTACACTGACCTTCAAAGGTATGGATTTTTTGCCCGTATTTTGTACTTTATCGATAACAGCATTCACACCAGCTGCGTTGCCCGAAATGACCACTTGCCCTGGACTGTTAAAGTTAGCAGCGCCCACGATGGCATCATCGACATGCTCGGTCGCTTGCTCACAGAGGTTTTCGACTCGGTGATCCTCTAACCCCAACACAGCTGCCATAGCGGTATCCACACCGACCACAGCCTCTTGCATCAACTGGCCGCGTTTATGCACCAAGGTGACCGCATCGGCAAGTGAGATCACTTCAGCGGCGCAAAGGGCGCTGTACTCACCTAACGAGTGACCCGCTAGGTAGCAAGGCGCCGTAGTGATTTTTTGTTGTAAGATACGCCAAATTGCCATACTTGCTGTCAGTAGCGCAGGCTGCGTATATTGGGTTTGATTGAGCTTTTCTTCGTCTTGACAGATTGCCCATAAGTCCTCGCCAAGCGCGTCGCTGGCTTCGGTAAAGGTTTCGCGAATCTCTGGGTAGAGGTCAGCAAGCTCGCTAGTCATCCCGACTACTTGCGATCCTTGTCCAGGAAAAATCACCGCCATACGAGTCGGCTGCTTTTTTACCATATCGGGTACAGAGGCCATAACCAATATTCCTTATTTAATTGGAAATATCCCTAAATCAATGGGGGTTATTATATTATTAAATACTGTATAAAGCCGTTGATTTGACGTTTGGTCTAAAAAACGGAACATTCGTAAACTATACACTGACACACGCTATTATCATAGTAGGTGGTGCGGCAAAGGTGAGCAAAACCCTGACTTAATGGATGGTAGCTGCATCGGTGTTTGTCTACAAAAGAGAGTAACATCATACGCTTTTTAGACAAAAAGTCTAAAAAAACGATAGCAAAAAGCCAAGTTATCCAGCCACATAATTTATGATAGCGAAATAACTTGGCTTTTTTTGGCTTAAAGCGAATTGCTTCATAACAGCGACACAAAAATAATGATAGTCACCTGTACTATCATTATTTTGTATTGACCATTATAAAACCAACGACTTAAGCGTCTTGACTGACCTTAAATAACTGACGGCCACGGTAGAAACCATCTTTAGTCATGTGGTGACGACGATGTTTTTCACCAGTGGTAGCATCTACGCTTAGCTCAGCCACTTCCATACGATGGTGTGAACGGCGCATGTCACGACGAGAACGGCTTTTACGACTTTTTTGAACAGCCATGATATAGCTCCTATACTTAAAGGGATAAGCTTAAAATTCAGCTTTAGTCGATACTGACAGAGGCTATAGAATCACAACAACCTAAGTCTTAAGCATCATTGGTTAAATAGATTGCCACCTACATAAAGTGCTGACTGCGTCTAAAATCGATAGAAAATTTGCCCAGTCAGCTTCTATCAGCAAGCAACTTGTTGCTAGAATGCAATAAACCGGACATTATACGCATGTTTGATGGATTAATAAAGCCCTGCCTTTCACTCTTTGACAGAAAGCAGATAAAAGGCATCATAATCTGTCATAGGCTCATTTGCCACCGCGATTATAGTTTGCCTTTGAGCGATGCCAATGCTGCAAAAGGATTTTCGTTTTCTTCTTCCTCTGGAATCTCACCAAACTGCTCAACACTCATTTCACAATCATCGTGCTTAGGGGCCATGGGTGTTTTGAGCAATATCTCATCTTCTACCAGCTTTTTTAATGGCAGCAAGTTTTCTGGCGATTGCTCAGGAATGATTTCATCAAGTAATAAATAATCCTGCTCTTCATCGACCAAGCTTATTTGGCTGTCATCATCCAATAACGCGATGTCATAATCATCAGACAAATCAATGGCAATTGGCTGCAAACAGCGCTGACAGGTGAGCCAGATATCGCCCGCCAAGGTAAAGGCGAGATGCAGCACATTATTATGACGGTATAATTGAGTATTTAGCTGTATTGTTTGTTGCTCATGCTCTGTGGTCAATATGGCAGCCAAACGCTCAAAACTGCGTGGTTCCACCTCTCCTGCCCACTCAAACCCACTGTCGGCCCATTTATCTAACGAGATATTTTCAGGCATAACGCTTGATACGGGCGCTTTTTTATGGTCAGTGTTATTTGCTGACGGCTTATTTTCTAAAGTGTTTGACATGCGCGGCCTCATTCATCAAAACGGTGTATAATATTGCCTGCCATACTAACGGAAAGCACCGAGGGGTGCCAGCGCTAGTATGTTACTATTTTTTGATACCGGCTATATTTTACCGCATTGCCGCTTCACTCTGCCGCTTGGCCTTCGCTCACAAGGTCTTTTGTCTTTATTCTCTATTTACGCTGTACCCGACCTATGACTTGTTTTACCCATCCGATAGATTTTTCTACCCTCCAGCCCCGTATTCATGCGCCGATATTACGTCAGCGTCTGAGCCGCTTAATAGCCTCTAGCCACCCAGATAATGCGCTATCATCAATCATGACAAACTCGCACCTATCAATCTGGCAAGAGGGCTGGCAAAAAATATCTACTACAAAGGTAGACGGTGGCCAGCAGCCTTCCGTAGTAGATAGTGAACAAGCGGCAACTGATTGGCTGATTGACTTGTTTAATACAGTGTTTGCGCATCAAAAGGTTGTATTGGTTCGTGGTCAGGGTGAGCCAGAATACCTCCCTGCAACAGACACTCTACCAGCGAGAATTGAGTTCGCGCATGGGTTCTTTGCCAGCGCCCTGCACGAAATCAGCCATTGGTGCATCGCTGGTAAGGCACGGCGGCAGTTGGCAGACTTTGGCTACTGGTATGCCCCAGATGGCCGTAGTGAAGCGCAGCAGCAAGCGTTTGAGCGCGTAGAGATCAAACCGCAAGCCCTAGAGTGTTTATTCACCTTAGCATGCAGGCGTGTGTTTCGAGTGTCACAAGACAACTTGTTTGCGGACTTCGATACCAGCAGTAGCACCTTTGCACTCGACGTATATCAGCAAGCTGAGGACTATATCGCCCGCCCTCATACCCTGCCCCGCGATGCTAAAACCTTATTGCATACTTTTTTGTGCGTGTGCAATTAATTTATAATTCATCTTAAATAAAACGAACATATAGTATATGTGCTCTGTGCTGCTGGTATTTATCTCACGCAGCATCGTCTATAAAGTCACCATAAGCGCGGCTAAAATAAAGCAGGCGCTTTTGATATCATCATAAACCGTTAACGATTTTCTACGCATCGTAACGCCCTACCACTAAACTTATATTTACCTTGCGCTATACTAAACCAGTAAAGCGCCTTACTTGTCTTTGTCACTCTATATCATACCCCCGTGTCAGCAGTCATTGATCCATAGTATCACTCACAATAAGGCGACGTAGTACTGCTCATCGATACTGTTATAATTATAAAATAAGGAACGATTATGCAAGTTTTTTATATTCATCCCGACAATCCGCAGCCTCGTCTGATCGCTCAAGCAGCCGAACTGCTGCGCAAAGATCAACTAATCATCTACCCTACCGATACCAGCTACGCTTTTGGGTGCCGTTTGGGCGCAAAAGAGGCCTTAGACAAACTTAAGCAAATCCGCGCACTGGATGATAAACACCAATTTACTTTACTTTGTCGCGATTTAAGCGAGATTGCCACCTATGCGACCGTAGACAATGCTCAGTATAAACAACTAAAAGCGCATACCCCAGCCCCGATTACTTTTATCCTAAATGCGACAAAAGATGTCCCTAAAAAGTTGGCGCATCCTAAGAAAAAAACCATTGGTATCCGTGTACCAAGCAATCCTATCGCTCAAGCATTATTAGAAGCCATGGATGAACCAATTTTGACCAGCTCATTGATACTGCCTGAGCGTGACGACATCCTTGATGATCCTTTTGAAATCGAAGAGTTATTAAGCAATCAAATTGATGGTTTGATCAATGCTGGTATCAAGACCACCAAGCTGACGACCATTGTAGATATGACCGGTGGGGTGCCTGAAATCATCAGACAAGGTGCAGCCGATGTTGATTCATTATTATTGTAATTAGCGACAAACTCGAAACATAAAAAAAGGCTCCAATTCAATTGGAGCCTTTCTTATAAATTATATCGTCAATGCAAAATTAATCGCGATCAACCAATTCTACATAAGCCATTGGCGCGTTGTCACCGTCACGATGACCACATTTTACGATACGTAGATAACCACCTGGACGCGTTTGGTAACGAGGACCTAACGTGCCAAATAGTTTACCGACCATAGCTTTGCTACGCATACGGCTAAATGCCAAACGGCGATTAGCAACGCTGTCTTCTTTAGCCAAAGTGATCAATGGCTCAGCAACGCGGCGCAATTCTTTAGCTTTTGGCAAAGTAGTTTTGATCAGTTCATGCTCAAACAATGAGTTGGTCATGTTCTGAAACATTGCCTTACGATGACTGCCGGTACGACCCAGCTTGACTCCACTCTTACGATGGCGCATAGTCAAAAATCCTTAAAGTTTAACGGCTACGATAAGAAAAGCGATCATCGACACGAAGGTCAGCTGGCGGCCAGTTGTCTAGGCGCATACCGAGCTCTAAATCTTTAGACGCTAGTACGTCTTTGATTTCGGTCAATGATTTCTTACCAAGATTTGGGGTTTTTAGTAGTTCAGTCTCTGAACGCTGTACCAAATCACCGATATAGTAAATGTTTTCAGCTTTCAAGCAGTTGGCTGAGCGAACCGTTAGTTCAAGATCGTCCACAGGGCGTAATAGCACCGGATCGACCTCTTCTTTTTCTTTCACAGGCTCAGGCGCTTCTTCAGCTTCTAGGTCAACAAAGATAGAAATCTGTTGTTGTAAAATAGTGGCTGCTTTACGAATTGCTTCTTCTGGATCTATAGTGCCATTAGTTTCAAGCTCAACGATAAGACGATCAAGATCAGTACGCTGCTCTACGCGAGCGTTCTCAACCTGATAAGCAACACGTAGCACAGGACTAAAGCTTGCATCAAGCTTTAAACGTCCGATTGCTTTAGTGTCACCATCTTCACGGCGCTGGTTTGCTGGCTCATATCCACGACCCATTACTACGCGCAAACGCATCTTAAGATGACCACGGTCACTTAATGTACCCAACACCAAATCTGGATTGATGATATCTACATTATGCGGTAGCGTGATGTCTGCAGCAGTAATAGTGCCTGGACCTTGTTTATCCAAGGTCAAAAATACTTCATTTTGGTCATGAAGGGTAATCGCCAAGCCTTTCAGGTTCAAAAGCAAGTCAAGTACGTCTTCTTGTAGTCCTTCAAGCGTTGAGTACTCATGGTCAACACCATCAATCTCAGCTTCAATGACTGCAGCACCAGGTAATGAAGATAACAAGATGCGACGCAGAGCATTCCCGAGGGTATGCCCAAAGCCGCGTTCTAACGGTTCGAGCGTGACTTTCGCAATCGTTTCATTCACCGTATCCACATTAATGGCGTTCGGCGTTAGAAACTCAGTTGCATTTAGCATCATGATGTCACCTCGATTTATTAAACTGGTTTAATTAACGTTCATTGCTCAACGCCATGATTATGACATTGAGCGGTACGTCATTTACTTAGAGTATAGCTCAACGATCAAGCTTTCGTTGATTTCAGCAGGTAGATCAATACGATCAGGCGCTTGTTTAAACGTGCCTTGTAGTTTGCTGTGATCAACATCTAGCCATTCTGGAATGCCACGCTGAGTCGCTAGTTCGATAGCGTTTTTGATACGTAGCTGTTCGCGAGACTTCTCTTGGATAGCGATGACATCACCATCTTGCAACTGAATTGATGGAATGTTCACACGAACAAACTCATCACGGCCAGCTTTTTTTACCATAACAGCACGATGGCTGACTAGCTGACGTGCTTCGGCGCGAGTTGAGCCAAAGCCCATGCGATATACTACGTTGTCTAAACGGCTCTCAAGCATTGCTAGTAGGTTTTCACCAGTAGCACCACGCTTACGAGCAGCTTCTTTATAGTAGTTCGCAAACTGACGCTCTAGTACACCGTAGATACGCTTAACTTTTTGTTTTTCACGTAACTGCAAAGAGTACTCTGAGCTTTTGTTACGGCTCACACCATGTTGACCAGGTGGACGAGCAGCTTTCTTTGTTTTTACGTCATATGGCTTAACACCAGACTTAAGGCCTAAGTCTGTGCCTTCACGACGTGATAATTTGAGTTTTGGTCCAATATAACGGGCCATTGTTATGTCTCCTATAAGCTCTTATGATAAAAAGCTTCGTCTTTAATATTAGACGCGGCGCTTTTTCGGCGCACGGCAACCATTGTGTGGGATTGGGGTTACATCAGAAATGCTGTTTACTTTATAACCCAATGCACCTAGTGCTCTTACCGCAGACTCACGACCCGGTCCTGGTCCTTTGACCAAAACATCGATATTCTTAACACCATACTCTTGAGCGGCTTTACCAGCAACTTCAGCTGCAACCTGGGCTGCAAATGGTGTAGATTTACGTGAACCACGGAAGCCTTGTCCACCTGAAGTGGCCCAAGCCAGTGCATTACCTTGACGATCGGTAATCGTAACAATGGTGTTATTAAAAGACGCATGGATATGGGCAACGCCCTCCGATACTGAACGACGAGTCACTTTTTTGCGACTACGAGTGTCTTTAGCCATCTTTTAGCTTCCTAAGTTAATTATCTTTTGAGAGGGCGTGTCGGACCCTTGCGAGTACGAGCGTTGTTTTTGGTGTTTTGACCACGAACAGGCAGGTTACGGCGATGGCGGATGCCACGGTAACAGCCTAGATCAACCAAACGCTTGATATTCATAGACACTTCACGACGAAGATCACCTTCAGTCATGTATTCTGCAACTTGTGCACGGATAGCATCTAACTGTGTATCATCTAACTGACTGACTTTAGTAGTAGGAGCGATGCCAACTGCGTCTAAAATTTTCTGAGCAGTGGTACGGCCTACACCAAAGATGTAAGTTAGTGAAATAACAGCATGCTTATTATCCGGAATGTTTACGCCGGCAATACGAGCCATTGATTTCTCTCCATTAAAGAAAAATAAGCGTTATTTATCAATAAGGCTGTATTTTTCAGATTTGTTGCTGTCAATACGAAAGCTTTTATAATGACTATCGCTGCTTTGACTCATCAATAAGCCCATTCATCGACAGTATTATAAAAGTTTTGCATAAACTACGGCAAGTGGCGGATGATATCGCATCCGCCGTTATTTTTCAAGTATTAATTGCTATAGTAACAAAACCGAAGGTTTGTTGCTACTAGATATTAACCTTGACGTTGCTTGTGGCGAGGTTCTGCTGTACAAATAACATGTACACGGCCTTTACGGCGCACAACTTTACAGCTACCACAAATCTTTTTAACTGATGCTTGAACTTTCATAGCATGCTCCTTTGAGATATCGTACCGCTCATTTAAGGTTGAGTGGGCGATTGAATTAACGTCTGATCATGATATTGATGGGTCATCAAGTGCGCTTGAATTTGCGAGATGAAGTCCATTACCACAACCACCATAATCAGCAAAGACGTACCACCAAGCTGGAAAGGTACACCAAACGATGACTGGACGACCATTGGCATTAAACAAATAACCGTCATATACATCGCGCCAATAAAGGTCAGTCGGTTTAATACATGATCGAGGTAACGCTGAGTTTGTTGTCCGGGGCGAATACCTGGAATATACGCTCCACTACGTTTAAGGTTTTCTGCTACTTCACGCGGGCTAAAGACCAATGCCGTATAAAAATAACAGAAGAAAATAATCATTGCGCCAAACAGTACTAAATATAGCGGTTGTCCTGGCGACAGTACCAATGCCATATTTTGTAATATTTTTTGTGTAAAAGTAGGATCTGTTGACTGACCGACCCACTGCCCTAAACTGGCTGGAAACAACAATAAAGAGCTGGCAAAAATGGCGGGAATAACCCCTGCCATGTTTAATTTCAGCGGCAAATGTGACTGCTGCTGAGCATAAATCTTGCGCCCTTGCTGCTGTTTCTGTGCATAATTAACAGGGACACGGCGCTGGGCACGTTCAATATAAACGATACCAGCGGTCACCGCGATGCCTAGTAACACAAAAATAAACAGTACAATCAAATTCATCTGACCTTGATTGACCTGCTCGATAGACTGCGAAATCATACCTGGCGTACCGGCTACAATACTGGCAAAAATCAGCATTGAGATACCGTTACCGACACCGCGCTCTGTAATCTGCTCACCAAGCCACATCAAGAACATAGCACCTGCTACCAGCGAAGTAACCGCTGGAATATAAAAGGTCAGGCCGGTAGATAAAGTAAGATTTTGGCTGATTAAGCCAGCACACATTCCTAATGACTGTACTAGAGCCAAAGCAAGCGTTCCTTGACGGGTATACTTGTTTAGCTTGCGTCGTCCTGCTTCACCTTCTTTTTTGAGGGCTTCAAGCGATGGCAGTACCGCAGACATCATCTGTACAATAATCGATGCTGAAATATATGGCATGATGCCAAGTGCCATGATCGACATACGCTCTAGCGCACCACCTGAAAACATATTGAACATGCTCAAAATGGTATTTTCGTTGCGCGAAAACAGATCAGCCAAGTTGACCGGATTGATACCCGGTACTGGAATATGCGACCCTAAACGATAAACAATCAATGCGCCGATTAAGAATAATAAACGCGTCCATAGCTCATCATACTTGCGTATGAAGGCAAATGGATTGAGCGGTATACCACTTGAGGTCATTGATTGTTTTGACACGTTACTACTCCTCGATGCTACCACCAGCAGCTTCGATTGCAAGCTTGGCGCCTTTTGTTACTTTGATACCTTTGAAGGTATAAGCTTTAGTAACTTCGCCTGATAGCATAACGCGAGCACGTTTCATATCGTGACGGATAAGGTTGGCTGCTTTTAGCGTTTCAATGCTAACCACATCGCCTTCAATTTTGTTCAGCTCAGACAGACGAACTTCTGCAGTTGTCATTGCCATTTTACTGGTAAAACCGAATTTTGGTAGACGACGATATAAAGGCATTTGACCACCTTCAAATCCTGAGCGAATGCTAGAACCTGAACGAGACTTTTGGCCTTTTACACCGCGGCCACCAGTCTTACCAAGACCTGAACCGATACCACGACCACGACGTTGGGCAGTTTTCTTTGCGCCAACACCTGGTGATAATTCATTTAATCTAAGACCCATTACGCTTCCTCCACTTTTACCATGTAGTTGACGCGATTAACCATACCACGGGTTGAAGGAGTATCCTCAACGACCACACTATGACCAATACGGCGTAAACCCAATCCTTTCAAGCTCGCTTTGTGGCTCTTTAGGCGATGGGCACCCGATTTAAATTGAGTGACTTTCATTTTTTTCATCGTAACTCACCTAGTCTAAGTTAACCCAAGATTTCGTCTACAGATTTACCACGCTTTGCTGCCATCTTTTCTGGAGTTGACATATCACGTAAACCGTTAAACGTTGCACGAACAACGTTAGCAGTGTTGGTAGAACCATAACATTTAGTCAAAACATCTTTGACACCAGCAACTTCTAATACCGCACGCATTGCGCCACCGGCGATTACGCCAGTACCTTCAGATGCAGGCTGCATAAAGACTTTACTAGCACCATGACGTGCTTTGATCGGATGATACAAAGTTGCATCATTTAGCTCAACAGTAATCATGTTGCGCTTAGCAGCTTCTAGTGCTTTTTGGATAGCAGCTGGCACTTCACGTGCTTTACCACGGCCAAAACCAACACGGCCATTACCATCACCCACTACCGTCAAGGCGGTGAATGAGAAAATACGACCACCTTTAACTACTTTTGCAACACGATCAACGGTAACTAAGCGTTCTACTAGACCGTCAGTCTGTTCATTTTTATCATTTTTATCATTTCTAGCCATGATTAAAACTCCAATCCGTTTTCGCGAGCAGCTTCAGCCAAAGCTTTTACTCGACCATGATATTTAAAACCACTACGGTCAAAGGCAACTTTCGTAATGCCAGCTGCTTTTGCGCGTTCTGCGATCATTTGGCCTACAGACGTTGCTGCATCAACATTACCAGTTGAGCCAGAGCGTAAGCTGCTGTCTAAGGTAGATGCCTGAGCAATCACTTCACCACCGTTTGGAGAGATAATCTGGGCATAAATATGTCTTGGTGTACGGTTAACCGTTAAGCGATGAACGCCTAGATGACGGATATGCGCACGGGTTTTCTTTGCTCGACGTAGACGAGCTGCTTTTTTATCAAACATTTCAACTCACCTTATTTTTTCTTAGCTTCTTTGCGAATCACATGCTCGTCACTATAACGAATACCTTTACCTTTATAAGGCTCAGGTGGGCGGAAACCACGGATATTAGCCGCTGCTTGACCAAGCTGCTGCTTATCGTTTGATTTCAAAACGATTTCAGTTTGCGTTGGGGTTTCAGCTGACACACCTTCAGGTAGCGTATATTCTACTGGATGTGAGTAACCAACGTTTAGGGTTACTTTGT
Organism: Psychrobacter sp. Rd 27.2; assembly: GCF_001921755.1. NCBI lineage: Bacteria > Pseudomonadati > Pseudomonadota > Gammaproteobacteria > Moraxellales > Moraxellaceae > Psychrobacter > Psychrobacter sp. Rd 27.2. Next base: position 39,365 of record NZ_MRYB01000012.1, on the reverse strand, counting down.
TACCAGTAGCTTGTGCGCGATAACCAACACCAATTAGCTGAAGACGTTTTTCAAAGCCTTCGCTCACGCCTGTTACATAGTTGTTTAACAGTGCGCGCATGGTGCCTGTGTGCATCATAGCTTCTTTTGAATCGACTGCAGGTGAGAAAATGATAGCATCATCTTCCTGTTTCAGCTCGACCAATTCATGCAGGCGTAAAGACATAGTGCCGTTCTTGCCTTTAACTTCGACCTGCCGATCGTTCAAAGTAACGCTTACGCCGTTTGGCAGCGTCACTGGGGCTTTAGCCACACGAGACATAGGAATATTCCTTAAAAAATTAACTTGCTTTTATTAGCGAAAAAACTAACAGGCTAAAAAGCCTGCTAGTTTAGCATAATTGTCCCCATTAAACACCATACAATTTTATTAAAATCTGATGTTTAGCTTTCTAAGCTTGTCATGTACCACTATAAATTACGACAGGCTTAATGGGTTCAAGTAGACTTTATCGTCTGATTACCTAAGCAACAAATGCTAATTAGGCAACGAATGCGACGATTTCACCACCGACACCAGCAGCGCGTGCAGCACGATCGCTCATGATGCCTTGACTGGTTGATACGATAGCAACACCCATACCTTGCTTAACAGTAGGGATAGCGTCTTTGCCGCGATGCTGGCGTAGGCCAGGACGGCTATAACGTTGGATCGTTTCGATGACAGGGCGGCCTTCGAAATATTTTAACTCGATAGTTAGTGTCGCTTTGTTGTTTTCTTCTTCTGTCACAACTGCGCTCGCCACATAACCTTCAGCAACCAATAAATCAGCGATTGATTTACGTAGTTTAGAGCTCGGCATTGCTACCGATACTTTATTGGCCATTTGTGCGTTACGAATACGGGTTAGCATATCCCCAACGGTATCTTGCATACTCATGTAGTTACTCCTTACCAGCTTGCTTTACGAACACCAGGCACATCGCCTTGCATGACACGCTCACGCAGCATATTGCGTGATAAGCCAAACTTGCGGAAGTAACCGTGAGGACGACCGGTGATAGCACAACGATTGCGTAGACGTACTGGTGAGGCGTTGCGTGGTAGTGCTTGTAGCTCTAACATCGCGTCCATACGCTCTTCGTCTGATGCGTTGATATCACTGATAGTTTGTTTTAGCTTGATACGCTTTTCAGCATACTTAGCAACCATTTTTTCGCGTTTTAATTCGCGGTTAATCATGCTCTTCTTTGCCATAACGTCTTTACCTTATTTAAATGGGAAGCCGAATGCTTTAAGCAACGCACGACCTTCTTCATCAGTACCTGCTGACGTAGTGATGGTCACATCCATACCGCGGATGCGATCGATCTTGTCAAAATCTACTTCTGGGAATACGATTTGTTCTTTGATACCCAATGAGTAGTTGCCACGTCCGTCAAAGGCTTTAGGCGAAAAACCGCGGAAATCACGAATACGAGGAATTGCAATGGCAATGAGACGATCTAAAAATTCGTACATTTGCTCACCGCGTAGCGTTACTTTACAGCCAATTGGCCATTCTTCACGAATCTTAAAACCAGCAACTGATTTGCGCGCTTTGGTGATAACAGGTTTTTGACCAGCAATAGCGGTCATGTCAGAAACAGCACCTTCAAGCAATTTCTTGTCTTGAGACGCGCCGCCTACACCCATATTCAGTGTGATCTTGGTGATTTTAGGCACCTGCATCACGTTTGCCAAACCAAGCTCTTCTTTGATTTGCTGTTTTAATTTATCGTTATATAAAGATTTTAATCTTGCCATTACCATTACACCCTTAGTGTCTTACGCAGTCGCCACTACTTCACCGTTTGAACGATAGACGCGTTGTTTGTTGCCGTCTTCGTCAAACTGATAAGTAATACGATCTGCTTTTTGGGTTTGCGCATTTAAGATTGCGACATTTGAAATATGCAAAAAAGCTTCTTGCTTAACGATACCACCTTCAGTACCAGTCGCCTGATTTGGCTTTTGGTGCTTGGTGACGATGTTAATGCCTTCAACTTTAATACGATCATTTTTTACAGCTTGTACAGTACCTTGCTTGCCTTTGTCTTTCCCAGCAATCACGATAACTGTATCGCCTTTACGTAATTTTGACATGGATTACCTCACAATACTTCTGGTGCTAGTGATACAATTTTCATAAACTGATCACCACGTAGTTCACGAGTTACCGGTCCAAAAATACGAGTTGCAATCGGTGCTTTATTTTGGTTCAACAATACCGCAGCATTGTCATCAAAACGCAGGACAGAACCATCAGGACGACGAACGCCTTTTTTGGTACGTACAACTACTGCATTCATCACGTCGCCTTTTTTGACACGACCACGCGGAATGGCTTCTTTAACCGTTACTTTAATAATGTCGCCAACTGATGCATAACGACGATGAGAACCACCCAGTACTTTAATGCACTGAACTCGCCTTGCACCGCTATTGTCTGCAACTTCCAGCATTGACTCAACCTGAATCATAGCGTTACTCCACACGTATGAGCAATAAAAACCAGTTGCTGCCGCTAGCACAGTATGAGTAGACGGCATTTTTTAATAAATAACCGCGACTTACTCTTAATGTGAGTGATATGCGACGGGCGCAATCAGCATCCTTAAAAAGGCGGCTATTTTAACAGCTTCTGGCTTTTAATGCAATTTACTTAGATTTTTTCTACTTTTTCAACCACATCAACTAAAGTCCAAGACTTAGTTTTTGAGATTGGACGCGTTTCTTTGATGCGGACAAGGTCGCCTTGTTGGCAAACGTTATTCTCATCATGGGCTTTGATTTTTGTAGAACGACGAAGCTGTTTGCCATACAAAGGATGACGGACCAGACGCTCAATCAAAACTGTGATGGATTTGTCCATCTTGTCGCTGACAACTCGTCCTGTCAATACGCTAGCATTGGTAGCTGTTTGATTGTTATCGCTCATGAGTCGCCTCGTTGTTTCTCGTTAATCAAAGTCTGAAGCTGAGCAATCGTACGACGATTGGCACGTACTTCATGGGTATTACCCAACTGACCAGTTGCTTTAGCCATACGAATACGGAAAGCATCAAGTTGCTTTTCATCAAGTAACTGGGTCAGTTCTTCTAATGATTTATCACGTAATTCACTGATCTTCATTACATTATCGTCCGCTTAACAATGGTAGTTTTAAAGGGCAGTTTTGCCGCAGCAAGCGTTAAGGCTTCGCGAGCAAGCTCTTCTGAGACCCCTTCGATTTCATATAGCACTTTACCAGGTTTGATTTCGCATACCCAATACTCGACAGGACCTTTACCTTTACCCATACGTACTTCTAGAGGCTTGTTGGTGATTGGTTTGTCTGGGAATACACGAATCCAAATTTTACCGCCACGCTTGATTTTACGAGTGATGGTACGACGTGCTGCTTCAATTTGACGAGCTGTCATACGACCACGCGTCAGTGATTTTAGACCAATTTGTCCGAATGCAACGGTGCTTCCACGATGAGCAAGACCTGTGTTACGACCTTTGTGCATTTTACGAAACTTGGTACGTTTTGGCTGTAACATAGTTTAACCTCTGTCTGAGTTTCGACGGTTTCCACGACCACGGCGTTTTGGCGCACGAGGCTTCTCTTCGTTGACGGGATTGTAAACACTGTTCATACCGTCAAGAATCTCTCCGCGGAAAATCCAAACTTTAACACCGATGGTGCCGTAAGTTGTCTCGGCGCGAATTGACGCATAGTCAATATCAGCACGGAGTGTATGCAATGGCACACGACCTTCACGGTACCATTCAGTACGAGCAATCTCAGCACCGCCAAGACGGCCAGACAGCTCAACTTTAATACCTTTAGCACCAGAGCGCATGCTGTTTTGTACGGCGCGCTTCATGGCACGACGGAACATAACACGGCGCTCAAGCTGGCTACCGATACCGTCTGCTACCAAACGTGCATCTAGATCAGGCGATGTGATTTCTTCAATGTTGACCTGAGCAGGTACGCCCATGATTTTGGTCAATTCTTTTTGAAGTCTTTCGATATCTTCGCCTTTTTTACCGATCACGATACCAGGACGCGCAGTAGCGATGGTGATCTTAGCTGCGCCAGTAGGACGCTCGATCATGATGTTGCTGATCATCGCGTTGTCTAGCTTTTTGCGTAGATACTCACGAACTTGAATATCGTTGATGAGGTATTCTGAGTATTGTTTAGGGTTAGCATACCAGTTTGCGTTATGCTTTTTTACAACACCAAGACGAATTCCGATTGGATGTACTTTTTGACCCATAACTTATTCTCCTACCTTTATAGTGATGTGACAAGTACGCTTACTGATACGATCAGCGCGACCTTTAGCACGTGGTAGGATACGTTTTAGCGTAATGCCTTCATCAACGTAGATGGTTGATACTTTTAAAGTATCGATATCTAAGCCGTTGTTGTGTTCGGCATTGGCGATGGCTGAGTTAAGGCATTTCTTAACAAACACAGCGCCTTTTTTGTTGCTATACGTTAGGATATCCAAAGCACGCTCAATCGATTTGCCACGAACTTCATCAGCAACGAGTCTAACTTTTTGTGCCGATATGGCGGCACCGCGTAATTTTGCAGTTACTTCCATGGTAAGCACCTTATCTCTTAGCTTTTTTGTCAATGCCATGACCACGATATGTACGAGTCGGGGCAAATTCACCTAGTTTATGACCAACCATCTGCTCGCTTACGATAACCGGTACGTGAGTACGGCCGTTGTGAACAGATAAAGTTAGGCCAACCATTTGTGGCAGAATCATCGAGCGGCGCGACCAAGTCTTAATTGGCTTGCGAGAGTTGGTGTCAATAGCATTCTCAACTTTGGCAAACAAATGCGCGTCTATGAATGGACCTTTTTTCAATGAACGAGGCATGAAATTCTTCCTTTATTTCTTCTTGGCGCGACGGCGACGGATGATCATACTGTCAGTACGCTTATTGTGACGCGTTTTAAGTCCTTTAGACTTCTGACCCCAAGGGCTAGTAGGATGGCGACCTTTGTTACGACCTTCACCACCACCATGTGGGTGATCAACCGGGTTCATAGCGACACCACGAACTGAAGGACGAACACCGCGCCAACGTGAAGCACCGGCTTTACCAAGTGATTTCAAGTTATTTTCAGTATTAGATACTTCACCGATAACCGCACGGCAGTTCACGTGTACGCGGCGAGTCTCACCTGAACGTAGACGTAGAATTGCGTAGATACCATCACGGCCTAGTAGCTGAACGCTAGCACCCGCAGAGCGAGCAATCTGTGCACCTTTACCGATTTTAAGCTCGATATTGTGAATCACAGTACCCAATGGGATGTTTTTTAGCGGTAAGCAGTTACCTGGGCGGATTGGAGAAGCTTCGCCTGACTGTACAGTATCGCCAGCAGCTAGTTTCTTTGGTGCAATAATATAACGACGTTCGCCATCAGCGTACTTAAGTAGTGCAATATGAGCAGTACGGTTAGGATCGTATTCGATACGCTCGACCGTCGCTGGGATATTGTCTTTAGTACGTTTAAAATCGATAACACGATAATGATGCTTGTGACCACCACCAACGTGACGAGTGGTTATGCGACCGTTATTGTTACGACCACCTGACTTACTTTTTGATTCGACAAGCGCTGCATAAGGACGACCTTTGTAAAGGTGTGGATGCACCACTTTTTCAACAAAACGACGGCCTGGTGATGTTGGCTTTGCTTTTACGATAGGCATGAGTGTAATCCTTATTCGTTGTTCGCTGTTTCACTAGTAGAATCAGTCGCGTTTGCAACTTCTTCACCAGCATCAGCCATTTGTACATCTTGACCAGCTTTTAAGGTAACATAGGCTTTTTTATAGTCGTTACGACGGCCGATACTCTTACCAAAACGCTTTGTCTTACCTTTAACATTCAAAGTGTTCACTTTAGTAACTTCAACACCTTCGAACATCATCTCAACTGCTTTTTTGACTTCTAGCTTAGTAGCGTTAGAGTCAACTTTAAATACCTGCACACCAAGTGAGTCGCCAAGCATTTGAGATTTTTCTGAGAATACAGGCCCTCTTAAGACCTGATAAAGTCTTGCGTTATTCATGCTAGTGCTTCCTCAAATTGTTTCGCAGCTTCAACTGACATGATCACTTTATCAAATGCGATCAAACTCACTGGATCCACTTCGTTTGTACCAAGTACATTGACGTGTGGAATGTTGCGAGCGGCTAAGTATAAATTTTCGTCAACTTCTTTGGTGACGATGAGTGCACGAGGTGCATTAAGCTCATTTAACTTTGCAATCAGCTCTTTGGTCTTTGGCTCAGAAACGCTTAGCTCTTCTACCAAAATCAAACGCTCTTGGCGAATCAATTCGGCTAGGATACACTGCATCGCACCGCGATACATTTTACGGTTTACTTTCTGTGACCAATCTTGTGGTTTTGCAGCAAATGCACGACCACCTGAACGCCAGATTGGGCTACGAATAGAGCCTGCACGAGCGCGACCAGTACCTTTTTGGCGCCATGGCTTGATGCCACCGCCAGAAACTTCGGCACGGGTTTTTTGCGCACGTGTACCTTGACGGCTACCTGCAAGATATGCAGTGACGACCTGATGCACTAATGCTTCGTTGAATTCACGACCAAAAGCCGTATCAGAAAGCTCAACCGCCGCACCTGTAACTGTTTTTAAATCCACGTTAATCCCCTTGCTTAGGCTTTGACTGACGGACGTACGATGACATCGCCACCGGTGGCACCTGGGATAGCACCCTTGATGACAAGTAACCCTTTTTCGGCATCCACTGATATCACTTCTAGGCCCTGAACGGTAACGCGCTTGTTACCCATTTGACCTGGCATCTTTTTGCCTTTGAAGACTTTACCTGGAGACTGGTTCTGACCAGTTGAACCAAGGGCACGGTGAGATACTGAGTTACCGTGAGTCGCATCTTGCATGCTAAAGTTGTGACGCTTTACGCCGCCTTGAAAGCCTTTACCTTTACTTTGTCCTGTGACATCAACCATCTGACCTTGCTCGAACAAGTCAGCTAGGATCTCACCGCCAATCTCACGACCTTCAAGTTCGCTATCATTGACACGAAATTCCCAAACACCACGGCCAGCTTTAACGCCAGCTTTCGCGAAGTGACCTTTTTGTGCGGCCGTTACGCGGCTGTCACGACGGGTACCTGTGGTGATTTGGATGGCTTGATAACCATCTACATCAGTATTTTTTACTTGAGTAATGCGGTTTGCATCGACCTCAACCACTGTGACAGGGATAGATGCGCCTGCTTCAGTGAAGACACGGGTCATGCCGCATTTTTTACCGACTAAACCGATCGCCATTTTAGACCTCTTTATATCTTATATTAATGGGTTGGGTGTGTTTTGCATTAACCCAAAGCAATTTGAACGTCAACACCCGCCGCTAAATCAAGCTTCATTAGCGCATCCACAGTTTTGTCAGTAGGCTGAACAATATCAACCATACGCTTGTGGGTACGAATTTCGTACTGGTCACGTGCGTCTTTGTTGACGTGTGGTGAGGTTAGAACGTTGAAACGCTCAATGCGAGTCGGCAACGGTACAGGACCACAAACTTGCGCACCGGTGCGCTTTGCAGTATCGACAATCTCTTGGGCCGACTGATCAATCAGACGATGATCAAATGACTTGAGACGGATACGGATTCTCTGGTTAGCCATGCCAGCAAGCTCCTAATATGTGCCTTTGTCATTCTTGCGCTGCAAGATTATGATCAAAAGCCGTTTGGTTAAAGATTTACTTCAAGCGGCTTCCCATTCTTTGCAGAATCTGTTCTTCGAGAGAACCAGCAGCGTGCTAAAAGCAAAATAATTTAAAGCCCCGCCAACCCTCCCACTTTTATGGATGTCAGCAAAGGCATAATGAAATAGTGCTAGAAACGATGCTCTAGCTGTCATAGCGCCAGCTGTTTTATTGGCTGCGCATATATAATTCAGTGGTGTGTATTATACATAGAATTTTGGTCATTGCAAGAGTAATATCAATGGGCGCTTGAGATTTTACCCTTTATAAACAAGCGTTTTTATCGATAATATTTTTATTAAAGTCTCTTTTACACCCTGATAAAACATCAATAAAACCTCTCAATAATGGCCGTTATTCTAGGGTGTGTATTCAATTCACTCGCTAGTCTAAAACGATATCATACTGCTCTTGAGTGTAAAGGTTTTCGACATCGAAGGTGATAACCCGGCCTAATAAATACTCCAAATCAGCGACGGTGTCTGATTCTGAGGTGAGCAGTAAATCGATCACAGCGGCATGAGCCACCACGGTAAACTTTTTTGGAGAATTATAAGTGCGAGCGCAGCGCATGATTTCGCGAAAAATCTCAAAGCAGACGGTCTCAGCGGTCTTAACAAAGCCGCGACCTTGGCAGGTAGAACACGGCTCACAGAGCTGCTGCCCCAGCGACTCACGGGTACGTTTGCGCGTCATTTCAACCAAGCCCAGCTCACTGACTTGGGTGATTTTGGTCTTAGCATAATCTTGCGCCAACTGCTCTTGCAGACTGGTCAATACGTCATCTTTGTGCTGCTGCTCGAGCATATCGATAAAGTCGAGGATAATAATACCGCCCAGATTGCGCAGTCGTAGTTGGCGGGCGATGGCATGGGTGGCTTCAAGATTGGTCTTATAAACCGTATCCTCTAATGAGCGACCACCGACAAAAGAGCCGGTATTGACATCAATGGTCGTCATGGCTTCGGTTTGATCGATAATCAAATAGCCGCCAGATTTGAGATCGACACGGCGTTTGAGCGCATCTCGCAGATCATCTTCGACTCGGTGCACATCAAATAGTGATTGTTCTGCCGTGTAGTGAACGATGCGATCATAGATAAAGGGTACAAACTCTTTGGCAAAGTATCTGACTTGCTCATACACCTGCTTATTATCGATGACGACTTTTTCGGTATCACTATGTACCAAATCGCGTATCGAACGTAACGGTAAGGATAATTCTTGATAGATCAGCTCTGAGCTTTGATGATGATTGATCTCTTGACGGCGTGCGCAGATCGTTCGCCATAACTGCAACAGATAGTAGATGTCTTCTTCTAGTTTTGCGACTGGCACACGCTCAGCAGCCGTACGTGCAATCAGGCCGCCCTTGAGATTGACTGTCTGCATCAGATAGGTCAGCTCGGTTTTTAGACGCGTGCGCTCATCAGCGCCATCGATACGCTGTGAGATGCCGATATGGTCGCTCGATGGTAGATAAACCAAATAACGTGAAGGCAGCGAGATATTGGTGGTCAAGCGCGCGCCTTTACTGCCGAGCTGATCTTTGGTCACTTGCACAAGGATACGTTGGCTCTCATGCAAACGGTGCTGAATCAAGGTCTTGGCGGCTGGTACGACTTCTGTACTCTGCACCTCGACCACAGGCGGCGTCACTGCTAGGTCTTCTGTCGCACCAATCACGGTGTCATCGCTAATCGCGTGCTCATTGGCCATACCATCGACAGTAGTACCAGCTTGAGCGTGACTGTCGTTGGCTATTGTGTTTGTCTTATCTACTACCGGACGCGGCTCGCGCTGCATATCGTTGACGTGTAAAAACGCTGTGCGTGATTGACCGATATCAACAAAAGCGGCCTGCATACCTGGCAGGACACGTACCACCGTACCCAAATAAATATTGCCCACCAACCCCAATTTATGATGACGCTCAATATAAATCTCGCCCAAAATGCCGTTGTCTAGCACGGCGACACGCGACTCCATTGGACTAATATTAATCAGCAGCTCTTCGGACATAATATTTTTCTCTTATCTCTCAGCTTTCTTATTCGACGTTCATCGCCTGTTAGGCTTACAGTGTAACAAATGCGCCTTGTGCTTGCCCATTATCCTAGCGTGTCATTATGTGGATAAAAAGTGTGTGCACAAAAACAACTCAGCAGCTGATTATCATGACACACTTGCGCTGCTGTGCTGGCTGACGGTATTGATCAGGGCCAACGTTTGCGCAAGTGGCAAGCCGACGACATTGGTATAGCTACCGTTGATACGGCTCACCCAAGTAGCGCCTAACCCCTGAATGCCATAACCTCCTGCTTTGTCTTGAGGCTCGCCGCTGTCCCAATACTCACGCATCATCTGCGCCGTTAAGGGAATAAAGGTCACCGCCGTGCGCTCCGTGAGCTGCTGCTGAGAAACGACCTGCCATACAGGCTGCTTGAGTGCATGGACGGCTGTTGCATGGACAGCGGCGTTATCGCAGCGCACCAGATGAGCAGAGCGGGCGATAAGGGTCACTTGCACCGCTGTCCATACTTCATGCACCGTATCAGACATCTGCTGCCACATCTCATACGCCTGCTCACGGCTTGTAGGCTTGACCAGCACCGTCTTGCCGTCTGCTAAGACACCGATGGTATCGGCTGTTAACACCAGACGCGACTCAACGTCTTTATCGGCATTCTCTTCCCTGCTGGTAGCATTTAGCTGCTGTACCGCGGCGGCCGCTTTGGTCGCGACCATGCGCTCGATATAGTCTTTGGGGGGTTCATTGGCATGCGGGGTTTCGTCGATATCGACACTCATGACCGTAAAGTCCAGCTGCGCTCTAGACAACAGCTCACGACGACGCGGCGAACCGGACGCTAAAATAATATCCATGATTCATCTCTTATTATATAAATTTGTCTGATTGTATAAACTTGTGGGCTGACAGCGCTTGCAGATAAGGTCATAAATACGGTCATGTTGATTCGTTTTAACATTTCATGAGGGCGTATTTTGCTAGCAGCACGCACAATGAGCGCGCTTGTTTTATAGGATGATCGACTCGCTCATGGATGCGTCAGTATCAACGCGCAAACTTACGTAGCACCAAAAGCACCAAAGGCCAGCTAAGAATACTCATGACTAATGACAAAGCGGACTGAGCGACAAACACATTTTGGATAAACATTTGCAATATCCACAGCGTCAACTGAAAGATTAGCAAACTAAAACTGGCAAGTAGCCAAGCGCTCCATGTATTTAATTGTCTGACATAAATACTGGTAACTTTGATAACAAAAGCGACCAGCACAGCAGCAAAGGCTTGCTGACCTAAATGGGTATCCATCAACAAATCGGCAATGATGCCCACCGTAAAGGCGGTAAAGATACCGACATAGCGCGGCTGAAACAACAGCCAAAAAATCAGCACCATAATCATGACCATGGGTCGCAAGGTGGCCATACTGGGGCTTAATGGATAGACATTGAGGGATGAGGCCACGACGATACTGACAATAATGACAGCAATCAGCAGTACTGTTTCATTCTCAGAATCAGGATACGACATGAGCACTTACCTTAATGAGACGTAGCAGCTGCAAACGCCAAACGATGAGACACCTTCTTAGGCTTAGGCGATAGCTAATTGATGACGGTATTGTTTTTATTAATCAGCTTGTCTTGCAATATCAGTACATAGGCATTGTCAATAAAATTGGCAGTGGGTGTGACCTCGATGCTTCTAAAGTTATCCGCCTGCGTGTCCTCGATCTGAGCGATACGGCCAACGCGATACCCTGCTGGGATACGGCCACCCAACCCTGACGACACTAGCTCATCCCCCACCCGCACATCTGAAGTTTTAAACACATAATCCAAACTCAAAGACGTCGGGATGCCTTTGCCTGTCACGATGGCACGCTGACCGGTACGTTTGACCGTCACCGCCACAGACTGCTGCTCATCGGTGATTAGTAGCAATCGGCTGGTGTTGGGATAGACATTGATGATTTGCCCCAAAATACCATCTTCGTCGATGACCGTCTGACCCACCTGTACGCCATCTTGCGCGCCTTTATTGATCACCACAATTTGCCTGAGTAAGTTGGTGTCGGTACCAATCACTTGCGCCAAATTAAGATCAAACTGCTCAGGCTTGGTGGTCGACAAAATGCCTTGCAAGCGAGCGTTTTGTGCCAAGATATAATCTTGCTGCTGCAGCTTGGCCTGCGCGTGGATCAGCTGTGATTTTAGCTGCATGTTTTCGCGGCGCAAGGCTTCTTTGGACTGTAAACGACCACTAGCCCAGTGCTGAGCATAACTCGGCAACAGTGACAGCTGATAGATGGGCTGCATGGCGGCATGGCTGGTATTACGGACAGGGTTAAACCACTCTGCGTTTTTGCTATCAAACCACATCAGTATCGAAGCGACTATCAATACAATGGCAGTCTTACGAAGTGATAACGGCTGACGGGCAAAAATACTTGGAATCATAAGAGGTCTAATTAGCAATTTTAAAATAAGCAAGAATATGGTCTTGCTTTTCATGGCTTGAGCGTACTTTGTACTTATTAGGGTCTTTTGAACATGATGGATACTGCCACGCGCTCTACTGCCCTCATCAGCGCACGACTAGTACCACCCCAGCCATGCGCCTGCTAAAATCGTTTAGACAAAGATCATGTTTAGGCTTTTGTTATTGATAAAATCAAGCGCAATACCACCACCGCGGCTCACGCAGGTCAATGGATCTTCGGCGACCGTCACTGGCAGACCGGTCTCTTTGGAGATAAGCTTGTCTAAATCACGTAATAGCGCACCGCCCCCTGTCAAGACAATACCGCGCTCAGCGATGTCTGATGATAGCTCAGGTGGCGTTTGCTCGAGTGCTGCTTTGACCGCACTGACGATACCGCTTAATGGATCGCTAAGGGCTTTTTGTACTTCTTCTGAATTGACGGTAAAGGTCTTTGGCACACCCTCTGCCATGCTACGACCACGTACTTCTACCTCTAGCTGGCTGTCTTCGTTTAGTGCCGAGCCCACTTCTTGTTTGATACGCTCAGCTGTCGTCTCACCGATGACGCAGCCATGAGTACGGCGTACGTGGGTGATAATGGCCTCATCAAACATATCGCCGCCGATACGAATCGACTCGGCATAGACGCAGCCAGATAGTGCAATCACAGCAATCTCAGTGGTACCGCCACCGATATCCACCACCATCGAACCGCTGGCTTCATGGACAGGCATGCCAGCACCGATTGCTGCTGCCATTGGCTCCTCAAGCAGCAATACTTTATTGGCGCCCGCTGATGACACCGCCTCACGTATCGCTTTACGCTCTACCAAAGTAGACTTGCATGGCACACATACCACCACATTTGGCTCCGCCATAAAACGTTTGGCTTTTACCTTAGTGATAAAGTGCTTTAGCATTTTTTGGGTCACCTCAAAGTCTGCAATCACCCCGTCTTTTAGTGGACGAATGGCGGTGATGTTGGCAGGTGTACGACCTAGCATCTGCTTGGCATCGATACCAACAGCGGCGACGGTAGGGTTTTGAGTACGATTACTTCGTAGCGCGACCACCGTAGGCTCGTCAAGCACGACGCCTTTATTAGGAATAAAGATAAGGGTGTTCGCAGTACCGAGGTCGATAGCGATATTATTTGATAAAAATCCAAACAGGTTCATGACTAATATTTCCAGCGTATTACAAATGAGGCGAATGAGGCGAATGAGAGTGACTGAGGCGTTCCTCGTCAGTGTTGAGCAGGTCGTCGATAGACATTACCTGTGGCGAAAACTGAACCTCGCAACAAGTCAAACCTAAGCAATAATAATGAAATGAAAAAACTGAGGCAAATTATACCGATTTGGCTCAAAAAAAACATAGATATTTGCGTCAGTAAGTCAGGATTTTGGTCCTAGATGCTAAAAGTTGTTACAAAGTTTGAAATCGTCAGCAAGACCATTTGACTTCATGAAAGACCATTTAATTCAATAACTAATAAGGCGCTACAGACAGATGATGATTTTGCTCAGTAGCAGGTGCATACTGTAACGTATTTCAGCGAACAATGGGTGAGCATTTAAGAATGAAACACTAACTATACGGTCAGTTTTGTAAATCATTTTAACTTGGTTGATATTATGCATCAATCAAATGCTGTGCTCTGTAAACTTAGGCCAGATGCTTTATAATAATCCAACTCAAGATACAATCTTATTTAGCAATCCTCTTATTTTTAGTGGTCATGTCTTGACACCACCCAAATTGACACTAACCAAAACTGTCCTTCATTGGAGAAACTATGTCACAGCAACCAGCAACGTCTGACAACAACGTCAGCCGTGAAGAAATCTTAGAAGTTGCCAACCTTGCCCGCTTGGGCGTGGATGAAAGCACGGCGAGCAGCTACGCGGACGACATTAGCAAAGTGTTAAAGCTGATGCACACGCTAAGCAGTGTCGACACCGCAGGCATCAAGCCTTTATCAAACATCCATGAAGCCTGCCAAGAGCTGCGTGCTGACGTCGCCAAACATGATATCGATCGCACGCGCAATCAATCGGTCGCACCAGCGATCGAAGACGGCCTATATCTGGTGCCACAAGTGATTGAATAACGACTTGCATGACTCTATTAGCTTTATTGGCTTTATCTTATTTTATGCTATTAACACTTTGACGGACGACACCCTATGTCTGAGATTCACCTATTAAGTACCGAGCAGCTGATTACAGGCTTGCAAGAAAAGCAGTTTAGCAGCGCAGAATTAACCGAACACTATATCAAACGTATCGACGCCCTAGACACTAAGGTCAACAGCTTTATCACCCACACCGCTGAGACGGCGCGCGCGCAAGCGAAAGCCGCGGACGAGATGCGCGCCCAAGGCGATAAGCGTCCCCTGCTCGGCGTGCCCATGGCGCATAAAGACATCTTTTGTACCCAAGGCGTGCTGACCACTTGTGGCTCAAAGATGCTACACAATTTTGTCTCGCCTTATAATGCCACCATCGTGACCAATATCGAAAAAGCGGGCATGATCAGCCTAGGTAAGCTCAATATGGATGAGTTTGCAATGGGCTCAGACAACAGCAGCTCTTACTATGGCACGGTACAAAACCCATGGAATTTGGAGCGCGTCCCTGGTGGCTCATCTGGTGGTAGTGCAGCCGCTGTCGCCGCCGGTTTTGTGCCTGTGGCGACCGGTAGTGATACGGGCGGCTCGATTCGTCAGCCAGCTTCGTTTTGTGGCCTCACCGGCATCAAGCCCACTTATGGCCGTGTGTCACGCTTTGGCATGATTGCCTATGCCTCAAGTCTCGACCAAGCCGGTAGCATGGGCAAAAGCGCCAAAGACTGTGCCTATCTGCTGCAGCCGATGATCGGTCATGATCCGCGCGATGCCACCTCCATCAAGCACGACATGCCAGATTATGTACAAGACATCAATGATGCAGAGGCCGCTGCAGGCGATAAACCCTTTGCAGGACTACGTATCGGCGTCGCCAAAGAATACTTTAGCAAAGGCCTCGACAGCGAAGTAGAACAAGCCGCCCGTACCGCACTCAAAAAATACGAAGAACTGGGAGCGACCATCGTCGAGGTCAATATCACCGATCCCGATATCACGCTGGCCACTTACTATATGCTCGCCCCTGCCGAAGCGTCTTCCAACCTATCACGCTTTGATGGCGTGCGCTTTGGCTATCGCTGTGAAACACCAAAAGATCTGATTGACCTATACACGCGCTCACGCTCTGAAGGCTTTGGCCCTGAAGTACAGCGCCGTATCCTCACTGGTACTTATGCACTATCGGCAGGCTATTTCGACGCTTACTACACCAAAGCGCAAAAAGTGCGCCGCTTAATCGTCAAAGACTTTGATGATGCTTTTGCCAATTGTGATGTCATCGCTAGTCCCACCGCGCCGACCGCAGCTTATAAGCTGGCAGAAGACCTCGACCCTGCGACCATGTACCTAGGCGACGTGTATACCATCGCAGTCAACCTAGCGGGTCTGCCCGCACTCAGTCAGCCCGTTGGTTTGACCTCAGAAGGTCTGCCGATCGGTTTACAGTTAATCGGTAAGCACTGGCAAGAAAGTCAGCTGCTAACGACCGCTCATCTGTTTCAGCAGCATACCGATCATCATCTACAACACTCACTCGTCGCAAAGGAGACGGTATAATGAACACAGCTACTACGACTGAGAATACCGCTCATAACGACAGCGTTCGTCCCGAATTGTTTGTTGATGGTTACGAAGTGGTCATCGGCATTGAGATTCACTGCCAGCTAAACACTGACAGTAAAATTTTCTCTAGCGCCCCAACTGACTTCGGCCACGAGCCAAACAGCCAAGCCAACATCGTCGATTTAGGCTTACCTGGCGTGCTACCGGTACTCAACGCTGGCGTGGTCGAGCGCGCACTGAAGTTCGGTATGGGCGTCAATGCCGAGCTGGGTCTTTTTAACACCTTTGATCGCAAAAACTACTTTTATCCTGATTTGCCCAAAGGCTATCAAATCACCCAAATGGCCAACCCTATCGTGGGTACCGGCTATATCGATGTGGTGGTCAATGAAGGCGAAAAAAACGAATACCCAAAACGGATGGGCATCACCCGCGCGCATCTAGAAGAAGACGCGGGTAAATCAGTCCACGATGCCGTCGATGGCATGACGGGTGTCGATCTCAACCGTGCGGGCACGCCGCTCATCGAAATCGTCTCTGAGCCTGACATGCGCTCAGCGGATGAAGCGCTGGCTTATATCAAGGCCATTCATCAGCTGGTCACTTGGCTGGGTATCTCGGATGCGGTCATGGCAGAAGGCTCATTCCGCTGTGACTGTAACGTCTCTGTGCGCAAACCTGGCGGCGAGCTCGGTACTCGTACTGAGCTCAAAAACCTAAACTCGTTCCGTTTTATCGAGCGCGCCATCAACTGCGAAATCGAACGTCAAATCGACATCATCGAAGACGGCGGCAAAGTCGTGCAGGCAACGATGCTCTATGATCCTGAGCGCGACGAAACCCGCACCATGCGCACCAAAGAAGACGCCAACGATTATCGTTATTTCCCTGACCCTGATTTACTGCCTGTCCGTATCGAGCAGCATACGATTGACAGCATTCGTGCTGCCATGCCTGAGCTGCCTGTGGCTCGCCGTGGCCGTTTTGAGGTAGCGCTTGGTCTGTCAGAATACGATGCTCGCATCCTAACAGGCAGCCGTCAGCTTGCTGATTATTTCGAAGCTGTGGTGGCAGAAGTGGGCCAGCAAGATGCCAAAATGGCAGCCAACTGGGTGATGGGCGACTTGCTCGGTGCCCTCAACAAAGATGATAAAGACATCACCCACTCCCCTATCAGCGCCAAGCAATTGGCTGGTATGCTGGCTCGTATCAAAGACGATACGCTATCTGGCAAATTGGCCAAAAAAGTCTTTAGTGCCTTATATGAGCGCGAAGGCGGCGACGGCGATGATGCGGCAGATAAAATCATCGAAGAAAAGGGCCTAAAACAAGAAACGGACACTGGCGCTATCAAAGCCATGGTCGAAGAGGTCATCGCCAACAATCAAACGATGGTAGATGAGTATAAAGGCGGCAAGCAAAAAGCCTTTAATGGTCTGGTCGGGCAAGTGATGAAAGCCAGCCGCGGTAGCGCAAACCCACAGCAAGTCAACCAAATTTTAAAAGAGCTGCTGGGATAGCTCTGCTAATATGGCGCTCATACTGGCTATGGATATGTCAAATTTTGGGGCAAATGGGTAGCAAGATAAATAGCCCTTGCAATATGCCTAATTTTGCGTAAAATAGTCAGTCATTCGGGGCGTAGCGCAGTCTGGTAGCGCACCACACTGGGGGTGTGGTGGTCGCAGGTTCAAATCCTGCCGTTCCGACCAAACATCGTAGTTAAAGAAAAAGCCAACCATTGATAGCAATGGTTGGCTTTTTTTATGGTTAATGACTTCTTACCAAATACTACAAAGATACCTTCGTAATTGCGCTCAGCGCTTCATTGATGACAAACACTTTAGACTTATAATACGCCATCGATTGACTATAGACTTTTGGTACATGAGCCGCTAGGGTAAACGTACACTGTAATGATGGTTTATCCTATGATCGAGCCGACGGTTCATGGCCCGTTTACTTATCTACATACCGCACCGTGGGAAGCTTATCGGCGCCCATATGTGCGCGATTTGGCTTATGTGCTGGCCTGCCCCACTGTCTTAACAAAGTGGTTGGACGTTGCGCCGCATCAGAACACACATACCGTGTCGGTCCATAGCGCACACTTTTGGCAGCAGCAGTTTGCAGCCTATCAGGCACGCTTAGAGGAGCTCGATACCACCAATGCGTATCAGGCGCTGACGCGATATCTGCTGACACGTCCCAGTCCCAATCGCTTAGGTTTTCACTTTGAGGGATTGTTATCATTTTGGCTAGAAGATGGCTTTGCGCGCAAATTACATCCGTACGAGACGCTTGCTAACAATGTGCAGTTATATAACGGCAAACAGACGACAGGCGAGCTGGATCTGATTTTATACAATCATCAGGACAATCTGACCGAACACTGGGAGCTGGCGATCAAGTTTTTTATGGGGGCACCGCCTTTTGAGCCTGCAAACTGGGTCGGTATCAATTCCAATGATAACTTACAGCGCAAAATGACCCACATGCAGACCAAGCAGTTCCGCGCTGTGTGGGTCGATACCGCTGATCACGGACAAGTAAAAATCGACAAACGCTACGGTATTATCAAAGGCCGCTTTTTTTTGCCGCTCAATATCTATGGCTTTGATAAACCTGATTGGCTAACGCCCAGCTTTCCGCTGCATGAATGGTGTGATAACAGCGACGCCGTCAGTCTTGCGACGCTCGATACGAGCACTCTGCGGCGCGCGTACTATATTGAGTGGTTTACCAAACGCAGCTTTTATGACCGTTACGCCAGACGAGCGCTTGCACAGACTTGGTCAAAGAAGAGCCTACCAAAGACAGGGCTATATTTTGAAGGCGACAGGCCAATTGTCATCTATCCGCGGCAGTGTGAGTAGCCCGCACCCTCAATCCGAGAGGTCAGTTTTAATCACGGCCAATGACGATCATTATCAGTACGTCTCAATCACCTGCATCAGCTCATATCTGAGCATATCCGCGCTTGGCATACGCTCAGCGTGAAAGCGCACGATAGGAATACCTGCACTAGCAAGGGCTTTGTCCTTTTTGTCATCGGCTTTTTGGCGTGATTTGCTGCTATGTGTCCAATCATCAAGCTCGATAGCCACCAAGGTGGTCTGTGCGTCGATATCGACGATGACATAATCGACACTCTGACGACAAATGCGGTTAAACCAAAAGCTACGCTCGGAGGTCTCATCGCTATTGGCTTCGATGATTCGCGACAGCTGCACCTGTACAAATATGTGATACTCGGGCAAGGCGTTTTTTAATTTTTTAAAAAAAATCACCTCAGTATCAGTCATGATAGGCATCGGTGCAAATGGCCAAATGGCCAACTCATCACCGCGCACAGGCTTTGGCTCAGGCTCGGTGCTTTGACGCTTTGAGGATAGTTTTGGTAACGTAATTAGCCCTAAAAACCCAACGGCCAATATTAAAAATACAACGCCAAACGACATGGTTTTACCTTATAAAATAAACAAGTGATTATCCAAGTCCCAGCTGCAACGGTTCACAAGCACAGATGGGCATTTGAATAATCACGGCAGGTCAACCTTTTTAGGCTGACAGGTGATACAAAAACAGAATAAATGCGCGGCATGGTAGCGAAACCTACCCAGCCGAGCAATCAATAAAACAAAAAACACGACATCTAGTGTCGTGTTTTCTCATATCATAGAAACAGCGAAGGTGTCTATACTCACTACCAGCACTCACTACCAGCGGCGATACATTAATCGCGGTTTAGCGCCAGTATAATACCCAAGCGCTGGTGGTGTTTACTTTAGGGTCGCTGTTGATCTTGTCTTTGAGCGCCAGCGCTGCCACTTTACCGCGCTCAGGACCGACGATGACGCGGACACCGCGACTGGTCGGACTGGTCTTTACTTGATACCCTGCTGCCTGAAACTTTTTGGCCAATTCATCTGCTTTGGCCTGATCATTGGCAAGTGCGACCTGCACCCCAAAGCTTCCTTTGGCATCGGTTTCCTTGACCTGTTGGCGGGCATCACGCAGTTTTTGCTGCGCATCACGTTTGGCCTCTGCTGATTTTTTCGCCAATGCTTCTTCTTTTTTGCGCTGCGCTTCACGCGCTTTTTCGGCTGCCGCTGCTTCTCGCTCTAGACGCTGTACTTGTTTGCGTGAAGGAATAGTCAGTGTCTGACCCAGCTGCAGTGAGGTCGAGGGTGACATATTATTTGCCTGAGCCAGCGCTTCCACCGGTACGTTATACTGTCTGGCAAGTTTAATCAGGCCGTCGCCTCGTTTGACTTCATAGTCAGTGGGGGATTTGGGCGGCTCTTTTTTGGCGGCTTCGGCAGCTTTTTCAGCCGCTTGCTTTTTTGCGGCGGCCTGCTCGGCAGCCTGACGCTCAGCTTCTGCTTGACGCTTGGCCTCTGCTTGTTGCTTGGCTTGTTCCGCTTGCTGTTGCCGCTGTGCCAATTCTTTGGCGGCTTGTTGCTCTTTGAGAGCGGCTTGACGTTTGGCTTCTTGCTGCTGGGCAGTTTTTAATTTTTCGGCGGCGGCTTGCGCCGTATTGCTATCAGTGCTTTCAGAACTTTCCGTACCTTCAAGGCTTGCTGTTGCCGAAGCGGTATCGTCTTTTTTCTCAGCTGCGGTGCTGTCGCTATCGTCAGCAGCGGTAGTGTTTGTTATATATTGTTGGCTTTCTGCGCGCGCTTTGGCTAGTGCTTCAGCTTCAGCAGCTTCTTGCTCAATCAAAAACTGCTGAGCACGTCTTTCTTGCTCTGCGACGCGAGCGGCGCGCTCTTTTTGTTTTTGTGCCAAGATGCGTTTTTCTGTTTCGATGTCTGTTGTCAATGGCGGCTGCGTGGTTTGCTCAGTACTTGAGCTTTCGACCATCGCTGAGGTCGGCGCAGGCTGACTGTTATCGCCGATTTGTTGCACCATAGCGTATAGCATCACGCTACCGCCGATAATCATCCCAATGCCCAATAAGGCTTGTCTCGAAAAGTTCATCCGTTTACGTCTCTTAGTTGGTAATAAGGTTGATTGAGCGGCGCAGCTATCGCTTTAAAACCTTGGCGGGCAAGGCTCTACAAGCTTACCCATCCGTCAGTTTTTTGGCGTTATACGCTATATTTCAATCACTTTGATTATAAAGCATATTTTTCGCGCTGTCTGCTATCACACTTGTGCTAAGCGTAACATGAAAGCAAAGCCCTTTTCATCACTCACGGGTCGTCACATCATCGACTATCACTGATCGGCAGTCAGTGCTGCTAATGCCTCACCGATAGTATGAAACGAGCCACACACCACGATGAGATCCTGCGCATCGCTCGCTTGCATCACCGCCTGCGTGGCTTCTTTTAATCTGTCAAACTGATGTATCTGCGCCTGCTCGACATGGCGAGACAGGACGCTGTATAAATGCTCGGTACTCGCGGCACGTGGATAGTCAATCTCCGCGATAAACCACTCGCTGATCGGCAAGCCAGCTTGGCTTAAGCGCTGGACGACATGGTCGACATCTTTATCACCTAACATAGAAAACAGCATTTTGATGCTGGCAGGTTGGCTGCCGCTATGACTGTCTATAGACTCGTGCTGCTCAGCGAGGTGCTGCTGCCAAAGCGGTACAAGCTGCGCCAATAAAAACTCGACACCCTGCTCATTGTGCGCCACATCAAATAGCCAATGACGCTGCTGGGTATGGCGGTAATCAAACCGTCCTGCCAGCTTGACTGTCTGCAGCGCCTGCTCGATGGCACTGATATCGATATCTAATGGACTGGCCAGCACAGCTGATAAGGCATTGGCAGTGTTCATAAGCGACAATGCTGGGCGCGGTAGCTGCATCGTGACAGCGGCATTGCTATACTGCCATGTGGCTGAGTCGAGGCTTTGGTAAGCAAAGTCCTGCCCGACCTGATAGCAGCGCGCTTGATGCTGATCAATCGCCTGCTGCACGCTATCTGGCATCGTAGTCGCCCCATAAATCAGCGTGATATCGTCACGCAAGATACCTGCCTTTTCGCGTCCGATATCCTCGACATTGTCGCCCAACCAATCGATATGATCGATACCGATATTGGTAATCACCGCCATGTCAGGATCGATGATATTAACCACATCCAAGCGACCGCCCAGTCCCACTTCTAATACCCATACCTCGCAGTTTGCTTCGGCAAATATCAATAATGCAGCAAGTGTCGTCATCTCAAAGAACGACAATGTCAAATCGCACTGCAGCCGCGCTGCCTCCACCTTACTAAAGGCATTGATTAAGGTCTCATCGCTGACCATCTCGCCATCGATACGCACCCGCTCATTAAAAACGCTTAAATGCGGTGATTGATACAGCGCCGTTTTATACCCTGCCGCTTGACACATTTGTGCAATCACTGCGGTCGTTGAGCCTTTACCATTGGTGCCCGCTACAGTAAATACATAAGCATCGTTTTTGGCGGATTGTACCAAGCCTAACGCCTCAGCCACTGGCAACACGCGCGACAGCCCCATGTCAATCGCCGACACATGGATTTGCTGCATATAATTGAGCCATTCGGTCAAACTAGACTGGTTATCGGGCGTACTTGAGGTAGCAACTAAGGAGTCAGACATGAAGAAAACCTATCAAAAAAGAATCAAATAAAAACTGAAGACAGTATATAACTACCTAGCCAAAAAGCAAAAATAGCATTTACCGTGATTGACGATAAATGCTATTTTTAAGAGCAGTTTTGTAGCTATGGCTATGCGATAAGCGCCATAACCGGTGCGGCGTTACGCATCCACATTGGTGACGTGACACAGTTTTGCCAGCAGACGATAAATGGTATCGATCAGCTGATGACGATGCACCACTTCATCCACCACCCCATGCTCTAACAAAAACTCAGCGCGCTGAAACGGCTCTTCTAAGGTTTCGCGTACCGTCTGCTCGATCACGCGCTTGCCAGCAAAACCAATCATCGCTTTTGGCTCTGCCAAATGAATGTCTCCTAGCATCGCCAGCGAGGCTGTCACACCGCCATAGACAGGATTGGTCAACACTACGATATACGGTACACCCGCCAATCGCAAGCGCTCAATCGCAGCGGCGGTGCGCGCCATTTGCATCAACGACAGCAAACCTTCTTGCATACGCGCGCCGCCTGAGGCTGCAAAGCAGACCAGTGGTATTTTTTCCTCAAGGGCTTTTTCAGCGGCTTGGACAAACCGATCACCGACCACCGAACCCATCGAGCCGCCCATAAAGCGAAAATCAAAGGCACAAGTGACAATGTCTAGATTGCGCAGCTTGCCATACATCACGATCAGCGCTTCAGACTCGCCTGTCTTGTCTTGTGCTTCGCTCATGCGCTGTGGATACGGCTTACTATCGACGAAGCTCAATGGATCTTTTGCATTGAACTCTTGCCCCAGCTCGCCATCTACTTGATCCAGCAGCCAGTTTAGACGCTCACGAGCGCTCATCGGTAAATGATGGTCACAATGCGGGCATACATAACAGTTAAAAATCAGCGCGGTATTGGTAATCATCGAATGGCAGTTGCTACACTTGGTCGATGGTTCAGTCTCAACCGCAGTCAATGGAGCGGTCAGTTGCTGCTTAATACCAGGTATTGGGCGATTAAACCACGATTGGCCAGCAGCATTGCCGTTTTTTTCGGCGCTGGGTTTGTCAGTTGCGGTTTTTTCGATATTGTTTGGAGTTGTCATATCAGCTTTGGTTATTGTATCAGTCATAGTATTCGCCATTATCAAAGGCTTACAGGCAAGTTGGCTCGTTTACTTGTCCCTAAGAGTCCATTTATAAAATCAATTTAATCGTCACAGCACTCGATGATATAAGCCATCAGCAGGTACGCTCATGCGAGACGGTCACAATTTATATGTGAGGTTAGTTTACACACGTAAACTAACTTTAGCAAAGCCATTTCGCGCTGTCTTTATAGACATTGTTATTATAAACCCTGTTATGATAAAGATTGTCATTCGTCCAGCGCGCCGTCGCCTCAGCTTATCACCTATCTAGGAACACCTTTGACAACTCACCGCTTACCTATGATACCGTCCGTTAAACTGTCAAACTGTCTAAAGCACCGCGCAGCTCGTCCATTTTTGCCATGATTTTTTGTTGAGCATTGGCCACTGCCGCCGCATCACTAGCATCGATATCAGCGAAGTTTTGTACCAGCGCACTACCAACGATAATCCCGTCAGCATGCTGACCGATCGCTTTGGCAGAGGCCGCATCACGGATACCAAAACCCACGCAGACCGGCAGATCGGTCTCTGCTTTGATGGCTTGTACTTGAATGGCGACATCATCGGTATCGAGCGTCGCTGAGCCGGTCACGCCTTTGAGCGACACATAATAAATATAGCCGCCGCAGTGGGTCAGCACTTGCTCACGGCGCTCAGGCAAAGTGGTGGGCGATAATAAGAAAATCTCATTCATAGCGTGCTCAGTTAAATGCTGAGTAAAGCTCCCCGCCTCAGCTGGCGGCAAATCCACCATCAAAATACCATCGACGCCTGCCTGCTCGCATAAGGTGACAAAATTATCATAACCGATGATCTCGACAGGGTTTAGATAACCCATCAGGATAATTGGCGTTTGCGTGTCTTGCTTGCGAAACTCTGCCACCATATTTAGCGCATCACGCGTACTAGTACCAGCTGCTAAGGCGCGCTCGCCTGCCAAGGCAACAGTTGGCCCATCGGCCATGGGGTCAGAAAACGGCAAACCCACTTCGATCATATCCGCGCCATGCTTGACTAAGTCATGCAAGAGGCCGACAAAGTTATCAGGCGTTGGATCGCCTGCCATCACATAAGGAATCAAGGCTTTTTTATTTTGCGCTTTTAGGGTCCCAAAGGTGCTTTCAATTCTGGTCATACTTTTAACTCGGGTCATAATCGTCTCTAAAATTAATAAAAACTGGCTACAGTGGCGCTTTATCATTCAATCAAAGAGCCACTCCATGTATGTCATCAACGTGGGTTTGTCGCAAAAACAATGCTCGCCACTACAACGCAATCCCTTCTGCCTTCATCACTGAATGCAAGTCTTTATCACCGCGACCCGACATATTGACGACAATGCTCTGCTCAGGGGTCATGGTTTTCGCCAGTTTCAATGCATAGGCGACAGCATGCGCAGACTCTAATGCAGGTATGATGCCTTCTTTGCGCGTGACTTCATGAAAGGCGTGCAACGACTCTTTATCAGTGCAGCCGACATATTCGACGCGTTTCATGTCTTTTAAGAAGCTATGCTCAGGACCGACGCCAGGGTAATCAAGACCCGCTGAGATAGAGTGCGTCTCTTGGATTTGACCTTCATCGTCCGCCATCAGGTAAGTGCGGTTGCCATGCAGCACACCGATACGGCCAGCGGCCAATGGCGCTGAATGGCGGCCAGTCTCTATACCGTCGCCCGTTGCTTCGACGCCATACATTTTGACGTCAGTATCATTTAAGAAATCAAAAAACAGCCCAATCGCGTTGGAGCCACCACCAACACAGGCAACCAACGCATCAGGCAATTTGCCGGTTTTTTCTAAATGTTGAATACGGGCTTCTTTACCGATAATCGCTTGGAAATCACGTACCAGTAGCGGATAAGGATGCGGCCCTGCAACGGTGCCGATGATGTAATAAGTGGTGTCAACGTTGGTCACCCAGTCGCGCATCGCTTCGTTCATCGCGTCCTTGAGAGTGCGCGAGCCAGACGTCACTGGCACCACTGTCGCACCAAGCAGGCGCATACGATAGACGTTCATCTTTTGGCGCTCGACGTCATCAGCGCCCATATAGACGATGCACTCTAAGCCTAGGCGCGCGGCAATTGTCGCTGTCGCCACGCCATGCTGTCCTGCGCCCGTCTCGGCGATGATGCGTTTTTTGCCGCACATCTTGGCAAGTAGTGCCTGCCCGATGGTATTATTGACCTTGTGTGCGCCTGTGTGATTGAGGTCTTCACGTTTAAAATAAATCTGCGCGCCGCCGATCTCATCACTCAGGCGCTTGGCATGATAAAGTGGGGTTGGGCGACCGACATAATTGACCAAATCATTGTGATATTCTTCCCAAAAAGCCGGATCAGCTTTGACTTTGGTGTATAAGGTTTCAAGCTCTTCTAATGCTGCCATCAGCGTTTCAGAAACAAAACGACCGCCATGGACACCAAAGTGTCCGCGTGCATCAGGGTATTGATTAAAGTCTTGCACATCTGCTGGATTGGTAAATGTATTGATAGATTTTGCAGCATCAGATAGCGCTTTGTTTGAGGCATGACTCATGATAATTCCTACGATAAGTGGGGGCTTTTAATATAAAGATGAAGGAGATAAAGCGTCTAGGCTTGCCGCCATATCGTCATATAACTAGGCGACAAGCAAAAATTCGGAATAACGAGCAAATAACAAGATATAGACATCACATAGACACCAATATAGCAATTATCTTAAAGCCCGTCAGTGACCGTCTCGTTTTGCCATCGGTCACGTTTGACTGCCTTCATAAAGGCGCGCATTTTGGCAGCGTCTTTTTTGCCTTTAGCAGATTCGATACCGCCGCTGACATCGACGCCATAGATAGGTAAATCAAGTGTGCCTGCGACATTATCAGCAGCGAGGCCGCCGGCTAAAACAATCGGTAACGCGCTGCCCTGTGGTATCAAACTCCAATCAAAGCGCGCGCCCGTACCGCCGTATTTTTGCGGATGATAAGCATCGAGCAAGATACTACTGGCACCCATCGCGGCAAAGCTATCGATACGCGCGCGCACGCTAGCTGCCGTGTCTTGCTCGGCATCGATACGTAGCGCCTTGATCCAGCGTTTATTGACCGCGCTTGCCAGCTGCTGACACTGCTCAGGCGTTTCGTCGCCGTGGAATTGAATGATGTCAAAAGGTACATGGTTTGCCAGCGCCAGCAGCTCATCATGAGTCATATTGACCACCAGTGCCACGACACTGACAAACGCTGGTACAGCGGCACTCAATGCCTGCGCCTGTTTGGGCGTGACAGCACGCGGGCTTGGTGGATAAAACACCAAACCAACCGCATCCACACCCAACTGCACAGCGGTCTGAACATCACTGAGCTGGGTAAACCCGCAAAACTTCACCTGCATTGTTTGACCTTAATTTGAAAGGCTTAAAAGATTTAATAGGTTCAATATCTACCCTTGTCCTGAGCGTATATTGCACTGAGAGTCTGGTGATCCCAATCTCGTTGTATCCCTCTTATGTTGACCTGATTCTATGATGCTGATTTGTTACTCATCTGCCAAACCCATTGCATCAAAAAACTTATCCTAGCATACTTTTATTCATAGTTTTGTTTATGATTACGATTGATTGGTATAAGGATACTTGCATGTCTAAGACTGCGTCTGCTAATGGCGATAACAATGATAATACGGATATGAATATACCGCATTATCTAATGTGGTTTCGCCGAGATTTACGACTGCATGACAATACAGCGCTGACGGCACTTTGTGAGCGCGCGCAGGCAGATCATGCGCGCGTCAGTGCGGTGTTTTTTTTGACGCCAGAGCAGTGGCATGCGCACGATACTTCCTTAGTACAGGTGGATCATATCGCCCGCACCTTGCCCATACTTGCCAAATCGCTACAAGCGCAGCTAAACATCACATTGACTGTACAACGTTGCCCCAGCTTTGCCGACTGCATCGACGCGCTCAGCATACTGTGTCAGGACAATAATATCCGCTGTATCATGGCCAATCATGAGTACGAAGGCAATGAGATCGACCGTGATGAAAAACTAGCAAAGCAGCTAGCAAAGGACAGTATCGAGTTTGTACGCTGGCACGACCAATGTATCTTGCCACCACAAAGCATCACCACCAATGATGGCGATAGCATGTATCAAGTGTTTACCCCGTTTTATAAAAAATGGCGGCATACTTTGGATATCAGCAGCATACAAATGCATGAAGCCACCGCCATAAATAATAATAAAATCGAGCTAAAATTATCAAAAGACAGCGCCACCACGCTACAAGACATCGAAGCATTGAGTAACAAGGTGGTCAGCACTTATCAAAACGCACGGCAAAAGGCTGATTTATCGCAGCATCTCGATATGGATGCTCAATTAACAAAAGCCCGCGCCGCCTACCCTGCAGGCGAAACAGCCGCCTGTCAGCGTCTAAACGACTTTATTGCCGACGACATCGACGACTATGATATCAGCCGTGATACGCCTAGCCTCGAGGCCACCAGTCAGCTATCCGCCTACCTGACCATTGGCGTCATCAGTCCTAGATTATGCTATCTACAGGCAAGCCTAGCGCAAGAAAAACTACACGGCAATGATGGCGACAATGAAGACATCAATCGCTGGATAAGTGAGCTGGCATGGCGCGACTTTTATCGCCATGTGCTAGTGGACAAGCCGGCTCTTATCCGCCACAAGGCCTATAAAGAAGAGACAGATAAGAAGATTGATTGGTCATATGACAAGGATGACCTTGAGGCATGGTGTACTGGCAAGACAGGCGTGCCACTCGTTGATGCGGCGATGCGCGGCCTAAATGCGACTGGCTTTATGCACAATCGCCTGCGTATGGTCACAGCGATGTTTTTGACCAAAGACTTGCTGATTGATTGGCGCTTAGGCGAGCGCTATTTTATGCAGCAGCTGATCGATGGCGACTTTGCCTCTAATAATGGCGGCTGGCAGTGGAGCGCCTCAACCGGTACGGACTCTGCGCCTTACTTCCGGATCATGAATCCCTTTAGCCAAGGCAAAACACATGACAAGGATGGCGTGTTTATCAAAACTTGGCTACCTGAATTAAAAGATATTCCTGCCAGCATTTTGCATAGTGAAGACAAGATGCGTAAAGAGCTGGCAAAGGGCGGCAAGTTTGCTGATATCGACTACCCTGTGCCGATGGTCGAGCATAAAGCGGCTCGTCAGTTGGCCATTGCTGAGTTTAAAAAATCATAATACAGTCGACTGACGTGCTACGAGGGCAACTGACACGCTCCCGCGCCTTGGGTGGTCACCGTCACCACCGCGCCCGTCATGGCAAATAACTGCTGCAGCTGTGTCTGGGCGTTTTGCAAGGCAATATTCATCACATCACCGCGGCAGGCACGCTCGAGCACTTCTTTTTTTGCCATGGTCTGTGCTTGCGCAAGTATCTTTGGATCGACCTGCATCAGCCCAAACGCGCCCGTCTGCCAGTCATAAATCTCAATATCATCCAGATATACTGAAAATATCTCTGACGGCGGTAAAGTGATATTGATTTGCGGCATCATGGCAGCGGTATTGACAGTTGTGGCCTGCGTGTCATTTTGGGCAGCTTTGCGCAGCGATTCACTGTCATCAGTCGCTGGATCGGGCTGGATGACTTGTACCATCTCAGGCGTCAGCGCACTCAAATCTATGCCCGCATCTACTCGACCACGCGCGATAAACAGCCCCTTTTGTTCATCTTGCCACAGCTTCATCCAGCTGCCTTGCCGCTCGCTGGTAATCACTGTATCCACGCTAAAAGCCACCGTTTGTAGACGATTTAACTGCTGAATTTGCGTCACCACGCCCTCACGAGTGATGGTTTCGATAGGCGCTTCTTCACTTGCCGGCGGCATACTATAGATAGCAAACGCCAGCGCGGCCAAACCAATCAGCAATATCAGCCACGCCATAAAGGCAATGGGCTTTTTTGTTGGTGGATTTGGCGCTGGATATTTGTTGTCGCGCGCGTTATCCGCAGGCGCTTTATTATCGGGATGATTCATTGACACCACCTTCAGTATTATCAGTTATATAGAGCAGATGAGTCGCTTGGCGATAGCGACTTAACAGCGCTTTTTATTGCCTCGCTATTATCAAATCGTACTTTTATCTCGCTGCGTGATACCACTTGCCTATCTCATCCGCTTGTCTGTCTATAAATGCTACTAACTATATATAAATACTATTAACTATAAATCTGTAAATGCTACTAATCACCTATTACTTCAAGTAATAACTACCAAGACGCAACATAACCTGCGACCAGATTATGAGTAAAAATACGCGCGCCATTTGCCATAAATCAGCTTAACACTGGTAAATAATCGAGTCTCAATAATCATCTGCCATTCTTTGACCAAAGTTGCGGCTGAAAACACAAAAAGTCATTGCGTCTTAGGCGAACTTTACCTAACATAGACAGATTGTATTGATAAAATGTCGGCACAGATTTATTGGTCAGGTTTTTTGCAAGATAGGTTTTCATCACACGTTTGATGACTTGTTCAATTCCCATATGTCGCCGCCTACTCATCAATACGTCAATCAAAATCTGCCCTTTTATTGTGAGAGCAGTTTTGAGACGATACTGCTTTACCAGTGTCTTGGCCGCAAAAGCGTAGTTGCCCGCGATTAGTGGTTAGAGACCAGTTGCGACACATTATCTACTAGGAAGCCCCTAGTTCATTGCTAAGTGATAAAGGTAAGCTTACGGCGTCCATGAAACGATAGCCCTATGCTCAACACCCCACTATTTCTTATTTTTTTATCGTTGATAAGGTTACGCTTTATTTATGAAAGCCAGTCAATTTTTATTTGCCACTCTAAAAGAAACCCCAAGCGACGCCGACATCGTCTCAAGCCAGTTGATGGTGCGCGCCGGTCTTATTCGCAAAATCGCCTCGGGGCTTTATATCTGGTTGCCCATGGGGCTACGCGTCTTACAAAAGGTCGAACGTATTGTTCGTGAAGAGATGCAAAACGTAGGCGCTCAAGAAGTCCTGATGCCGATGACGCAGCCCGCTGAGCTGTGGCAGACCACCGGGCGTTTTGATGACTATGGTCCTGAGCTATTGCGCTTTAAAGACCGTCACGATCGGGATTTTGTGCTAGGCCCGACACACGAAGAGGTCATCACCAATCTAGCCCAAGGCGAGCTGCGCAGCTATAAGCAGCTACCGATTACCTTCTTTCAAATTCAAGGTAAATTCCGCGACGAGATTCGTCCCCGCTTCGGCGTGATGCGCGCGCGTGAGTTCACTATGAAAGACGCCTACTCGTTCCATGTCGATCAAGTTTCGCTCGCAAAGACTTATCATGATATGTATGAGGCTTATACGCGTATCTTCACCCGCCTAGGCTTAGATTTCCGTGCGGTACAAGCGGATACCGGCTCTATCGGCGGCTTTGCCTCGCATGAGTTTCATGTGTTGGCTGACAGCGGTGAAGATGATATCGCTTTTTCTGACTCCTCAGACTATGCGGCCAACGTCGAGCTTGCCGAATCTATCTCATTTAATATGGCTGAACGCCAACCGCCAAAGCAAGAGCGCGAAGACGTGCTCACCGAAGGCATGACCACTTGTAAGATGGTGGCGGAACACTTAGATATCCCGCTTGCCAATACCGTCAAAACCTTGATCGTCCATGGTCATAAAGAAGATGGCACGCCGCAGCTGATTGCGGTGGTACTACGCGGTGACCATCAGCTTAATACCATCAAAGCTGAGAAAATCGAAGAAGCCAACGTGCCATTGACCTTGGCCTCTGATGAAGAGCTAAAAGCCGCTGGCCTGCATAAAGGCTATATCGGTGTGGATTTGGATATGCCGGTATTTGTCGATCGCTCAGCGGCGACCTTGTCAGACTTTGTGACAGGCGCGAATAAAGTGAATAAACATACCATCGGCATGAACTGGGCACGTGACGCCAGCATTACGCGTATCGTTGATGTGCGTAATGTGCAAGAAGGCGACCCTTCTCCTGATGGTAAAGGCACGCTCAAAATCAAACGCGGCATCGAAGTCGGTCATATCTTCCAGTTGGGCGATAAATACTCGCAAGCGATGAACGCAACCGTCTCTGGTGAGGATGGCAAGCCTTTGACCATGATGATGGGCTGTTATGGTATCGGCGTCAGCCGTATCATCGCAGCAGCCATCGAGCAAAATAACGACGAAAACGGCATCATGTGGCCACAAACGCCGACCGTTGAGGACTCGATTGCGCCTTTTGAAGTCGCTATCATTCCGATGAAGTCTAAAGAAGAAACCGTCATGCAAACGGCCACCGCGTTATACGAAGAGCTAAAAGCGCAGGGCGTCAACGTATTGCTAGACGACCGTAATGAGCGTCCAGGGGTCAAGTTCGCCGATCTTGAGCTGATTGGTATCCCGCATCGCATCGTGGTCTCTGACCGTAACTTGGCCGAAGGCAAGTTTGAATACGTCAATCGCCGTGAATCAGAAAAACAAATGCTCAGCCGCGAAGAAGTCATGGCAAAAGTAAGTAGCAAATAGTTTTATTAGTAAAACCTATGCGATAAAAAGCGCCTGTCTTATTGAATAAGACAGGCGCTTTTTTTGTATCAGCCAAGCTATTTCAACTATGGCTCTATTGACGAATCAGACGACTTGGCGTCGGCAACAAACTCATATCACTGACGCGGCAAGGATTGATATCGATACCGCCGCGGCGGGTGTACCACGCACGAACCATCAGTTCGCGTGGCTGATAGTGTTGGCTCAAGTCAGCAAATATCTGCTCGACGCACTGCTCATGAAAACCATTGTGCTGACGGAAGCTTAAGAGATAGCGCAGCATATTGGCCGTATGAAGGGGTTGGTCCGTTGTGATTGACACAGCTAATGTACCCCAATCCGGCTGGTTGGTCACCGGACAGTTACTACGCAGCAAATTAGAATAAAAATGATAAGGCTGAGTGCCATCACTTATCACACTCTCACCAAGCGCCTCTGCTTCATCACGCAGCAATGACGCATCGGGATGCGCACACAGTGTTACCTTTTCGCTACTATTTGCCAAGGCATCATCAATACAGACGCCATCAGGCTGAGCAATATGTAGCCCAAATGTCTCATCGTCTAAGCGAAACAACTCAACGGCTACCTGAGCTTGCACGCAGGCTGATAAGTCTTTGGCTATCAGTGCCTGCACGTCGTCCCAGCTGGCAAACTCGGTAAAATTTAGGCTGTTTAAGTAAAGCTTCAACGATTTTGACTCGACAATAAATGGCGAGCTGGCAGGAATAGCAAAGCGCGCAATGGCAACTTGCGAGACGCCTTGCTTATTTAACCAAGACATCTCAAAAGCTTGCCACCAGTCCACCCCCACCGCTAATTTATCGTCTTGCCAATCAATCGCGTCACGACCCAGACTGCGCGCAATCGGATATAGCGTCTCTGGACTATACTGCGTCGGATAATCGGTGGTTTGCTCACCTAAGATGCCATGTATGCTCATTTACTTTCCTACTATTTAGTCGTTAAACCTTAACTGCTCAACCGACAGCGCTTTGGGCATCGCTATCGCTTCACACGCTGACCACTACAAGCGCACGCGTGAGCCATTACTCAACAAACGATAAGCGATGGTATAAAATATCGCACAGAATACAAAAATCGCCGCCATCGAGTACCAAACGTTGACGTCAGAATACCCCAAAATACCGTAGCGGAAGGAGTTGACCATATAGACAATCGGGTTCAATAACGAGACGTTTTGCCAAAACGGTGAGAGGTTTTCCATCGAATAAAATACCCCGCCAAGATAAGTAAGCGGCGTCAATACAAAGCTTGGAATGATAGAGATGTCATCAAACGAGCGAGCGAATACCGCGTTGATAAAGCCGCCTAATGAAAACAAAATCGAGGTACCAAGGACGGTAAACACCGTGACAAACAAGTGCTCGATACCCAAATCGGTAAAAAACAACGCCACAATCGAGACAATCAAACCGATCGCCAGCCCACGGAAAATACCGCCGCTGATATACCCCATCAAAATCGCATGCTTGGAGACCGGTGAAACCAAAAGCTCCTCAATACTGGCAGTAAACTTGGCACTAAAAAAGCTTGAGACAACGTTGGAGTAACTGTTGGTGATAATCGCCATCATGATTAGACCAGGCACGATAAACTGCATATACGGCACCCCGCCCATCTCACCGACACGTGAGCCGATCATCTTACCAAAGATGACAAAATACAGGCTCATGGTAATGACAGGTGGCAGTAGGGTCTGCGGCCAGATACGCAGGATTCGGCGCACCTCTTTTAACCAGATGGTACGAAAAGAGATCCATCTTTTATTCCACGACATGGTTTTGTGATAGTCGATGGTCTGATCTTGATCAACGGCCTTTTGACTCATAATCCCGCCTCCTTCATACTGTCTGCACTTTGAATGTTTTTTTCTACCAAGCGCATAAATAGCTCTTCTAAGCGGTTGGCTTTGTTGCGCATACTGGCCACCGTAATGCCTTGAGCAGATAATTGGTTAAACACACCATTTAATGACTCGCCTTCTGTTAAGGTTACCTCTAGGGTCTGCTCATCAGGCTGCGACAACCCTGTCACCCCATCCAGCTCTAGCGGCTGGGTCAACGGGGCTTCAAGATCAAAAACAAATGTCTCCACCGACAATTGAGCGAGCAAATCTTTCATTTCGGTATTGATGCGTATCTCACCATGATCCAAAATCGCAATGCGTTTACACAGCTGCTCTGCTTCTTCAAGATAGTGAGTGGTCAAGATAATGGTGGTTTTTTCTTCGATATTGATCTGCTGCATAAACTCCCACATAGAGCGGCGCAGCTCGATATCGACCCCAGCCGTCGGCTCGTCCAAAATCAATAGTTTTGGTTTGTGAATCAAAGCACGAGCAATCATCAGACGACGTTTCATCCCGCCAGATAGCTCGCGTGATTTACTGTTGCGCTTATCCCACAGCCCAAGCGCGGTCAACAAGCGCTTGGCTCTTGGACGGGCTTCTTTGGCCGGGATACCAAAATACCCTGCTTGGGTAATCAAGATGTCTTGGACTTTTTCAAATTGATTAAAGTTAAACTCTTGCGGCACCACACCAAGATACTGCTTGGCCAGCGCTGGGTTTTCGAGCAAATCGGTGCCAAAGATTTTGACACTACCAGTGGTGGGTTTAAAAAGTGAGCTAATAATGCCAATCATCGTTGACTTACCAGCACCGTTTGGCCCCAGCAGCGCAAAAAAACCACCCTGCGGGACGGTTAAACTGACATCTTTGAGTGCCGAAAACCCATTACCATAGGTTTTGGATAAATTCTGGATAGCAAGTGCTGGTACCTCAGACATGAATACCTCTTTATTGATTATCGATGTAAAAGCGTTTGAGAAGAGAAAAACAGCTAAATGAGACGATGTAATCTCATAAAATGAGGCTACTAAGGTCGGATTTCAACGGTGCCTTACCAGAACCATTCGTTTGATAATACTCATCATAAAAAAAACGCCTACCTCATAAAATGAAATAGGCGAGTTATAGGCTTTACACATATAGCTTACAGATACATATAATTTGCGGCAAGTCGCTCACGACAAGTCAATAGACCGTGACAGGTTACGGATGCCTATTCAGGCTATACTAAACACTCTAAGCCGATAAAAGCAAATGCTTAGCTTGCTTGCTCAACCATATAATCGACAGCGTTTTGGACTTCTTCATCAGGGATATCCGCACCGCCTTTGGCAGGCATGGCGTTAAAACCATTGATGGCATGGGTATATAGGGTGTCTTTACCTTTTGAGATACGTGGACCCCATGCGCCAGCATCGCCTAACACAGGTGAGCCAAGTAGGCCTGCACCGTGACATGTCTGACATACCGCATTATATACAGCTTTGCCGTCGCGAGGGCCATCGCCAGCGGCTGGGCCAGCGGCGCGCGCGGTCACGTCACACACTTCGTCGTCTTCGAAACAGACTTTGGCAACTGGCTGAATACGAGCAATCAAGTTTGGATATAGCGCGATCAGCTTTTGCACTTGCGGCGTATCTTGTGGAATCTCTTCTTCGGCGGCAGGGGCGGCAGCGGCAGTTTCTACTGCGTCATCTGCTTGACCATCTTCTGAGGCCGCAGCGTCAGTCGCAGCGTCGCCATCAGTGGTATCTGCAGCAGCTTGTGGGTCATCGCCCAACTGTTCAGGTGCGTTTTCCACCACTTCCTGCTCTTCTGCTACATCAGAAACAGTCACAGGCGTGTCTACAACACTTTCAGCTTGGCTCACCGCGATACTAGCGATTCCTAGAATGGCAGCTGCCGATAACATAACTACTTTTCTCATTCGTCACGTTCTCTTATTACGTATACAAAGGCTGGCACGGCTCGGACATTCTGTCTGTCCTCCTTTGACGACCTCTCGTCATCAATAGCAAACAGCCATCCCGCGTGCCAGCACACTTGCAATCGGTGATTATAAATATGAATTCTCCCTGACATTATAAGGGAAAAGGCGGGTAGATTGCCATGCTTGTTTAATGACTATCCTGTTTTTTCTTAAAAAACCTCAATCTCTGCCTTCGTTTATTGGCTTTCTGACTTTTATTTGTTAGACTAAGCGGTCTTGATTTTTAAGTCTGTTTTATGCGCTCGTAGCTCAGTTGGATAGAGTATCGGTTTCCGAAGCCGAGGGTCGTGGGTTCGATTCCCGCCGAGCGCACCAATCACTATATTTCATCCTTCCTTAGCATTACCTCATACTTCTAAAGTCCTTTAATCTCAACACTTCAAATCTTTTGATATTATTTATCATGACCTAGTAGCTTTTATCAAGTGTTGTTAAATGTACTCGCAGCCTCTCGCTTGTTATTCGTCACGTAACTATTTAAGCCGCCTCTGTTAAACGGTCAACTTGTTAAACGGCCAGCTCTAAAAAACTTTCTTTTAAAATACCTACTTGCTCTTTATCCACTGATACAAGCGCCGCCTACTCTGCCTCTTGCAAATGAGTAGCAAGCTGGGCGCGGCTGGGCACGCGGTGATAATTGATCACAGGAATATCGCCCAAACGGCGCTGACCGGCTGCCAGTGTTTTATCAATGGTAATCATCGCCACTTTTTTATTGTGTTTACGGATGAGCAAATGCTTGGCTTTACGCGTGACTTGATAATCAGGAAAAAACTGCTTAAACAGCACTGAGGTTTTTTGTAGCGCGTCATTAGAAGGCAGCTGGTTTGATTGCTTACCACTGCGCCCTGCGTCCGTCTTTGCGCCACGTGATTTTGCCAATAACCACAAGGCGGCAATCACAGTGAAGAGTATGACAAGCCACCACATTCCGTCTATCATAAGAAAACATATCCATCATTAATAAGGGTTGGCTCATGTTAGCAGAATTAACACCCGCACTCATAGCAGAAGTAGAGCGTGCAGCACAACTGTTGAAATCGAAATCACGTATTTGCATTTTGACTGGGGCTGGTATTTCTGCAGAAAGCGGCATCCCAACGTTTCGAGATAAGCAAACAGGGTTATGGGAAAACTACGGTGTCGAAGACTTGGCCACTCCTGAAGCATTCACTCGTGATCCAAAGCTAGTATGGTCATGGTATCAGTGGCGCAGGCAGTTGGTGGCTGATAAAGCGCCAAACCCTGCGCATCATGCATTGGCTCAGTGGCAGTATCACGCGCAAACCTCCGATCAAACAGTGACACTCATCACCCAAAATGTCGATGACTTGCATGAACAAGCGGGTAGCTCGGTGACTCACCTACATGGACATCTGTGGCGCAACCGTTGTGGTCAGTGTAATGCGCCCTATCAGGAGCAATCAAGCGCCCCATCCGACCATCAAGACATTATGCAAAACACTATGAGCGTTAATACGCGTCTCGATATGAGCTTTGACAACACCTTGCTCACCTGTCCGCATTGCGGTGGTTATATCAGACCAGATATTGTTTGGTTTGGCGAAGCGCTACCTGTACAGGCGTGGCAGACTGCCGAAGAAGCTGCGGCTAATTGCGAGGTGTTTATCAGTATCGGTACCTCAAGCCTCGTCTATCCTGCTGCGGGATTGGCACAGTTAGCCAAACAAAACGGCGCGCAAGTTATTGAGATAAACCCCAATCCCACGCCAAACACCATCGTCGATATCACGTTTGCAGAAAAAGCAGGCGTGATACTGCCGCCGCTGATAGAAGCGATTACTGATTTATAAGTGCGGCCAATGATATGGTCGAGTCCAAATAAATCGGATACGTCGCTATCAAGTCGCGCAATGAAAAGGGGGAGCGCATTATATAAAGCGCTCCCCCTTTTTTGACATCGTGAGCCGTGCTTATTGCAGCGCAAGATCCACTCGTGCCAAATACGCTTGTTTTAGATCATCGTCTATAAATGACGCTCTAAAGGAGTTTTTTACCAAAGTGACGATATCGTCTTCTGTCAGCGGCAAGTTTTCTACCAGATTGATAAAGTTTTGATTGATATAACCTTTAAAATACGCAGGGTCGTCAGAGTTAACGCTGACATTTAGCCCATAGTCTAACAGCGTTTTTATATTATGGTTTTGATAGCTCTCAAACACCTTAAGCTCGATATTGGAATTCGGGCAAACGGTCAGCGGCATTTGCTCCTCTTTTAGGCGCTGCATCAGTGCCTCGCTATGTATCGCCTGCACGCCGTGATCGATCCTGTCACTGCGTAAAACGTCTAACGCCTCATAAATATAAGAAAAATCTGCCTCTTCGCCAGCATGGGCGACCACTTTGAAGCCAGCGGCTTTGGCCTGTCTAAATACTTCTGTAAACTTAGACGGCGGGTTGCCCAGCTCGGATGAGTCAAGGCCCACTCCGACGATATCATCTTTGAATGCCATGGCAGCCTCTAAAGTTTCAAATGCTGCATCTTGCGACAAATGCCGTAAAAAACACATGATGATACAAGAGCTGATACCGTACTCAGCCTTGGCATCTGCCAGCGCTGATTTGATACCATTAATAATGGTTGCAAACTCAACACCTCTTTCGGTATGGGTCTGCGGGTCAAAAAATATCTCGGTATGAATGACGTTGTCTTCGACGCACTTTAGGATATAGGCCCACGTCAAATCATAAAAATCCTGCTGGGTGATAAGGACGTTGGCACCAGCATAATAGATATCTAAAAAGGTTTGTAGGTTGGTAAAGTTATAGGCGCGGCGGACGTCGTCTATGTCTTTATAAGGTATTTGGATGTCGTTTTTTTGCGCCAATCGAAACATCAACTCAGGCTCGAGCGAGCCTTCGATGTGCAAATGTAGCTCAGCTTTTGGCAGTTTTTTTATTAATTCAATCATAATATCTCAGTAAGGGCGGTTTGTCTTAGGACAGACGATATTATATTTGAATTGACGCAAAAACCCTATAGACAAAACCCTACAGGTGAATAAGTGAGCAGCACAGCGCTTTAAGAATTTAACAAAAGCCTGCTAAGTGAAAGCTCCTAAGTGAAAACATTTAGTAAAAATGCTTAGGGCGTGTCCCTAATCTGGAAAAGTAAGTATAAAGCCTTTAAAATAAAGAGACTATTTACCACATGGCTCTCTAA
>NZ_MRYB01000119.1:0-373 GCF_001921755.1 Psychrobacter sp. Rd 27.2 | reverse complement strand
TGTTATTTAATGCGAGTCATAACAAGGTCAGGCTTCTTGAACAAATCATGGCGCAAATAACGCTTGAAGGTTTTGAGAAGTCGTCTCAGCTATTAGCTAGAGATAGTATCCATCATTATCTAGAGAAAATAGATAAGCCGATTGATCTCATTTATGGCACTGAGGATGGTATTACCACGCCCAAAATTATGTTTGAGATTGAAGCGCGTCATAAGAATATTGCGTTGTATGCTATCGCCGCTGCCAGTCATCTGTCGTATTTAGACCAACCTGAGGATTTTAATCAAATACTCTTATCAATTATTAAAGGTGGGTACTTATGAGTTTTCAAGTAAAAGATAAAGTAGTCATCGTCACTGGAGGATCCTCTGGT
>NZ_MRYB01000118.1:0-374 GCF_001921755.1 Psychrobacter sp. Rd 27.2 | reverse complement strand
GAATGGTCGATACCCATTCGTAACTGGACGTCTGCCTTGAATCGCTTTATGATTATGTTTGACGGTCGTATTAGTAAGCATTTAATCTAAATGACAGTTACAAAGAATCTGGGCTGGTCTCACTACCTTATGTGTTTGAGTATCTGTAAATACTGTTGCTAAAATTTTTTATCTATTTCCATGAATAAGCTGCTATTACTTCGTTCGTAAAGTGGTAAGTTACTATCAATCTTTTGGTACGTAAAATTCAGTTTTGGCATAAACTCTTTCCAGCTAAACTTCTTATGACTTATACTTGTACTGAATTGATATTCATTATCTTTACGTTTTTCACCGTACCAGAAATTATCTGCCCAAAAATCTCGTTTGGCGTA
>NZ_MRYB01000117.1:0-375 GCF_001921755.1 Psychrobacter sp. Rd 27.2 | reverse complement strand
GTCCCTCTGTTAATATTAAAGACATCAAATCTTCAATGGCAACGTTAAGTAAGCGCTAATATTTGTATTATTTTATAAAAAACAACAGAGAAGCCATCATATTATGTTGCATTCTTATTTTTATAGTAGGACTGAGTCTTAAATGAAAGTCTATTTGCACCATTTTCCGTCACAGTTAGTATTGAACAATCTGTTTTCTATAAAAATCATAGGATATCGGCTATGCTTAAGTATACTATTTATGAGCATATCAATCTCTGCTTTTTCTAGCACTGATACGCACATCAATACATTGATTGACCAAGCGATTGAAACCCATCCTCTCGTTGGTTCGGCACGTGCTGAGCAGCAGGCGACGACAGAGAGTATCCGTGC
>NZ_MRYB01000116.1:0-376 GCF_001921755.1 Psychrobacter sp. Rd 27.2 | reverse complement strand
ACTGCTTTATATTCATTAGGGTGCACCACTCAACCAGCTCATACTTTGAGGAATACCTAGAACTCGATCTTCTAGTGCAAACTTACATTGGCGATATTCATAACTACTCTGGCTAATACCTGCAAAATGGCAATACTCCTTTACAGTCAGTTGCCTAACCCCCATGAGCTGGCATATCACACTTTGAGGTGCAGTGCATTTAAGTGCTTTAAACAAATCAGGATGGTGAATACCTTTCAAGAACATCAAGTTTATAACCTCCATCCATGCGAGCTGCTGAACATCTTTAATACTTTCAGGGATTATTAAGCATGGGTGATCGCTATCATTCTCGAACCTTAAAACCTGATCGACTCTTTGGAAATCATTAAAGAAA
>NZ_MRYB01000115.1:0-377 GCF_001921755.1 Psychrobacter sp. Rd 27.2 | reverse complement strand
TCCATTATAAAATTTAACTGAGCTATCTTCATTTATTAGAAAGTAAGGATTTGAATTTGAGTATTTTGGAAAAAAAAGCTTGTATTGAATATCTTGTAAAGATTGTGTTCTACCATACGAGTACCAATTAGTATAACTTCCTTTACCTTTATCTCTTAATGCTAACTTATCTTTATTAGATTTTAAATACTTGTAAGCCATAGGAAAACTTTTTCGAAATTCATCTTCATCTATAATTACAGTTTTATCATTAAAATTTAGATAAGGAAAAATAATTTTCTGTACCAGTTCATCGGCAACTTGCATACTACTCAATTTATTAGTGTTATAGATATCTCGACAAATGCCTTTCTCAATGCAAAACTCCTTATTCTCAT
>NZ_MRYB01000114.1:0-378 GCF_001921755.1 Psychrobacter sp. Rd 27.2 | reverse complement strand
TATCCAAAAGGCGAATCATGTGATTCATTATACACGGAGCTGGAACCCTGCTAAAGAAGACCAGGCGACAGATAGGGCATATCGCATTGGACAAGATAAAGAGGTCTATGTGTACTATCCGTCTATTGCAGCACAAGATTTCGAGACCTTTGAAATTAAACTGGACAAGCTGTTATCTAGTAAGCGTCGTCTTGCTGACGATATGTTAGAACCAAACACTGAGATCACACAAGAGCTGATTCAGTCGGTTTATTGAGTTGAGCGCTTATGAGGAAAAGTACTTAACCCCTACAATGAGAGGTGTTAGCTATGCTAGACAATAGTACTAATGTTTATGACACCGACGATGAAAAGCAGCGTTATGCATATAATATGCTG
>NZ_MRYB01000113.1:0-380 GCF_001921755.1 Psychrobacter sp. Rd 27.2 | reverse complement strand
ATAAAGGGTATCGCCACCGCAAAGCCAATAAACAATAGCGGCAAATACACCAAGCCCTGCTGACGTACCGATAAGCCCAGCACCTCAGAGAGCTGATGCGGCAAGAGGACAAATATCGCCGTCATGGTCAGGTGTAAGGCAAAAATACTGATATGCAGACGGTTTAAATCGCCAATTTTTAGCACGCTGGCCAACTGCTGACCGATAGATTTGTTGTCCAAGTTATGTTTGAGCACTCGTAGCGGCGTCGGCACCACAAACAGTAGCATCATTGCCAATACTGCAAAACCCGATGTCAGCCAAAACAAGCCTGACATACCAAGCGAGCCGACCAATAAAGGGCCAAAGGCAAAGGCCAACATAATAGAGGTGGCAATGGT
>NZ_MRYB01000112.1:0-380 GCF_001921755.1 Psychrobacter sp. Rd 27.2 | reverse complement strand
GATGGAAAATGCCGATGATACCGAAATAATGAACCTGTGCCGTTCCAAACTGAAAACATTTACCGCTGCTGGCAAAGAAAGCTACACAAAGGCAAATAACGCCTTTAACTTTTACCAGTTGTTAAAAATGAATGGCTGGGAAGACGTTAAAGGACGTTATAGCCCCAGTCAATTTAACCGTAATGTTAAGAGCTTATGCGACATAGGCATACCTAAAGCATTACTGCAAAATTTGAATAATGATCATAAGCAAGTTATCCCAATGGTTGACCTTGTGCAGATTGATTTTTCAAACCAATTTCCCGATGGTTACAGCCCTCCAATATCTAACAATATTAGAGCCTTTGACCGCTATTTAAACCGCAATAAACCCAAACTAC
>NZ_MRYB01000111.1:0-381 GCF_001921755.1 Psychrobacter sp. Rd 27.2 | reverse complement strand
ACCTTATATGGGTTCAAAGTATGGGAATGACATAACTGTACAAGCTATTCAGGAGTTGGCTAACTATGATTTTTTCAATAAGTTAGATATTAGTATTTATGGAGACGGGCCAGAGTTTGATAGTGTAAATCGACCACTTTTAGAATATGATAACGTACATCTTCATAAAAGATTTCTGAGTCATAATGAAATTGTGGAAGTTCATAAAGAAAACGGTGTTTTTCTTAATCCTACAAGATGGGACTCTCAAGGTGTATCTAGAGATGAAGCAATGTCTTCAGGGTTGGTAGTAGTTACTAATAAAGTTGCAGCAGTTCCAGAGTTTATCTCTGAGAAAGAAGGTGCTTTATTTGAAGGTGAAGATATTCAGGGAATGGTAAA
>NZ_MRYB01000110.1:0-382 GCF_001921755.1 Psychrobacter sp. Rd 27.2 | reverse complement strand
CAATAATGGCATAACGGCGCGACTTAAGCACACTAGAATCTTCGATAGCTTTGAGTACAAAGGGAAAGGTTTGGATAGTGACGATAATAATCGGCTGGGAGTTGACCAATGCTTCGGCAAGCTGCTCAGACTTTGAGCCGTCACCCTCTTTTCTATTGATCTTACCCACCACACCATCAGCATGTTCAAACTGATAAATGGTATCCTGCAACTGATCATCAAGTACGGTACGGTCAGTGATGACGATAACTGAGTCAAACTGCTCATCGCCGTCGCTGTTGTACAAGGTGGATAGCTGATGCGCTGTCCATGCGATAGAGTTAGACTTACCCGAACCCGCACTATGCTGAATGAGATACTTTTGACCTGCGCCCTCAGTAAT
>NZ_MRYB01000011.1:0-104820 GCF_001921755.1 Psychrobacter sp. Rd 27.2 | reverse complement strand
ATGTTTGGCATATCTATTAAGTAAGTAGAGTTCAATAATATACGTTGTGTCTTACAACTACTTTTGCAAGAGGTCTAATAAGCTCGCAATACACTCTGACAGAGATTGCACCGAACACCATAACCATTAACCCTGCAAAAAATCCTGCCGCACCCATACCTGAAAACATCACACTAATTCCGCCAACAAAAACGGCAAATAGCGATAGCCAATATATAATAGTGATAACTCTGGGTGTAATGAAAGAATCAAATGATAATAACGAATTCATGGTCTAATGTCCTAAATGGAATGCGGATTGTTAAAGCTAATGACAAAATAAAGCTTAATATTAAGTGTAATATTGTAGCAACATTATACCTATGTAGATTAACAAAACAATCTAATTAGAGACATAAGTTCACTTTAATCGTGATTAATTTTCATACTGCTTTTAAATAATTGGAAAAGGACAAAAAATGAAACTACGTATTCTAAAGTCTGCCGTGACCAACCCTTGGTTTAACCTCGCGACCGAGGATTGGATATTTAATACGCTCAATCCCGACTCGCACACGCTATTTTTATGGCGAAATAGCGAGACCGTGGTCATTGGCCGCTCACAAAATCCATGGGTGGAATGCAAAATCGATAAGATGGAAGCAGACGAGGTGTTTTTGGCGCGGCGACAGAGTGGCGGCGGCGCGGTGTTTCATGATTTGGGCAATACCAACTTTACCTTTTTATCACCCAAAAACGACTATGACCAAGACGCAAACTTTACCATTATTATTAACGCGCTTAAAAAATTAGGCATAGATGCGGATTTATCTGGGCGCAACGACATGCAAGTTGGTGATAAGAAAATATCCGGCAGCGCCTTTAAACATGCCGCCGATCGCAGCTTTCATCATGGTACGTTACTCGTCAATGCCAACATGCAAAAGCTCGGCGACTACCTCAACCCCCATCCGCTTAAACTCAAAGCTAAAGGCATTAAATCGGTTCGTGCGCGCGTGGCAAACTTGGTTGAGTTTAATGAGAATATCAATCATGAGATTTTATCTGATGCGATTATCGAAGCGTTTTATGAATATTATAATGATACCGCGCCAGTAGAAGAATTGGATGAAGCCAGTCTCGCTAAGCAGCCGACATTAAACAAATATTATCAGCAAATGGCGGATTGGGATTGGCGCTTTGGCAAGACGCCTGAATTTACTCATCACATCGAGACGCGATTTGATTGGGGCATTATTGATTTGCACCTTGATGTGAAGCAAGCAGTGATACGCGAAGTGGTCATCTTTTCTGATGCACTAAACGTGGAATTGATTGACTTGTTAAAAGAGACACTAACTGATATCAAATACGATAGACATGATATTAAAGCCAAGCTGGCTAAGCTGGGGCAAGCACATCTTGATGTGGCAGCGCAGATTAATGATGTGTCTGCGTGGTTACTTGGTGAGATGGAAGGTTAGATTTTTGCTTGTTATTAATAATGAATAAAGAGAGTCAAGTTCCTCTTGCAGTCAATTACTCAAAAGCCTTCATAATTCACGCCGATTGAGCTTACCATATAATTTATACCTTTAAACAAACTTAAGTTTGATATTTAGCGTCATAGCCCTCTATAATGTGATGCACATAATAGATCCGCTATAAAAGTCCAAACTTTAAACGTTTAAGCAAGGTAGCACTATGGCAGCCTATATCACCGTCGGCGCAAAGACCTCTCACGGTGGGATGGTCATCTC
The DNA here is from genome assembly GCF_001921755.1 of Psychrobacter sp. Rd 27.2. NCBI lineage: Bacteria > Pseudomonadati > Pseudomonadota > Gammaproteobacteria > Moraxellales > Moraxellaceae > Psychrobacter > Psychrobacter sp. Rd 27.2. The sequence continues at coordinate 103,081 of NZ_MRYB01000011.1, read as the reverse complement.
CGGCTCACCGCACACCACTCACAACGGTATCTCTGTCGCGCGTAAAGGCGATAAAGTCATCTGTAAAAAATGTAAAAAGGTCACTACTATTGTTAGTGGTGACCCGTCGTTTATTGTCGATGGCGCACCTATTGCTCGCGGCGGCGATGTGACAAGCTGCGGCGCTAAGCTGATTGCGATTCAGCAGTCATTTGCGGAGTCGGATTTTGATGTGATGGGAGTTGAGCAGGCAGAGCCTTTGGTGTTTGCAAATTCGGAGCCTGATAGTGAGTTAAGCAATAACTTTGTACAAGACAATGGTGCATTTGGTATAGGAGGTAAAAAAGATTGGATTAAAGGTGCCTTTTCTCTCGGACTATGGAGCCAAGAGCAAGGAAAATCACCTTTAGAAACTCGTAGATTGTTAGATGAGTACAACACTGGCAAACACTATACCAACAAAGCACACCCCTTATTATCAACCGATAAGCCTAAAAACTATGTTGGTAATGAAGAGATGTTTAACCACTATCTACATGGTCAAGGTCAACCCTTAACACTAGAAAATCTAGGTTCCCTAGAGTTATTGAAAAAAGCAGTTGTTAGAAAAGGAGCATTCAAACAAGATGGATCAATACAAAGTCGATTTATTCATCAATTAGTTAGAAAATTCAAAATAAATGATAAAGACTACACTTTTGAAAACTCTTACAATGTTGGTAAAGAAATTGGGATATGGGCTTATGGTAGTGGCGTAATAGCTGGTAAATTCGAAGGTGTAATAAATAAAAACTCTGTAAGTGATATTAGAATCTCTGGAAAAATCAACTACTTCTTCAAAGATAAATTTAAAGATCCTTACGATACATTTGACTGGATACCAGGAAGCTGGGATCCGAACGGTACGCCCTATAAAATCACAGGGAGTTGGTCGAACTATATAAACATAACTATTAAAAAATAGGTAAGGATAAAAGTTGTTTAAAAAACATAAAAACCTCTTAGTTTTATTATTCATTACTCTGTTAACTATAACAGTATTATCACTTCTTAATCATAAGATATATCAACCGCCAATCCTAGGTAAGTTAAAACTGAAATATATCTCTAGCGAAAATTACCAATTGACTTACAAGGGTGAAAAAATAGCAGGCAAAGTAACAGCTGTTGATAGCTGGTATGTACAAAACCCTTATGTTTATGGCTCAACCACGAATTTTAAAACGTCGATAGGCGATGGAATAATTTATTTCTTTATCAATGTGTGTGACGGAAATATTTTCGAAACAGAGAGTTCTATAGAATTTGAAAATTATTTGAATGGTAAGAAAATACTGAAAAATAAAAGAAACTGGATGAGTGGCGATAATGCTATAGATATCAAAAGAGCTGAATACTCCTCAAATATCGACTGTAATAACTATCAATAATTTAACAAAACACCTATCACGAAATTTTATAACCCCATCCATGTTAATGTCTTAACAAAAAAAATCAGTATATATTGCGTTAAAAATCACTAATAAAAAATCAATAAGTAATCGAACATAATAGACACCACCCCTGTTAAAATCTTTTCTGAATCCGAGTATAATTATCAAAACTATAAATCACGCAACCTAAAAAATCTGAAAATAAGTGATCGCACTAAAAAAGAGTATTATAGTCATTTTTTCTAATTTATATTTTTTCAATAGTCTTTAGTTTTTAAACAAGTCCACATATCAAAACTATCAATCATACAGATATGCCAACTAGATTCAACCCCTTACAGTACGTTGACACAGGTAGAGAACTAACAGATGAAGCAGTGGATGACTGGAGATTAACTTATCATATTAAAAATATCTAACTCTAAGACAATCGATATATAGTCAGTTCGAAATAAAATCGATGCGCTCATATGAACGGGCAACTGGTATAAATTTTCCTTGCTTGCTGTGTCTACGCTGACAGATGCTGCGCAAAATTCATACCAGCTGTACTGTATCGGTCTTAAAGTGAGTTAACTATATAGTCAATCCAACTTAAAGTTGTAACAGCAGACATTGCTGAATAAATGATTTAGATTATTCTTACCCCAGCCTTGCCTGAGCGTTTTTACTTCAGCCCACTTCTTCTCAATAGGGTTTAGATCAGGGCTGTAAGGCGGTAGCCAAAGAATACGATGACCATGTCGGTTTAATAGCTTTTTGATACGTTTGTTCTTATGAAGTCTGGTACTCGAGCATAGCTCTCCCCTTGCACTCGGGCAAAACAGTGCTTTGCTTTATTCTCGCTCATGTCCATGATGATGACACATTTGTGACCAAGCTTTGGAATATGTCCTTGTTGTGAAGCGGAGTCTGGTTATCAGGACTTTACCTTAGAATCCATTATTCATAATCGTAACAAGTGGGTTGAATCTCCAAAATTTAAATCGAATGAGAAATATAGAGAGCAATTAGTGAACTACTTGAAATATTTAGAACAGATTAAACAACCTAGTTTTGAAAAATATTATTGAGTATGTAGGAAAATAATCAGTGAAAATAAGAGGCAAACAATATAAATTATCCGACATTTTACTTATTGCTTTCGTTATTATTTTATTTATATGGACTGTAGACTTAGAACCAAATAAAGAGCTTGAAATATACCAACAAGAATTGGTTGAGAAAGAAAGCTGGCTCATATCCGAACTTAATAAAATTGCTAATTTTATGAGCTTCAAAGTAAGCGATAATAGTCATTCTAATAGGGATGTATGGTACACATCCAGATATGCAAGCCCCGAGTTTGACAAGAATAGACTGTTACATTTACATGGCTTTCTTCTCAAAGAAGGCTGGGTAGATATGACTGATAAAATTGACAAAAACGATTATATAGCTAATACCTCAAGTAGATCTGATCAAACAGCCAAACGTGTCCATATTCTATGTAAGGATAAAGCTACCATTTTTATGTATATGACCGACATGCAAAATGATTATCTTATTGATTTATTTAAAGCACGTACTTTGGTGGAGCTTAAGTACGATTACAGCTTACCTTGTTATGACTTAAATGAGCCACAGTATAGTCATACTAATGCCAGATAATAAATAATTGAGGATACTTTCCCCAAAGTTTTATTATAGATAAAAAAATTTCTCCGAAGGAATTATAATGTATCAACAGAAAATCTATAACTTAGCCCAATATATATTGCTAGCGACAGTGCTATCCAGTAGCTTAATAACTTCTGCTTGTTTAGCAGAGTCTTCAAACACACCTATATTATCTAATCAAAGCACCCCTGCTGAAATATACGAGCTTGGCCTTGCCTATTTTGAGGGTGACTCAGTCCCTCAGAGCTATGAAAAAGCTTTTGAACTGTTTCAAGAAGCGGCTAACCAAAAGTACTCTGATGCTCAATTTAATCTTGGTGTTATGTACGAAAATGGAGTAGGCGTTGCTCAAAACTATGAAAAAGCAATGCAACGGTATTTGTTAGCAGCTGATAATGGAGACTTTAAGGCTCAAAATAATATAGGCTCACTGTACTATTTTGGCAAGGGCGTAGATCAGAACTATGATAAAGCCCTTGAATGGTACAAAAAAGCTGCTGATCAAGGGGTAGGTGTAGCACAACTTAATATGGGTGGTCTCTATGAGAACGGTTATAGTGTACCGCAAGATTATGATAAAGCTTTTGAATGGTATGCATTGGCAGCTGACAATGGAGACTTTGATGCCCAAAATAATCTTGGCACTCTTTATGAAAACGGCTACGGCGTACCGCAAGACTATGACAAGGCTTTAGAGTGCTATACCAAAGCCGCTGATCAAGGGTTAGATTTAGCACAACTTAACATCGGTGGTCTTTATGAGAACGGTTATGGTGTGCCGCAAGATTATGATAAAGCTTTTGAGTGGTATCAAAAGGCCGCCGATCAAGGCAATCAACAAGCCAGTAATCGAATCGGTAGATTGGTTATGAATGGTAAAATCGACGATGAAGGTATCGTTATTTATAGCACACAAGAAACGGGACTCACATTAGGTGATATCGAAGAACCCCTATAGAATTAAAAAGGGTCACAGTTTACGAAGTAAAAAACGGCAGGAGATCCCTCCCCTACCGTCCTTTCAATTTAAAACTTTAATTCAAAAATTAAACTTTTAAATACTCGCCGCAACCTCAGCGCCATCACGAATCGCACGTTTGGCATCTAGTTCAGCGGCGAGCTTTGCACCGCCAATCAAATGATACTGCGCGTCTGGCGCATCGCCAACGTTTGGCATCAGCTCTACGACCGACTCTTGACCGGCACAGACGACCACGCTATCGACACGCAGCAGCTGGCTTTGACCTTGGGCATTGGTCACCCAAATGCCTTCGTTGGTGATTTTGTCATACTGTACGCCAGCAACTTGGATGACGCCGTGCGACTTAATATGGGCGCGATGCACCCAGCCAGAGGTTTTATTGAGTCCGCTACCCAGACGGCCTTTAGTGCGCTGCATCAAGTACACTTGGCGAACCGGCTTAATGGCTTCAGGCTTAATCAAGCCACCCTCCGTTTGGTAACTCGTATCAGAGGTCACGCCCCACTCTGCGCGCCACTCGCTGATAGACTGCGGCGTGGTGCGGTAGCTTGGATCTTTTAGCGCGTCAGGGCCGATTTCATCAAGTGATTGACCGTGGTTGGCCGTCAGATATTCACTGACATCAAAGCCAATACCGCCTGCGCCTATGACTGCGACCGTCTCGCCAACTGATTTTTCGCCCGATAGCAGCTCAGCATAGCTGATGACTTGTGGCAGCTCAGCACCTTCTAGCTTGCCTTCAAGGCTTCTTGGGACTACGCCTGTGGCGACAATAACATGATGGAACTGGGCTTTCTCAAGCATGGCTTTATCGACTTTGGTATTGAGTTTAATCTCAACGCCTAAGTGCTCAAGCTCATTGATATAGTAGCGAATGGTCTCAAAGAACTCTTCTTTGCCAGGGATGACTTTGGCATAGTTAAACTGACCGCCCAAGACGTCTTTGGCTTCAAATAATGTCACGTCATGCCCACGCAATGCCGCGACGTGAGCCGCTGACATACCAGCGACGCCGCCACCGATGACTGCGACTTTTTTCGGATTTTTGGTTTTCTTATAAACCAATTCCGTCTCGTAGCAGGCTTGCGGATTGACCAGACAAGTCGAGCGTTTGTTTTCGAACGTATGGTCAAGACACGCTTGGTTACAAGCGATACAAGTATTGATGCGATCCGTCTGACCTTTTTTGGCTTTATTAACCCAGTGCGCATCGGCTAAGAACGGACGCGCCATCTGAATCATATCCGCTTGACCACTGGCGACGATATCTTCGGCAGTCTCTGGCATGTTGATACGGTTGGCCGCCATCATTGGGATACTGATATGCTTTTTAATCTCAGCGGTGAAATCGACAAAAGCGGCGCGCGGCACGCTGGTGACAATCGTCGGGACGCGTGCTTCATGCCAGCCAATACCGGTATTCATAATGGTGACGCCCGCTTCTTCTAGCGCCTTGGCGACTGTGATGACCTCGTCCATGACGTTGCCGTCTTTGACCAAGTCAATCACTGACAAACGGAACAGAATGATAAAGTCTTCGCCCACCGCCGCACGAACGGCTTTGACCACATCGACAGCAAACTTCATACGGCCATTGATATCACCGCCGTATTGATCGCTGCGTTTATTGACATGACGTGATAAAAACTGGTTGAGCAAATAGCCCTCTGAGCCCATAATCTCAACACCATCATAGCCTGCCTGCTTGGCAAGCTTGGCGCAGCGTGCGTAGTCCTCGACGGTTTGCTCGATGTTTTTGACGCTCATCTTACGCGGTTTAAACGGTGTGATGGGTGACTTGATGGGACTTGATGACACGATAAATGGATGATAACCGTAGCGGCCACTGTGCAAGATTTGCATGATAATTTTGCTATCAAACTTATGTACCGCACGGGTGACGCGCTGATGGTTGATGACGTCCATTTTGCTATTCATGGTACCGCCAGCGGGTAGCAGCCAGCCTTCGCGATTGGGCGAGATACCACCTGTGATCATCATCGCCACGCCGCCCTTTGCGCGCTCTGCAAAATAAGCCGCCAGCTTGCCATAATTATAAAAACGGTCTTCAAGGCCGGTGTGCATCGAGCCCATGACCAGACGGTTTTTTAATGTGGTAAAGCCTAAATCTAATGGCTCGAATAGATGTGGATAGTGGTCGTTTGCGCGAGCAGTTTCTATGGTTTTGGCAGTGCGGCTGGCTGTCATATCATTTTCCTTATGAATGGTTTGGGAGACTACTTTTAAGCTGGCTGAGCGTGCAAAAGTTTCGCTTTTATATCAGCTGGGCTGCGGGATTGAGCATTGCTGATATCCTAACACACCGCTATTATTATCAGCTACGCGGACAAGCGACTGATGAGTGGGCAATATATTGCCGCGATGGATGGACAATACGGTTTTTGACATTTGTTTAAATATCCGCCATAAAACCTGCCCCATTTTCGATACGATTGGCTATAATAGCGGGGCGCTGCTTTTTACTCAGCCAAACAGTCGGTCAAGCAATCAGACAAAAAGCCTGTCGCCTGTGACGCAAAACTCACCCTACTCAGCGAGCCATTCAGTGATACGCTAGGCAGTTTACTGACAGCCGCCATTCAGTGACAAACGTTGTCGTTGAGTGACGTTACAGCTGCCACCATGCGACTGCGATCAGTTTTTCGCAGGCTTTGAGCCAATAACTCTGATGACCAATGCACCGCACGTGAGTCGCGTTTTACCAGTAATACGATGACATTGGCGTCGCTGTGTTATTTTGAGCTGACTTTGGGTTGAGCTGACTTAGCAGCCGCTTCGCTCATCCCTTGCACCATCGCATTATAGAAATACGATAAAGGACTATCCTAATGACAGACTTTCATACCGGTCTTGGCAAAACGCCTGCCAATCACCAACCGCTCACTCCTATCGACTTCATCATCCGTAGCGCGCAGGTCTACCCTGACAAAACTGCCATTATCTACGACGATCTGACGCACAACAACCTCACCCAGAGCTGGCAACAGACTTATGATCGCTGTCGTCAGCTGGCTGATGGTCTGCGCAAACTGGGTATCGATAAGAATGATACCGTCGCGGTGATGATGCCAAACACGCCAGCGATGGTCGAATGCGCCTTTGGGGTGCCGATGTCAGGCGGTGTGCTTTGTACCCTTAATACCCGTCTCGATATCAATGCGCTTAGCTTTTGTTTGCAGCATTCAGAAGCCAAAGTATTGATCTTGGACAGTGAGTTTGCTGAGCATGCCGAGATTATCGATGAGGCCTTTCCCAATCTTATCGTCATTCATGCGACAGATGCCGCGATCGATATTGAGCGTTTTGGTCAAATGAGCTACGAAGAGCTCATCGCCAGCTCAGACAACCTAGACAACTGGGAACGTCCAACGGATGAGTGGGATGCCATCGCCCTTAACTACACCTCGGGCACCACGGGCAAACCAAAAGGCGTGGTCTATCACCACCGCGGTGCCACGCTTAACGCTGTTTCCAATATTCTAGATTGGGACATGCCCAAACACCCGATGTATCTATGGACACTGCCCCTATTTCACTGCAACGGCTGGTGCTTTCCTTGGACCATCGCCGAGCGCGCCGGTGTCAACGTCTGCCTGCGCAAGATTGATGCAGATTTGATTTTGCAGCTGATTGCCAAGCACCAAGTGACGCATTACTGCTCAGCGCCTGTGGTGCACAACATGATCGCAGGTGGCAAGGCTGAATATAAAGCAGCCATTACTCATGAAGTCAAAGGCTGGGTCGCTGGTGCGCCGCCCTCTGAGACCATGCTGGCAGCGATGGAAGCGATGGGCTTTCATATCTCGCACGTCTACGGTCTCACCGAAGTCTATGGGCCAGTCACCATCTGCGCTGAGCAAGACGAGTGGGAGACGCTGGATGTCGCTGGCCGCGCTCAGAAAAAATCTCGTCAAGGCGTGACCTCGCATCTGATGACGGGTTTTGAGCTGTTTAAACAAGGCACCACGGAGCCAGTCGCCGCTGATGGGGAAGAGATGGGCGAGCTGGCCCTGCGCGGCAATATGGTGATGAAAGGTTACCTAAAAAGCCGCAAAGCGACCGAAGAAGCCTTTGCTGATGGTTGGTTCCGCACCGGTGACTTGGGGGTCAAATACCCTGATGGCTATATCAAGATTATGGATAGGCTAAAAGACATCATCATCTCAGGCGGCGAGAATATCTCAAGTATCGAGGTCGAAAACGTCTTATACAAAATGTCTGAAATCCAAAGCTGCGCCGTCGTCGCCGCACCGCACGACAAATGGGGCGAAGTGCCCGTGGCCTTTATCGAGATTCATGCTGGTAGCACCTTGCAGCGCGACCATGTGATGGAGCACTGCAAGCAGTACTTGGCAGGCTTTAAAGTGCCCAAGTACATTATCTTTGCTGAAATACCTAAAACCAGCACGGGCAAAGTACAAAAATACGAGCTGCGCCAAGCGGCCAAATCACTGGCACACGAAACACCCAAAGTCACCGCCAGTGCCAAAGCATAGCCATTAATCGTTTTATATCAGTACTGTAAAAAGGTCAGCCTAACGACTATCGCTAGGCTGACCTTTTTGATGCATAAGTTTTGATACATAAGTTTTGATATATGGGGATTGTCACTTAAGTCACCAGCGCTCAATCAAGCTTTGGCGCCACCCACTGATAGATGAGCATACCTGCCAGCATAGCAGCGGCAAATACATACGCTTGCCAGTGCCCTGTCCCCAGTAGCACAATGCTTGGGCCTGGACAGATACCCACAAGCCCCCAACCGATACCAAACATCATCGCGCCCATTAGCAGCTTTTTGTCAATCACAGTCTTACTTGGCAATAAGATAAAAGTGCCCGCCCAGCTGGTTTTTTGCCGCTTGGCCAACTGTACACCGATGATCGCCACTAGCAGCCCCCCACCCATCACCAAGGCCAAGGAGATATCCCACGCGCCAAAGACATCCAAAAACCCTTGCAACTTAGCAGGGTCGGTCATGCCTGCTATCAGCAGTCCCAAGCCGAATAATAAACCGGCCAGTAATCCAATCATGTTTTTTAGCATTATTGTGCCTCATACTTCATCTGTTTATTCAAGCCGTTATAGATAAAACGAGCCGTCTATACTGCGTTAAGTCATTTTTAAAACATACCGAGTACATGCCTGCCCACATACACAGTCACAACACCAAACAGCATAAATGTCGCCGTCGCTGCCATTGAGCGTTTTGACAGGCGCGCGTTGCCGCAGATACCATGGCCACTGGTACAGCCTGACCCCAAACGCGTGCCAAAACCCACTAATAGCCCAGCAACGAGCAACAAGGGTAATGACGTGGTGATCTCTATATCTGGCAGTGGTCGCACCAGACTATATAGTAAAGGCGAGACGATAAGCCCTGCGATAAACAGTATCTGCCACATCTCTATATTTTTGGGTTTTAGCACGCTTGACACGATACCGCTGATGCCGGCAATACGCCCAATACCCAATAACAAAACAACGGTCGATGTCCCTAGCAGCAAACCGCCGACCAAGGATATCGGCGTAAAGGCCAGCCAATCTATCTGTATACTCATCATATTTACCTAAGCCAATTTTTATCAAAAATAAAATACATTCGTTTTACATAAATACATTATATAATAAAATATAATAAAAGGGTAAAAAAATACTGAACCCAATGATTATAGGTTCAGTATGTGATCTGGATGATGCCCAATCAGATAAATGGTGATTAGGGCATGCCCTCAGTTTAATAGGAGCTATTAACTGGCCAATACTTCATCCAGCGCAGTTTCAAAGCGCTGCACTGCGCCGTCGATATCAGTCAATTTATCCAGACCAAACAGACCTAAGCGGAAGGTTTTAAAATTATCAGGCTCGCCAACTTTAAGCGGTACACCAGAGGCGATCTGTACGCCAGCCGCCGCAAACGCCGCGCCTTTATGCATATCATCACGGTCGGTATAAGAGACGACCACACCTGGTGCTTGGTAGCCTTCTGCTGCCACGCTCGCAATCCCTTTGGCTTCGAGCACGTGACGAATGCGCTTACCCAGCTCCCACTGCGCCTCACATAACTGATCAAAGCCGATTTTTTTGGCTTCATTGACGGTGTCGCGGAACTGACGCAAGCTGTCAGTGGGCATCGTCGCATGATAAGCATGGCCGCCGTTTTCATAGGCGCGCATGATATTTAGCCACTGTTTTAGATCAATACTAAAGCTGTCCGACTCGGTGTTGTCTACTTTTTGTACAGCCGCCTCACTTAGCATGACCAGCCCTGCGCCTGGGGTGCTGCTCCAGCCTTTTTGTGGGGCGCTTATCAGCACATCGATGCCCAAGTCTTTCATATCAAGCCAGACACACCCTGAGGCGATACAGTCAATGACCAACAAGCCACCAACGCTATGGACCGCCTCGGCCAATGCCTTGATATAGTCTGCTGATAAGATAATACCTGATGAGGTTTCGACATGCGGGGCAAACACCATGGCAGGCTTGGTCTCTTTAATTTTAGCGACTGCGTCTTCGATCGCGACAGGGGCAAACGGCTTTGGCGTATCGCCGTCTTCGCGGTGTGCTGTCAGTACCGTTGATGACTTGGCGATTTTGCCTTTGTCTAAAATTTGCGTCCAACGATAACTAAACCAGCCGTTACGGATGATCAAGCAGTCTTCATCATTGGCCAGCTGACGCGCCACAGCCTCCATTCCATAAGTACCAGAGCCTGGAACGATGGCGACCGCATCGGCGTTATAGACAGATTTTAGGTCAGCAGATAAGTCGTTCATGACTTGCTGAAAGGCTTTTGACATATGGTTTAGGGCGCGGTCAGTATAAACCACGGAGTATTCTAGTAGGCCGTTTGGATCAATATCTTGACGTAAGGCAGTCATGGGATGCTCCTTGCTCGTTGTCGGATTTTTGGATGGGTATAACCTGTGTTTTCGCCCCATTGATTATAGGGGGTAATCTACCAAAAAACCAACCCGTGTTTAGTGAACGGACGAGTAAGACATTTAGCGGCGGTGGGCGTCTTGGAGTCCAGACACCACAAAATCCAGCAGCTCACTGTCGCCTTGGCGGGCGGCTTTGCGCATGAGCTTGGATGGTGCGTGGGTCAGCGTTTGGGTAAGGCGACGTGACAGCTCGGTGAGGATATCTTCGGGATCGGCATTGTCTTGCTGTAGCTTGGCAATAGAGGCCTGTAGCAGCTTGTCCACCTGATCATGAGTACGGGCACGATACTGCTGGATGTCTTTGCCAACTTGACGGACCTGAAAACGGCGATCCATCTCAACGACCAGCTGACTGACCAGCAACTCGGCATCGACAGCTGCCTGCCTGCGCTGCTCGATGTTGCCTGCGATCACATGCTGCAAATCATCGACCGAGTACAGATATACATCATCGATACGGCTAATGGTCGAGTCGATGTCGCGCGGTACTGCCAAGTCGATCATCAGCATCGGCTGATAACGACGGCGCTTGAGTGCCTGTAGCGTCATGGTTTTATCAATGAGTACATCCATACTGCCACTACAGCTACTGACAATATCGGCTTCACCCAGCACTTGCGGCAGCTCCGCAAGTGCTCTGACCTCGACGCGGCGATTGGGATGGCGCAATTCGGCCGCCAAGGCTTCGGCGCGCTCAGGGTTGCGATTACAAATAATCACTCGCCCCACACCCAGCCCTGCGATATGCGTCGCCACCAAGCGGTTCATCTCCCCTGCGGCAACGACCAATAGCGTCCGACTGGGCAAATCATTAAATATCTGCGTGACCAGTTTGGCCGCAGCAAAGCTCAACGACACCGCTTGCGCGCCCACCTTGGTCTCATTTCGCACGCGTTTGGCCGCGGCAAAGACTTGATCGACAATCCAGCCGAGCTGATTACTCAAGGCTTTTTGGTCTTGTGCCAAATGAACGGCGCGCTTGATTTGACCAAGGATTTGCGGCTCACCCAAGATCATCGAGTCCAAACCTGCAGCCACTCGCAGCCAATGCGTCAGAGCATGGGTATCACGGTGCACGTATAGATGAGGCTCAATCTCAGCCAGTGGCAGCTGCTTAAACTCAGCCAGCCATGTTTTTATCTTAATGATATGAGCGCTGATGGCGGCGGCCGATAGAGTGGTGCTGGTGGTCGTGGCGGCGTTGGTTGCAGACTGAGCAAGCTCGCTTTCTACAGGCTGCGGTACCAGTGCATAAATCTCAGTACGGTTACAGGTCGAGACGATCACGCTGCCATCGGTAAAGGCCTCTAACTGCTCGAGTGCGACATTCACATCGTCACCAACAAGCGCCAAGCGCTCTCGCAGAGCGACTGGTGCGGTTTTGTGATTGACCCCAATGACCACTAATCTCATTATTGATAGACCATAAAAATGACGCTCACCTGCCAGCCATACGGTGTTTTGATTGTTTATATAAACCAATTCTTATATAGTCGACTCTAAATAAAACAGATACATTGCATTTCAACACGGAACTGTCTCATTTTTATCCTAAACTCACTATATATAATATATAAACAAAAAATACCGTTTGCGACGACAGCGCTAAAAGGAAGAGCTTAAAATCGCCTATTATATCATTATTACCAGCGTTAATTAACACTCACCCACTTCGGATGAGTATTTGCTTGTATCTGGGCACTTGCCCGACAAATCAACCACCTAGGCGACTTTTATGACGGGTATCATTACATGACGCCCTGCATCTGTAATTGTGCGCTAGTTGAGTAACACGGCTGCTATTGTTTATCTTGTCATTCTACTCTTATAATGTTTGACAGGCGCTTTCATCTGAGTGTTACCCTAAGTTTTCATCTCAGCCTGCATCATTGAAAACGCACCTTAACCTGACGAACCACCCCTTATTAAACGCTACCTATGGATTAGGCAGTCACTATCGGGCGAACACAGCTATTTATGATTTTTTTTGGGTCATTATTTCGGGCACCGCCAGCACTTGATGAGCGATTGAGCCTACGCGCTTTATTAAACCTCATTATAGAGCGCTTGTGCCAACGCTATCGGCTAACGCTATCGTTGGCTGTTTGTCTGTGCCTATCTGCTCCTGTGCACGCCAGTGCTATCGATATCCCAGCGAAGGTAGAAAACCAGCAAAACAGCGTCAGCACGCTTACGAGCGCCGCGACACCCAGCGCCAGCGAAAGACTGCCAGAGACTGTCGATGTGCAGCGCTTGGCTCCTGCTAGCATCTGGCAGCCTGAGCTAAGCGAGCCAAGCTTGTACGCGCTTTTGGCGGCGGAGTTTGCCGCTGATCGCGATGACAAACAACGCGCCGTCGCCATTTATAAACAGCAGTCATTCAAAAAAGATGCCACCGCTGTCTTTGAGCGGGCGCTGAGCTTATCTTTACAAAACGAGAGTGTGGCCGACTCGTTACAGTTTGCCAAAACGTGGCAAGAGCAAAACCCCGATCACGTGCCTGCTTGGTTTTATGTCGCGCATTTGGCACTGCGCGCACACGATTACGTCTTGGCAGGCGAGACACTAAACCGCATCTTACGCTACGATCCACGCGCCGACTTAAGCGAGATATTAATCGGTATTTACCCCAATACCGATGCTGACAAACGCGATCTACTCGCCGCGCTTCAGCCGCTCGATAGCAAGCAAAACGCGTCATTATCGGTACTAAAGGCAGGCCTGCTCTACCAATTTAATGAGCCTGAGATTGCTATTGTACATATCAACCGTGCGCTGGCACGCCAGCCTGATTATGTGCCTTTTATTACCCTAAAGGCAGATATCTTACGTAAAATCGTCACCGCCGAAACCGTGGTCAATTACCTTAGCCAAGCGCGCTTGCGCAACCCTGATAGCAAGAGTCTGTACCTGTACGAGATTCGCTATTTACTGGACTTAAAACAAAGCCAAGAGGCGTGGCAATTATTACTACAAGCGCACGAGCGCTTTCGTGAGGATGCGGAGATTACCTTGCTTGCCGCCTTGGTCAGTCTGGATATCGAAGAGTACCGCAGCGCTGATGAGCTGCTAAATATACTCGCCAAATCTCCGGCTTATCTCGATCGGGCCTATTACTATCTAGGCATCAGTGCTGAGCGTCAGCAGCGCTTTGAGCAAGCCAAACACTATCTCAATGCAGTGATGCAAGAAGACTTGGTATTGGAGGCACGTCGAAAGGTGGTGGCGTTTGAGCTACTTGATGACGATGTCGCTGCCGCCATCAGCACTTTAGAAAAACTACGCAAACAATTTAGCGTCTTTGCCCCTGACACTTATGTCATGCAGGCCGATATTTTATGGCAACAAAACGAGCCGGATGAAGCGCTACGGCTGTTGACTCGGGCAGCGCGTAAATACCCTGACAATGAGATGCTATTGTTTGCTCGCGCTCAGCTCCTCGATGATAAAAACGACTATATCGTCAAACGCACCTTGCTCAATCATCTGCGCGCGCTCGATCCGAGCAATCTGGCCTATCAGCTAAGTTACGCCCAGCTGCTCTTGGCCAATGAGCCAAACTCTGAGCAAGGCTTGGTCTTGGCGACCGACATCATCCAGATTCGTTATGATGATCCACGCTACGACAACGAGCTGCACTTGCAAGCGCTCAACATATTGGCAAGTAACGCCTTGACCAACCGACGCTATCAGCAAGTCATCGACTATCTACAGACCCCTTATGATGTCTTTCCGACCTTGCGCTCAGGCACGCTGTTGCTACGCGCTTATCAAGGCCTGGGCGATAACGCCAAAGTCGAGGCCTTGCTTGCCGACTTGCAGCAGCGCTTTTCATTTGGTCAGCATAATATCAGCGACCGCATACAACTGTATTAGAGTCTGTGCAAAAGCGGGGTGCGGAGTACCGGTTACAAGGCACTTATAAGAAGCTAACAGCCGCGTATAAGCGAGTAACAAATAGCGCTTAAGCTAGCCTTTAATCAAAATTATTATTTTTGCAAATTTGTTTGTTTTTGAGGATGTTTTATGCCAGTTGCCACCCTTTTTTTTCAGCTCTCTGCCGAGTTTAAATCTAAATATAAATCCAAATATAAATCCAAGTGCAAATCTAAGTTTCAGTCTAAAGCTAAATCGCAAAAGCTGATCCTGCTGACAGCGATGGCGGCTACCCTTGCCATTACCTCTGGCTGTCAGTCTCTAAAGACTGCCAATGCTAGCCATCAATCAGGCACCATGATACAAGGTCAAAACAGCGAGCAGCCAAACAAGCTAGAGAGCTTTAATATCACCGGCAAGATTGGTGTGACCACGCCTGCCAGTGACAGCAGCGGCGCGCAAGGTGGCAGTGCGTTTTATGCATGGGGCCAGCAAGACGATCGATTTGCCATTGAGCTGATTGGCGCACTCGGTATTGGCAAAACCAATATCGAATACGATGGTCAGACGGCCACCTTGGTCAGTGAAAAAACCGGTACTTTGACCGCTGATGATCCTGAGACCCTACTAAAAAAAGCCACAGGCTGGCAAGCGCCCATCTCGCAAATGCCCTACTGGATATCTGGTCGCCCCGCGCCCTCAGACAGCGCGCCCAAGCTCGATGCACAAAACCGCCTGATAAGCTCGGTCAATGGTGAGTGGACAGCCAACTTTACTTATAAAGGCTCAGACAAACGACCTTCCAAAATCAGCGCAGTGCAGCCACAAGGCAACAAGGTTGTCATGACGATTAATCATTAATCTATCAGGTACCAACAACGGATCGCCTTTCAAAAGCTATCGTTGCTCGTTAAGATAGCTTTTTATGACTGTACCTTATGATGAAAAAACATGACTGAAAACATATGATTGAAAATATAGCGGCATCATCTGCTTCTACGATGACTCGTCTCTCACCTGCCAAGCTCAATTTGTTTTTGCACATCACTGGCAAGCGCGCTGATGGCTATCATGATCTGCAAACGGTTTTTCGCCTGCTTGATTGGGGCGATTATCTGCATTTTTCACTTGTAGATGGCCTAGTAGACATCGATAGCACTTTAGCGATCGATCAGCTGTGTGAGCGACTATTAAGGCTGACAGGCGCAGAAGCCATCACCAGCCATGTCACGGACAATCTGATCTTTCAGGCTGCTCGCGCTTTATTGGCCGCGGCCATAGCGTCGAACAAGCTACCCAAGCAGCTTGCGCCAGTGACGATTGAGCTGGACAAACACTTACCCATGGGTGCAGGGCTGGGCGGTGGCTCCTCTAATGCAGCGACGACACTGCTGGCACTTAATGAGATATGGGCGTTTGACTTCTCCCAAGATGAAATGATAAACATCGGTACGACAGTGGGCGCAGATGTGCCAATTTTTATCTTTGGTCAGGACGCGATTGCGCAGGGCATTGGTGAGCAATTAACGCCGATAGCGCTACCAGATCAGCAGTATTTGGTCTTGACGCCTACGGCACATGTCAGCACCGCTGAGCTGTTTACCCATCCTACGCTGCAGCGTGATATTATCCCCCTCTCCATACCGACCATCAAGCGCCAAGCAGCGCACTATACACAAGCTCTACATGCGCCGTATCACAATGTCTTCACACCTGTCGTCACCGGCCTCGCCCCTGCCGTCGATGATGCATTACAGTATTTACAAGGCTTAGAGACGGTAGCACGCAGCACAGCACGGATGACCGGCTCTGGTAGTGCGGTGTTTTTGCCATTGGATGCCAGTATTGCTACCGATAAGGCATTGATAAAAAAATGGCTGGCAAATGCGCCTTGTCCTGCTTACTTGGTAGATAACTTATAATGGCGCTATCAGAGTACAGGCTGCATCCCAAAAGCGGCGGCTTTCCTATACACACTAGGGCGGCTGATATAGATGCTCCTTGCGCGCTACGCCGATGGAGACTACGTAACTGTATTTAAAAAGAGTATCACAACAGCACGTCAGAAAAATTTATACCCGCTCCACGTTGAAATATAGTGTATCTGTGTTATTTAGAATCGACTATATAAAAAATCGAGTGCAAAATTTTTTAATAAATACTAGAAAAAGGCGCAAATGACTTGCAAAATCTAAAAATTTACTTATAATAGGTCGCCACAATAGGGGTATAGCCAAGTTGGTAAGGCATCAGGTTTTGATCCTGACATCCGTTGGTTCGAGTCCAGCTACCCCTGCCATTTTTAGTTTGGATTGCTAGTGATAGCAATTGACAACACCTTCCCAATTTCGGTATAGTTCGCAATGAACACCGCTAGGGAACGCCGTCTTAGACGGTTGATAGGTAGCGACGCCTAGCTAATACTTTGTTAGCATTCAGCGCTCGTCCTGCCTAGACATTACAGGGGTATAGCCAAGTTGGTAAGGCATCAGGTTTTGATCCTGACATCCGTTGGTTCGAGTCCAGCTACCCCTGCCATTTTTTACTATCTTAGTAGTCTATAATTACTTTCACCACTCTTTTCTTTATTTGGGCAGTTAGACACTGCTTAGTGGTCGCTGCTTGAGTCAATAAATAGGACTTCAGTCATGCCTTATTTGGCAATTTTTACGGGCAACGCCCATCCAGAACTTGCGAAAACCGTCGCCGACCACCTACACATTCCTCTTGGTAAAGCTGACATCACGCGTTTTTCTGATGGCGAAATTGCCGTGGAAATTAAAGAGCACGTGCGCGGTAAAGACGTGTTTATCATGCAGCCGACTTGTGCACCGACCAACGACAATTTGATGGAAATCATGATGATGGCGGATGCGCTTCGTCGCTCTAGTGCGGGCCGTATCACAGCAGTGATGCCGTACTTTGGTTATGCCCGTCAAGACCGTCGTCCACGCTCAGCTCGCGTTCCTATCTCAGCCAAAGTCGTCGCCGATATGCTAAATATCGTCAGTATCGACCGCGTCATGACCGTAGATTTGCACTCAGATCAGATTCAGGGTTTCTTCGATATCCCTGTCGACAACATCTACGGCACCCCTGTCCTGTTAAATGACCTACAAAAACAAGACTACGACAACATCATGGTGGTATCACCTGATGTTGGCGGTGTGGTACGTGCTCGTGCGATGGCCAAACAATTGGGCGACACCGACATGGCGATCATCGATAAACGCCGTGCCCGTGCCAATGAGTCGCAAGTGATGCACATCATCGGTGATGTACGTGATCGTGACTGCGTCATCGTTGATGATATGGTCGATACTGCAGGCACCCTATGCAAAGCCGCTGAAGCATTAAAAGAAAACGGCGCGCGCCGCGTATTGGCTTACATCACCCACCCTGTACTATCGGGTAATGCGCTAAAAAACATCTCTGAGTCAGCCCTAGATGAAGTGGTCGTGACTGATACCATTCCATTGTCTCCTGCTGCTCAATCTTGTAGCAAAATCCGCCAAGTCAGTATCGCACCGATGCTCGCTGAGAGCTTACGCCGCATCAATAACGAAGAGTCTATCAGCGCCATGTTTGACGCCTAACGACTTCTGTGTCAGTGGCGGTTTGCACATACAGCTACACAGACACCTGATATAAAAAAACAGCGCCATATTTGATGATATGGCGCTGTTTTTTATGTTCGCATTTTTCGTAGGTCTTTATTATTGCTACAAAACCACGTATAATGCGCGCCTGTGCCGACCGTTTGTGTGATCTTTGATGGTTGGCATCTTTAAAAGTGCTGATCACGTTTGCCAGATAGGTTTTTGCTGATATTTGTCAGTAAACGATGACGGCAAACATATTGCTCTGTTTCTTGGTTGTCAGCGTCACTGATGACCGGTCATCGAGCTTTCATCACGTATTAGTGGATTGGTCGCAAATCCACTTTTTTATGACCAGACACTTCATTTATCTTTTTATAGGATTATATCCATGAGTATTAATCATTTCGAACTAAGTGCAGTTGCCCGTTCTGCAGAACAGCAAGGTAAAGGTGCGAGCCGCCGCCTACGTAAGCAGAACCTAGTACCTGCTATCATCTATGGTGGTGACGAAGAGCCAACTGCGGTTTCTATCAAAATCAATGAGCTGGTTAAGTCTCTTGAATTTGAAGCGTTTTTCTCACACATCTTGACGCTAAATGTCGATGGCGAAGCGCATCAGGTCGTTATCAAAGACCTACAACGCCATCCAGCTAAAGGCTTCCCAATGCATGCTGATTTCCAGCGCATTGTAAAAGGTCAGAAAATCAACATGAATGTTCCTGTGCATTTCATTGGCCGTGAAGAAGCACCAGGTACAAAAGCTGGCGGTATCTTGTCTACCCTAGTATCTGACATCGAAATCGTTTGCCTACCATCACAACTACCTGAATACCTAGAAGTTGACGTATCAGGCATGGAAATCGGCGATCTATTCCGTCTATCAGACATCAAACTACCAGAAGGCGTTATCATCTTCGAACTTGATATGGAAGATGCACACGACCGTACTATCGTTAACATGCAGCCACCAACGGTTGAAGAAGTTGACGAAGATGCTGACGAAGTTGATGCAGCTGACGTACCTGCGACCGAGCAAGGCGCTGAAAACAAAGACGGCGAATAATAAACGACCGCTAGGTCGTGGCACTATGCCGTCGACCTGCTGATAGGTTCGTTTCGTCAAAAAAAACAGCAGGTGATGTATATCTCCTGCTGTTTTTGTAAGTAGGGTTTGAGCATCACAGTGCTGTCAGACATAAACGACAGCACAATCAACCTTACGCTCATTTATCACATTTAAGCAGGATGTTTTTATGGCCATAAAGCTTATTGTCGGTCTTGGTAATCCCGGTCAGCAGTATATGTTTACGCGTCATAATGCAGGGTTTTGGTTTGTCTATCATTTGGCGCAGCAGTTCAATATCGCCCTTTCTCCTGACAAAAAGTTTCATGGGATAACGGGACGCGGACAGATTCATGGCGCTGATGTACGCTTGCTGATGCCATCGACCTTTATGAACAAATCGGGTCAATCGGTGGTACCGATGGTCAACTTTTATGGCATCGACAACGATGAGCTGTTGATCGCGCACGACGAGCTGGATATTCCAGCGGGTAGTATCAAGCTCAAAACCAATGGCGGCCATGGCGGTCATAACGGTCTGCGCGATATCACCCCGCATATCGGCAACGACTTTCATCGACTGCGTATCGGTATCGGGCATCCAGGTCACAAATCAAAGGTCAGTGGACATGTCCTCTCAAAGGCCTCACCTGATGAGCAGATTGCCATCGACAGTGCTCTGAGCGCCGCGTTTGATGCGTTGCCATTGCTGTTAGGCGGCGATATCGAAAAAGCCCGTTCCCAAATTAATGGCTTTAAACTGCCCTAATTATAATGGCCAGACCTTTACCGCTGGGTTTTTACCGCTGGACTTGTTACGTGATACTTTATAGTAGTCTTTTATTTTGGCAAAATCGCCCCCACTAACATGATGATTTCGTTCATTAATCTTTGTTACGCTAAGGAAGCAACTTATGCTACTTAATATGCTTAAATGCAAATTACATCGTGCCCGCGTCACTCATGCCGAGCTGCACTACGAAGGCTCATGCGGTATCGATGGTGATTTATTGGACCTCGCCGGTCTGCGCGAAAACGAATCAATCGACATCTATAATGTCACCAATGGCAAGCGTTTTCGCACTTATGCGATTCGCGCCGAAGCAGGCTCTGGTATCATCTCATTAAATGGTGCTGCTGCTCATATGGCAGACTTAGGCGATATCGTCATTATCTGTGCTTATGCGCACTTTGATGAAGCAGAAGCTGCGACCTACCAGCCAAAACTGGTCTACTGCAACGAAGACAACACGGTAAAAGACACCGCCAATATTATCCCTGTACAAGTGGCTTAAGCGCCTGACGCTCCAAGCGCTGCTGACCCATATCAAACGTCACCGCTGTCAGCCGTCAGGGCATATATATGATTATCGTACATAAAAGCTGACTCTACAGAGGATTCAGCTTTTTTTGTGCCATTTTTATCTGGCACATTTATATTTTTCTCCAAACTTAAAGATGGGCGGCGCTGGACAATACCTGCCAGCTACTTTGTAGATAAACCTAGTTTTAACGGTTTGACAAGTTTTAACGGCTTGACAGGGGTTGGCGTGCTTTTTGAGTTTGGGGTCATTATTCATTGATAAGGAAACATACTGATGTGGTTGGCAGTTATTGCTGTATTGATCGGCTTGGCAATTTTGGTATGGAGTGCAGACGTTTTTATTGATGGTGCCACGGCGCTGGCAAAAAAACTCAATGTACCCAGTTTTTTGATTGGGGTCATTATTTTGGGTCTTGGCACTTCTGCACCCGAAATGGTGGTGTCGGTACTGGCCGCCTTAGAAGGCAGTCCGGAGCTGGCACTGGGTAATGCCTATGGCTCAAACATCATCAATATCGCCTTGGTACTGGGCGCAACTGCCCTAATAAGCCCCATAATCATCCATAAAGGCATCATAAAACGCGATCTGCCAATATTGCTCATCATTACCGCTTTGGCCGCGTGGCAGCTGCGTGACGGGCAGCTGAGTATCGTTGATGGACTGGTACTCTTAGCACTATTGGTCGTGGTCTTAGGCATCCAAATCGTGCTGAGCTTGCGAGAAGGCAGCTCACATAAGGTTGATGATATCGATGATAATAAGATTGTAGAGCACCGCGCAGTGGATGACGCGCTGAGCGCAGCAAATAGTGAGCCAAGCTTGCTGCGTGGTTTGTGGGCATTGTTCCTTGGACTGACCATACTGGTGGCCAGCTCGCGCGCCATCGTCTGGGGTGCAGTAGAGTTGGCGACGCTATGGGGATTGAGCGAGCTGATTATCGGTCTGACCATCGTCGCCGTCGGCACGTCTTTACCTGAGCTGGTGGCCAGCCTGTCAGCGGCGCGCAAAGGCGAACACGATATGGCACTGGGCAATATCATCGGCTCTAATATTTTCAACACTTTAGGCGTGGTGGGTCTGGCAGCCTTGATCGCTCCGATTAGCGCCAGTCCGATTATTTTGTCGCGTGATGTGCTGGCGATGAGTGCAATTACGCTGCTACTTGTCGTGCTGTGCGGCGCCGCTTTTATCAAGCATCGCCCCTTTGGCCGAGGCTCAGGTGCAGCGTTGATGCTGTTTTTTGTTGGCTACACACTGTGGCTGATGCAAACCGTCAACATGTAGAGAGAAGATGAGATCGAGGTAGCTGTGCTAACTGCCAGCGCTTTATCATCCCTGTATGATAAGCGGTACAAATGACGCTTATCATATAGTGAGTTCAGTATAAAAACGATACAGTGGGACTGGGATAATTTTTACGCAGCATCGAGCAGCGCAGGCACAGCACGCAAGGAAAATTTATACCAGTTCCTCGTTGACATATAATGTATCTGTTTTATTTAGAATCGACTATACAAGCTCACAGTTATTGATTTTGCTTACGGTTTTTAAAACCGCGCCATAGTCCCTCATGCGCCACTTTTGGCATCTTAAGAGTAATGGAGTTTGAGAGCATATCTTGTACGGCAAGACCGCGGCGATTAAACAAACAAAACACGTAATTAAAAATTAAACCCAAGAACGCACTGGTTAGCATAATTGTACGCGACCCACCGATCAGGCTACCGATGACACCAAACAGCAACGGCATCAAACAAGCCGCCAATATGCGTTTAAACGACTGTCCCCAAGTCAATAAATGCCCAGCATTGTTGACGGTCTTTAGCCGCCATGTCTGCATGCCAAGGGTCTGGCCGCCGCGTCGCCAAAATATCCCATAAAACGCCACCAAGGTCAAAACAAAGGCCGGCGTCATGACAAGGTTTTGATACCAAGTCGGTAGCGACTGAGCTTGCGACGATTCGGTGCCAGTCTCCATGGTTAGCAAAGTCCCAATCACCGTCAACATTGTACCGACCAAAAACAACAGCGCCAAAATCAGCATGCCATCATACAAAATCGCCACCACCCGAGTTAAGGGTTTGGCAATGCTAGGGGCTTCATTTGGGTCTTGCTGCACAGGCGCACCGGGTGCAGAGGGTGCAGAGGGTTTAGGCGCAGAGGGGTTGGACGCAGTTTTTGGCGGGCGTTTGGATAAACTTTTTGACATGGTACAAGCTCATAGCAAGCAGTGAATAGTAGCGCTATTGTACCGTAATTCAAACGCTTATCGTACCTTTGATGATTAAAGACGTATGCGCCACGTGCTACTGGTATGTATTGTACGCAAATGATAGGTATAAAAACGACAGACACAAAAAAATCGCCAAAGTGTCATAAGACAGGCGATTATTTTAGGTTTTGCTTAAATTTTAATAAGATAAGCTAGTATGCAAATGGTGCGCCTGGAGAGATTCGAACTCCCGACCCCTTAGTTCGTAGCCAAGTGCTCTATCCAACTGAGCTACAGGCGCGTATTTTGCATATCATTCACTACAGTGTTTAATAACAATTGCAGTAAATTAGGTTGGTCATTATATAGATAATATCGCTTGTGTCAACTGATTTATTAAGATAATTTCAAATTATTTTTTGAAGTCATCGCTAAAAAATCATTTATCGTCGATATACTGCGTTAGCACTATTATAACAACAAAATAAATGGCGGTGAAGGAGGGATTCGAACCCTCGATACGCTTACACGTATGGTTCCTTAGCAGGGAACTGGTTTCAGCCACTCACCCACTTCACCGAACGAAGTAAGACACTTATAATACTGTTCAAAAAACAGCCTTACAAATACAGTATCGATGCTAACGATACGTCTTATGTCGTGGGCGAGTATTATAACAAAGCCAAAACGAATTGCAAGCCTTGTCGGCAGATTTAATCTCGCTTTTATGATAATTATTGATTTAAATGCTTTTATCGCTCATTGTGCCCAACAATACTGCCCAAATCTGTACATCA
Organism: Psychrobacter sp. Rd 27.2; assembly: GCF_001921755.1. Lineage (NCBI taxonomy): Bacteria > Pseudomonadati > Pseudomonadota > Gammaproteobacteria > Moraxellales > Moraxellaceae > Psychrobacter > Psychrobacter sp. Rd 27.2. Next base: position 79,185 of record NZ_MRYB01000011.1, on the reverse strand, counting down.
GAGACCCCCTATATACAAGGCTGCAATAGGCTGGTTTGTTTGAATGAACCACCTGTCATAAGTACAATCAATACAACACAAAACTGGCATTTTTTATGTCTGTAGAACGCTACTTATTTAAAACAGGTTAACGCCATGCTGATACTGGCTTTTTTCTTATTGGCTGGCTATAGTATTTATCAGTTTTCTGATAGCTCTTATAAATAAAAGGATATGTTATGCGACCCGTGGTACTGTGTTTTTCAGGATTGGACCCCTCAGGCGGCGCTGGACTACAAGCGGATATCGAGGCCATCGGCCAAGCCGGCGCCCATGCCGCCATCGCTTGTACCGCCATCACCATCCAAAGCTCGCAGCAGGTGTATGGGTTTGAGGCGTGTGCGGCCAGTTTGGTCAAAGATCAAGCCGTCGCCGTGCTCGAAGATCTGCCGGTCCGTGCCATAAAATCCGGCATGCTTGGCACCACTGACAATATCGCCATGCTCACAGAGCTGTTTGCCAAGCAAGTCATCGACGCTGATACGCCGTTTGTCTTAGACCCTGTGCTGGTCGCCAATAGCGGCGGCAGCTTGGGCAATGAGCAGACCTTGGTCACCGCCTTTCGCAAGCTGCTCCCCTACGCCACCTTAATCACCCCCAATACGCATGAGCTGCGTGCGCTAAGCGGCGAGCAAGACCTACATGTCGCTGCACGAAAACTGTGTGCGCAAGGCACCCGTGCCGTCTTGGTAAAAACCTCCCATGACTTCGACAGCGGCGATATCGAGCAGTATCTGTATATCAATGGTGAGATGGTACATCAGAGTATCTTGCCGCGCCTAAAAGGTGAGTTTCATGGCTCTGGCTGCTCGCTTGCCAGCTTTATCGCTGGACGCTTAGCCGTGGGCGATGCGCTGGTTGACGCCGTCAAAGCGGCAGATAATTGGATCACTCAAACGCTACGCGCCGCTGACGTCCCGCACCCTGACGACGACGACGCCCAACTGATACCCAATCGTTTTGTCAATTATTCACATATCCAATAAACACATATAAAAAGGGCGCTCTATATCGATAGAGCGCCCTTTACTCAGGCTAATTAACAGCGCAGCGCCCTAGTGTTAACCCAACATTGGCATAAAGCTGGCGGCCAAACCACCGATGAATATCTCAAGTAAATAAAACGCCAAAAAAGCCACCATCGGTGACAAATCAAACATGCCTAAGTTTGGCGTGATGCGGCGAAATGGTGCCAAAATAGGCTCGGCCAGACTGATGATAATACCGATAATCGGATGCTGAGACTGGGTAAACACCACAATCCAGCTGACGATAATAGAACCGATGACCAAGTAGCGACACATACGCAAAAAGTCTAATAATAAGCTGGTGGTACCCGTAAAAAACAACGGCACCGGCGCAATGCCTTTATGCATCAAAGCGGCTTTGCCAGAGATGTCGATCAGACGGATCAAAAACATCAGTACAATGGCAGCGATGCTGATTCGGCCTTGCGCGACGGTCGGAAAAATACGCCCAAACACATCGACGATATGGGTCGCTTTATAGGCAGGGGCAATCATGGGGTTACGAGCATCCATACCAGCAAACTGCAGCATAAAACGAATAAACACCAACATCATGGCGAAAGTGGTGACCAAATCAAAGATTTGAAATAACATGTTGTTCATGAAGCGCTACTCAATGTGACGTTATTAACGGATTTTAAGAAGACGAATGTCTTTATCAGGCGTTTTTTGATTATAAATGAGATATGCCATCATGCCTGACATATCCCAAGATAGAAAAACAGTAGTCAGCGATTATTTACTCATCTCTTCGCTCAGCGCTTGGCTGCGATCGTAGCAGGCTTGCATGGCTTCAATGATTTGACGACCAATCTCGTTGGCTTGCATAGACTCGACGGCCGCTTGCGTCGTACCATTTGGCGAGGTGACCTTACGGCGCAGCTCGGCTGGTGCGTCATCACTATTCATCGCCATTTTTGACGCGCCTAGCATGGTCTGCATGGCCAGTGCTGACGCTTGCTCTTTATTCAACCCCAGCGCGACTGCACCATCAACCATCGACTCGATAAAGTAAAACATATAAGCAGGCGCTGAGCCTGAAACGGCCGTGACCGCATGCATATGTGCTTCATCATCGACCCACATGACTAACCCTGATGCTTCCATCACCGCCGTTGCCAATTGCTTTTGTTCTGCAGAGATAGTGTCTGTACCATATAAGCCAGTCGCGCCCATCTGAATCATCGCCGGTGTGTTTGGCATCGCGCGCACGATATTGCTATAGCCGCCGAGCATGTCTGTCAATAAAGCCGTCGACAGACCTGCCGCGACCGAAATCACCAGCTGCTGATCTAGCGCATCGGCAAAGCCGCTCACCACCGTTTTCATCACTTGCGGCTTGACGGCCAATACCACGATGTCAGCACCGATAACAGCAGCGGTAGCATCGGCGGTTGGGTCGACAGCATTTAGCCCTTTAGCAGATAGCTGCTCGCGCACCTCGCTACTAGGGTCAGCAACTGTAATCAAGCTTGGCTCCACACCGCAGCTGACAAGCCCACTAATCAGAGCCTGCGCCATGTTGCCGCCACCGATAAAGCTGATTTTTTTATTATCTAATACTGACATACTTGTCTCCTACGCAAAAATCCAAAAGTATTCAAACTAACATACTGCTAGGGAAAATGACACTCAGTTTACCATACTGCTACTGGCATCGTTTGATAAATTCAGCGGCTTACTTGCCCGCTTGTTGCTTCATTGACTGATAGAGTTATCGCCTCTATTTGGACGGACTTTAGTGTTGCTTTGATATTGCTGGCTTTGTTGTCTGGCGCGCTTTTTGTATCATAATCTGACTGACGACACCCTCAGCTATCTCATCAAACGCCGCCGGATGATTACTCTCTACGCGCATGATATCTGTGTGCAATATCCAACAATCAAAAGGCGACAGCAATAAGATAGGCACGGCAGCTGCGTTTTCGATCAGATCGTCTTGTCCGTCTTTTAAATGCCTACAGTCGACGCTTACTATCACCAAGCTTTCACGCAGCCATACTGGTATGCCCAGCGTTTGATATAGTTTTTTGCCCGCTTGTGGCCGCGGCATGGACACCGTGCGCACGCGCTGCTGCCGCGCTAACGGCGCAAACGAGAGACGCATTGTACCCTGATGGTTGGCAAGCTTAGCTCTTAGTGTACCCTTGCTTAACGTAGCACTGCCGCTTCTATCACCACCCAATAAAGCAGCCAAAGCATGAGGCCAAATCTTGGCTTGCCAAACAAAATGTGTGTCACTGCGTAATGTCATCAAGATAGGCTGCGGTCTGATAGTAGGTGTACTAGCTACCTCAGCTGTCAGATCAGAGATTACATGCTCCATCTTACCCAGCGGTAATGTCAGCCAATCCAGCCAGTCGCTACTTATGCGATACAGCCGCTGACGATAACGGCGTATGACGTAAGACTGTAGACTCGCTTGCCAAAAAAGCGCGGTTTGGTGGTTAGAGTCCTGACGCCGGCTAAGGCCAAATACCGCATCTACCAGCTGCTTTGTGGGTGGTAATGGCTCATCTTGAGTAAGCCAATGATGCAGCAATTGGCGCTGACGGTATGGCGGCAGCGTGTTTAGCGCTGCTATATCTAGTACCCGCTGGGCGGACGCGAGCTGCAAATCCCTGACTGCTACCCGCTGCAGATCCGCTACTGCCTGATCATTGACGATGGATTGTGCGTCACTTAATAGCTGGGCGCTACGAGCGATGTTATCAATGACATTTGGATTGTACGTGGCCAAAACTGGCATGACATCGCGGCGCAGACCACTACGGACGTTGTCCCCTGCCTCATTGGTTGGGTCATCAATATAGGGGAGTTGTAAACGCTGCGCATAACGGCTGATCGTACTACGTTTGGCGGTCAACCATGGCCGCCACAGTGCGTTGCGCCGGCCATCTTGGGTTTGCGTGCGCCACGGCTGCATCCCTGATAGCCCATTGACCCCAGCGCCTTGTATCAGCCGCATCAGTATCGTTTCGGCTTGATCATCAGCATGATGTGCGAGCAGCAGTACATCGTCGGTGTTGAGTACGGCGCGCATCACCTCATAGCGGGCATGCCGTGCTGCCTGCTCATCTTGACCCTTAACTTGTGCGCGCAAGATTTGACAAGGCATATTTTGCGCGGTGGCCCAACGCGTGACGTGCTGCGCCCAGACGCCGCTATCTGCTTGCAGGCCATGATCGACGTGCAGCAACTGCGGCAAAAACGGCAAGCGGCCGCGATGATATAGCTGGACACACAGCGCCGCCAGCGCTAAAGAGTCTCGCCCACCACTACAGGCCAGCCAGACACGCCGGCCATGCAGCTGCGTGCTGTATTCTGTCAGACTACTCAGCAATGCCTGCGCCAAATTATCATCAATTGGTAGCGTCGCTATTGGTTTAATAGGAGAGGGAATAATTGCGCTACTGGTCATAATCAGCCTTGTTGATAGCAATCAAAATATCATGAGCCTTAACATATATACGTCGTATAGAAATTATGCTGTTAATTATAGTAAAGTCCAAATATGTCAGATACATGGCGATTAAGTCATTCAATACAAAGTTATTTTTTTAAAGGATTTAAATCGTAGTAGTTAAAAAGTAGCGGAGAATGTCTGGGCGCTTAGATGATTGGATAATTTATTGGCTCAAAATCTTATAAACTACCTCTTATAAATCACCTATGCATAAAAAAACGCGCCATACAATGACACGTTTTTATTTTAACACTTTTATTTTGCAATATGACTCATCAATAAATCAGCAAGGCAGCATCACTTCAGAGTCAAAGGACTTGAGCTTTTCATAACGCAGCGCGCAGCGGGTTTCAACATCCATCTCATTGAGCGCTTTTAATTGCTCAGTGAGCAAGGATTTTAGCGCATCCATGACAGGCTGCGGCTGGACGTGCGCGCCCTCACCTTCTTCAATGACCGCATCAATCAGACCCATTTGATGCAGGTTTACCGCGTTTAGCTTCAACGCTTCACTGGCGTCTTGGGCTTTTTCGGCAGTCTTCCATAAGATAGAAGCGCAGCCTTCAGGTGAGATGACCGAGTAGATACTGTTTTGTAACATATTGACCCTGTCACCCACGCCAATGGCCAGCGCACCGCCTGAGCCGCCTTCACCGATGATGGTCACGATGATAGGAACTTGTAGGCTAGAGAAGACCGCGATACTCTCAGCGATGGCTTGTGCTTGGCCGCGCTCTTCTGCGCCCACTCCTGGGTACGCGCCTTGGGTATCGACAAAGGTCATCACCGGAATATTAAAACGCTCAGCCATTTTTACCAAACGAATGACCTTACGGTAGCCTTCGGGGTTGGCCATACCAAAGTTATGGGCGATACGCTCACGCGTACTACGGCCACGGTGCTGACCGATGACCATCACAGGCTGACCCTCAAAACGCGCCAGACCACCTACGATGGCCTTGTCGTCGGCAAACGCGCGGTCGCCATGTAATTCATCAAACTCGGTAAACAGCTGATTGACATAGTCCATAAACAATGGACGCTTGGCGTGCCGTGCAAGCTGCACACTATCCCAGACAGTGCTCATAAATGCTTCCCTTTAATAATTATACTCAATAATGTTATCGGTTTTTGATAATAAAAGTACAGTTGTAAACTCAATAGAAGCTATAGTAGCACATCTTAAATGGCATGACATTATTGTCAAAGCGGCTTTTGTTACCTAGATCTGTAAACCATCTTACTAACGATAGAGCACATGCCACCGGTAAGGCGCATTGATACGTCGATGGTGTCCGTCATCTAGCATAATAATGATGCTAGCTATCAGATACTAGCTATCAAAGCCATCAGGCCTCTATCACGCTAAGCTTGATACCCCATTTGGCAAACTGCTCAATCTCGGTATGCAAATCTGGCAACAAAAACGCATAGTGCTCACTACTATCGGCAACCGTGATCTGCCAGCAGTGATCATCGACGACAGCGAGCTGTAATGCTGGTAGCTCATGGTCGCTGCGGCTGTGATGCGCCAATACTGCCAAGCGCAGGAGCAAGCACAGATAGACCAACTGGTTGCCGCCGATGGTACAGGTCTGCTCCAACATATCGGCTTTTAGCTTACGGCGGTGATTGAGCATCAGCTGCGCCATGCGCTTTTGGTCGACCTGTGAAAACCCCGGAATATCTGAGTGCTCAAGCAAATAAGCACTGTGCTTATGGTAGCTACTGTGACTGATCGCCAGCCCTATCTCGTGCAAAAACGCTGCCCGTCTGAGCAAATCGCCATCATCACTACTCAGACCCAGCGTGTCTTTGACTTGTTCAAATAAATGCCGACTGGTTTTGACCACTTGTTTGGCTTGTTTTTTGTCGCCTGAATAGCGTTTGATCAGTGCCAGCACGCTGCGGTCACGCACGTCTTCACTCGCAAAACGCCCTAACATATCATACATGACACCTTCGCGCAGCGCGCCGTCAGAATAGACGATGGTTTCGATACCCAGCACTTTCATCACCGCGCGCAGGACCGCCACCCCCGCTGGAAACACCGCCTTTCGATGCTCTTTGACACCTTCTAAATCGATATCGCCGACGTTGCCGATCTTTAGCAGCAGTTTTTCGAGTTTTTTCACCCCTTTATAGGTGATGCGCTCTTGCTCATCGGCCCAGCCTTTTGACACCAACACATTTCGCACCGCTTTGATGGTACCGCTTGAGCCGACCACACTACTCCAGCCGACTTTTTGGTAACGGCCATTGATCGCCAGTACTTCTTTACGCGCGCCTGCGATGGCATTGGTAAACGCGTCTTTGGTAATCTGCCCATCAGCAAAGTACTTTTGGGTAAAGGCCACGCAGCCCATCTGCAAGCTCTCGGTCAGTAGCGGGTCGAACTCTTGGCCGATGATAAACTCCGTCGAGCCGCCACCAATATCGATGACCAAACGCTTATCACTACTGGCATTGGTATGTGAAACGCCCAAATAAATCAAACGCGCCTCTTCTCGTCCTGCGATAATCTCGATAGGCTTGGGCAAAATCTTATTGGCACGGCTGATAAAGTCATTGGCATTTTTGGCTTGGCGCAAGGCGTTGGTGGCAACCACCCGAATACGCTCAGGCGGCACCGAATCCAAACGCGCCACAAAGCGGCTAAGACATCCAAGGCCACGCTTTTCAGCCGCCGCGCTTAGGATGTTGTGCTCATCCAGCCCCGCGGCCAGCTGCACTTTTTCTGACATAGAGACGACTTTACGCACCTCCCCATGATCTAAACGAGCGATGGCTAAGTGAAAACTATTGGAGCCGATATCAATGGCGGCCATCATTTCATCGTCGGCGATTGGCGGGTTTGTAAAATAATCAATGGGCATAAGCGAAATCGTTACCATATTAGTGGGATAAAAGGTACATACATGGGCGGCGCTGGGTCAAACGGCTGGCTCAAGCAAAGCCAAGCTGTCAAACACCTTATAATAACCAAACTATAAAAACCACATGACAAAAACGGGACATCAACATCAATGTGAGAGGCCAACAGACAGCAGTGACACAATTTTCGCCATTAAAGCATTTATGCCAAACACTGGCAAGCGACCCAAATGCTAATTAAGCAGCAAGCGCATCATCGACAAAATAACAAATACGCCATAAACATCCATTGCTTGTGTTAAGGATAGCGTTTTGCTACATTAAAAACGACCAATATTATAATAAATAACAGTCACTTAATGACCGCCTAGCCGTTTTAGTAAAACAAAAAGCCCCCTAATGTCTATACTCAATAAACGATTAGCAAGGAAGCTAAATAAATGAATCAAACTACCATACAAAACACTACCAAAAACACCGATGCTCAAGCGGCCAGCAATGCTAAAAAAAGCATGATGACAGCTGTCAGCCCAACCAAACAAAGCTTTACCAAACAAAGCTTTTATGATTTTTATTTAGATGAGCATCAAAACATGGCTTGCCGCCGGTTGCACTTCGCGGGTAGTAGCTTGGGCTTACTGGGCCTCGCAAAATCGGTCAAGTCGCGCTCGCCCGCCCCGCTGCTTAAAGGTATCGCCGCAGGTTATGCCTGTGCGTGGGTCGGTCATTTTTTCTTTGAAAAAAACAAACCCGCGTCGTTTAAGTCTCCACTAAAAAGCTTTGTCAGCGACTTTCGTATGTACAGTGACGTACTGCGCGGCCGACTGAGCCTAAAAGATGCTAAGTTTGATAAAATCAAATAAAGGCAGCACACCGCATTCATATCCATAAAAAAAGGTCAGCACCATTTATGATACTGACCTTTTTAGAGCGCTCATTTTCAGAGCGTTCAAACCCATGCTAAAAACCGCAACTACGCTGTTGCCATCTCAGCAAATATCTCGTCAGCGGCTTTGATTGAGGCATCGATGTCTGCATCGCTGTGCTTGATAGACATAAAGCCTGCTTCATATGCTGACGGCGCCAAGTAAATACCGCGATCTAACATGCCATGGAAAAAGGTGTTAAAGGCTTCCATATCACACTGCGTCACGTCATTGAAGTTTTGCGGTACAGTAGTGTCGCAGTCTTTGACAAAAAACATGCCAAACATGCCGCCGACGTTATTGGTGCGTAGATTGATACCATGTTTGTCCGCAGCTGCCTGAAAGCCGCTGATTAGCTTATCTACTTTGGCCGATAGCTCGTCATAAAAACCCGCGACCGTTAAGTCCTCAAACATCGCAATACCTGCACGCATGGCAAGTGGGTTGCCCGATAGCGTACCCGCTTGATAAACGCCGCCTAGTGGGGCAATACAAGACATGATTTTCTCTTTTCCGCCAAATGCGCCTACTGGCAGGCCAGCGCCGATGATTTTGCCAAAACAGGTCAGATCAGGGTCGATACCGAAATGTGCCTGCGCGCCGCCAAGACCGACACGAAAACCCGTCATCACTTCATCAAAGATCAGCACGGCGTCGTTGGCAGTGCACTCAGCACGCAAGGTATCGTGAAACGCTTGCGTGGGCACGACCATATTCATGTTGCCAGCGATCGGCTCCAAGATGACACAAGCGATCTCATCACCCCACTTTTCAAAACAATCCTTAATCGCTTGCGGATCGTTATAAGGAATGGTGATGGTATGCTTGGCAAAATCCGCTGGCACGCCTTTTGAGGTTGGCTCGCCAATGTCGAGCATTCCTGAGCCTGCTTTGACCAATAAGCTGTCTGAATGGCCATGGTAGCAGCCTTCGAACTTAACGATTTTGTCACGTCCCGTATAGCCACGCGCCAAACGGATGGCGCTCATGGTCGCCTCCGTGCCTGAGTTGGTCATGCGAATCATCTCAACGCTTGGCACGATCTCGCAGATCTTATCGGCAACGGTGGTTTCAAATGGGGTTGGTGTACCAAAGCTCAGGCCATCATCCGCCGCTTTTTTGACCGCATCGATCACCTTTGGATGAGCATGACCCAAAATCATCGGCCCCCACGAGCCAACATAATCGATATAGCCATTGTCTTCGGTATCATAGATTTTGCTACCGCTGGCACGATGCATAAAAATCGGCGTACCACCTACTCCAGCAAAGGCACGGACAGGTGAGTTGACACCGCCTGGGATATGTTTGCGAGCTTGCGCAAATAGTTGTTCGTTTTTAGTACTCATAAATATTCTCTATTATTGTAGTAAAGGTAATGGTGACGTAAGCCATCTTTAGTCTGTTGGCTTGCAGGCGTTTTATGCCTTTTTTACCACCGAGGATTTTAGCTTCATCGGCCCATAGCCATCGAGCTTACAGTCGATATCATGACCATCGCTCGCATCTGGTAGCAAACGAATGCTTTTGGCCTTGGTGCCTACCTTGATGATGAGTGAGGAGCCTTTAACTTTTAAATCTTTGATGACGGTCACCGCGTCGCCATCTTGTAGCTCGTTGCCGACGGCATCGCGAATGACAGCGCCTTGAGCCTCGGCTTCTGCAGCGTCAGTTTCCGCGGCTGTCCACTCATGGGCACACATGGGACATACCAGCAACGCACCATCTTCGTACGTATATTCAGCATCACATTTTGGACAATTTGGTAAGCTCATCGTTTCCTCGGCAGCCAGCAATATTTAGGTGTATTGTAGAGCTAACATTGTACCGTAACTCGCCATCTTTAACCAATTTGTACGGTTGAAAAATGGTCACTCTACCCAACTTATACCGTAACCATTGGCGAGGCACTGTTGTTTTTTACGGCAGTACTTTTTGTGGTACTCTTCTTAATCTCATCTGGTTTTTATAGGCGCGTATTTGGTCAAAGGAGTCTGATACCAGCCCTTACCTACTATGCGCAAACCCTGCTAATCAGCGCTCAAAAAAGGATAATAACAATGACTCAATCTACCGATATACCGACTCTGCCGCAGTTTTCTCAATTGACGCTCCAAGGCGAGGATGCCGAAAAATTCTTGCAAAGTCAGCTGACCATTGACGTCACCAAACTCGGACTCAGCTATCAAGCTGCTGCCATTAGCAACCTAAAGGGCCGCATCGAGTTTGGCATTTGGATCAAAAAACAAGCCGAAAATCACTTTGATATCGTCATCAGCGCTGACTGTGCCGACAGCTTACAAGCCCATCTTAAAAAGTACGGCGCATTTTCGAAGTTTGAGACCAGCACTCCAGCCGCCATCTATCCTTGTGTGCTCGCTGATGAGCCGACTTTTAGTCACAAAGACGAGCACCATACGATAGAAGAGGCCAATGCATGGGCGCAGCAAAGTATCGCCACTGGCAACTACTGGATCGTCGCGGCGACACAAGGGCAGTTTCAGCCGCAAGAGCTACGCCTGCATCAGCGCGGCGGAATGGACTACGATAAAGGCTGCTACTTGGGTCAAGAAGTCATCGCCCGTATTTATTTTAAATCAGCGCCAAAGGCGTTTTTGCACTACGTCAGTGGCACAGGCGAGATGCCAGCAGCCGGCGACAAACTCGGTAAGATTCAGGTGGTCAACGCCATTGCTAGCAATAATGGCTTTGAGGCGTTAGTCGTTGCCCGTCCAGAACATTTAGCCGACAGCGAGCTGACAGTGTTGGCATTGCCACCAGCATTGCAAGCGGATGTGGCCCGCCAGCCATAGCACAAAACATCTCGCAGCCGTAACAGCACTTTTTTTAAAAACGCAGCAGAGCAATCTATGACACATATCGCGGTACTCGGGGCAGGCGTGGTGGGTGTGACCACCGCATGGTATCTTCGCCAAGCAGGCTATGATGTGACCGTCATCGAGCGTGAATCAGCAGCAGGAATGCAGACCTCGTTTGCCAATGGCGGGCAGATATCGGTCTCGCACGCCACCCCTTGGGCCAATCCTGCAACCCCAAAAAAAGCACTAAAGTGGCTAGGTAAAGAAGACGCACCGCTGCTGTATCGCCTGCGAGCGGACAAGGCGCAGCTCAGATGGGCGCTGCAGTTTTTGCAAGAGTGCCGCGCGGACAGAGCGGATGCCAATCTGGTACAGATGGTCCGATTGGGGCTGTTTTCACGAGAGGCTTTGCAGCAGCTACGCGCGGATATCGGTATCGAGTATGAGCAGCAAACGCGCGGCATCATGCATTTTTATACCGACCAAGCAGAGTTTGAGGCAGCCATTGCTCCGACCGAGCGTATGCAAGCGCTTGGCTGTGAGCGCCATATCATCGATATTCGTACTGCAGTCAGCTTAGAGCCTGCACTCTACCCCATCGCTCATAAGCTCACAGGCGCAACCTATACCAGCCGTGATGAGTCGGGCAACGCCCATCTATTTACTCAGCGCTTGGCTGCGCGCTGCCTCAAAGCAGGCGTACAGTTTTTGTATGATACTGATGTCCTCGCCATCAATCTTGATACCCAAACGTCGCAGCCGCACGTGCATAGCGTCACCCTTCGGCCCAAAGACGAAAACGCCCAGAGCTTTAGCGCCGATAGCTATGTGCTGGCGCTTGGTAGCCATAGCGTCGCCCTGATGAAACCGCTTGATGTACAGCTGCCTATCTTCCCCGCCAAAGGCTACTCAGCCACTTATCAAGTCAATCCTCGCGCCCCGCATCTAGCGCCATTTGTCAGCCTAATCGATGATGAGTTTAAACTGGTGGCATCGCGCCTCGGTGACAAGCTACGGGTCGCGGGCACCGCCGAATTCAACGGCTACAATCTGGATCTAAACCCCACTCGCTGCGCGGCCATCACTCGCCGTGTGCAGCAGCTATTTCCAAAAGGCATCATTGCAAGCTCTGTACAATACTGGACAGGGCTGCGGCCGATGACCCCATCAAACGTACCGCTGATAGGCCGCGCGCACAAAGGCCATGTCCGTCACGGTAGTCACAATACGGCGGCGAGTTTTGATAATTTATGGCTAAACACGGGGCATGGCACACTTGGCTGGACCCACGCTTGTGGTTCGGCAAAAGCTATTAGTCTGTTGATACAGGGTGAGAAACTGCCAGTCGATTTTGACTTTGTCGGTGTGACTGCTCCATAAAAGCTGCCGAGCATTCTCGTAAAATAAACACCCGTAGCCCGTGACGCTAAATACCCGTAGCCCGTGACGCCCTGTAGCACGTGGCACATAGCATCTTGCATACCAGCTTTATTTCGGATTGATTATGTTTAGTGCCTAATATATTTAGTACCTAATATTTAGTCCCTAATCTTGCTAATAAATTTTTATCCATTTCCATTTTTGCGATATCGTCTTTACGGTACTTTGTTGAAAAACCTGCCTTTTATTACACAAAGCTGCCACTCCTAACACAGGCACGTAGATCTCTATAATGGCGCAACACTCTAAACACTGCCTATACAGACAAGGCTATTGTGAGCGCCTATATTAGATATCACCAGTTGGCTCACGCTTGATTGCCAATGCAAGTTGAGTGTTGGTAACAATCAGCAGCCACTGAGTGATACGGTATAAAAAGACAGATGGAACGCATGTCTTATCACTTAATATTCTAAAGCTTAGTATCTAAAAGCTTATTCTTTAGATAAAACTTAGCTTTTAGACTCCGTCTCAACAATAAATTCGATCATAATAGAAGGAATATAATAATGAATGAACATACGTTAAAAGGTGAATGGAACCAAATGAAAGGTGCGGTTAAACAAAAATGGGCAGAGCTCACCGATGATGACCTCACTCATATCGAAGGCAGCCGCGACAAGCTAGTAGGCCGTGTACAAGAGCGTTATGGCCATGCCAAGGACCATGCAGAGCGCGAAGTAGACGAATGGCGTCGCCACAATAATTACTAACAGTAACTACTAATTGTACTTACTGAGCTAGTCTTCTCTACTCACTCACAGTGACCAGCTTAATTACTTGCTTTTGAGTACTTGCTGTTAAGTAAATGATAAATAGTAGAGAATAAAAAAGACCGCATGAGAGTGTGCGGTCTTTTTTTTGTATCGAACGAGCAGATACAATAAAACCGCATAGCAATGAATTGTTATGCGGTTTTATTGTTAACCATCCATGTTACCTATCACGGTTGCGTCATGTGCATCCTTGCACGCTATTCAACATAATGTGATACTGGGCATCCTGCCCTTTTTCTACGACTACCAGCAATCACTGCTGTTGTCAGCAAAGAAAATGTGTCCTTACTTCAGTTCCTATTATCATCCTGATGCTGATCACTGAATCATTATCCTTAATGCGGTCTACTCAATCCTTGAGTCACATTCCCTAATGCCGTGTGACTATAATGCCCAATCTATAATGTGATGTTAAGTGGCGTAAGCGTCATTGCGTGTAAGCATATACTTACATCGAAACTGATACACTCATTTTTATCCATCCAAACTATTGATAATTATCCATTTTATTTTATAAAAGTAACCGCCTGCTTGAAAAAATCATACGGCAATAAAAATAGATTGGCGTTGAACCTCTCTGCATCCCGCACAGTAGTCACCCAAAGTAGCCGATGCTTACGCAAATATTTGCAAAGTTTACAACTTATTAACAGCAAAGACACGCAGCAATGAGATTAGCGTCCTACTATGGTTATGTAAGCAAATATTTCAAAAAGAAGAAATATCCCCTATAGGAGAAGACATTGTGAAAATATTAAGACCTTCGTCTTTATCAGCGGTGGTCACCTCTGGTCTTGCTATCGCATTACTGAGTGTCTCTACCGTCGGTTGCACGGTCGCCGCGCCTGGATACGGTTATGATTACCCCATCTACGGCGGAGATGGTGATTATGACCGTGTCAGTTATAAGCGCGTCAGTCAGCAGCTACGCAATAACTTGCGCCGTAAAGGCTATCAAGTAATGGATATTAGAGCGGACAGTCATCGAGGCCGCCGCGCGCTCATTGCTTATGCCAAAAAGAACAACCAAGCATATGAGCTAAAATATAGCTATCCTGATCTGCGCTTGATCAGCTCAAACAAAAAATCTTGGTCCAATATCTGGGACGACGAAGACTACTATAAGAATGGTAAGTATAAGAACGATAAACACAAGAATCATGGTAAGTACAATAAGCACTATAAAGGTGGTGACGTCGAAGATCGTATCAAACAAGAGTCACGCTACCCTGCCATCAAACAACGGGCGATCAGAAAGGTTGGCGCCATGGGTTACCGCGTCAAAGACATTGAGCTGGAAGAAAAAAACAATCGCGGAGTGTTTGAGATTGAGGCAAAACGCGGCTCCCAAGAGTACGAAATATTTCTTGGCTATCCCAACCTAAATGTCATCAAAATAGAAAAAGACTAATTTTGATGAGATAGTGCGCGTCTCATTGATTATTCTTGTTTGTCCGTGCATTATTCGCGCGACTTTTTGTCAGATTTTGGCATCGTTGTGGTCTTGATGCCTCTGGTCAAATAAGCCAGCCCTTGGTTTGTTTGGCCATTTTTTGTAAACCGACTCATCACATTTTGACCCCATAAGAGGTTTTTATGCACATCACTACTTTTGTAAAGCCTGCCGCAGTGACTGCTATGGTTGCTGCCTTGGCACTGACGACTGGCTGCGTCACCGCGCCTGGCTACAATGCCTGTGGCGATCTATATGAAGACATTTATAAAGACACCAAGCTGTATAAGAAGCACAAAAAAACGCTGAAAAATATCGATAAAGAGCTGTATCAGCCTGCAATCGAGCAGCGCGCTGCCAATAAAGTCAGCAGCATGGGGTACCGTGTCAAAGATGTAAAATACAAAAAAGGCGACCACAAAATAAAGGTAAAAGCCAGACGCGGCGGCGAAGACTATAAGATCGAGCTTGATTACCCAAGCTATCAGGTGATTAAAATAAAAGAAGATTGAACTACTATTAGCCCTCCTGCTTCATCTCTTACCAGTCAAGTACTTCGATGACATCATAAGCAGGCGTCTCATAAGGGTGCGCCTGCTTTAACGCACTGATGACCTGCTCGATGTTTTCTTTTGCCACCACCATCTCAACGCGCCATTCGGTTACTTTTTCTAGTCTATCTTGCGCCCCGATATGCGGATGACTACCTGCCAAAGGCTTAAACTGCCCTGTACCCTGTACTTGCCAGCAGCACGCTTCATAATTGCCAATCTTACCGCCGCCCGCGGCAAACAGCGCTGATTTTACCGCCTCGAGCGCCTCATCAGGGATAAAAACGGTTAATTTATACATAGACTACCTCCTTCGAGCTTATTTAAAAAAACTACCATAGCTATAAACTTACTATGTTTTAGATAACGACGGATGATCAGTCCATATATAGCGTAGCAGCCAGTCCTTGGCGTCGCCTGCATAGTCGATGCCGATACGCGGGCGCAATGACACTGGCGGCTGACAGCCATCGTCTTCGACCCAAACGTCAGATACAGGGGCAATAGGCTTGCCATATAAATCACGATCAATGTGCAAGCGTTTGGTGAGCTTACCTGGTCCTGCAAACTGTTTGGGATCTATCAGCTGCTTACTGGGACGCCATTGCTGCTCGTCTGTGAGGCAGTCACTGTCGCCGGTCAAAAACCCTGCTCGTATCAGCACAGACTCGGGCGACTGGGCAGCCCCGCTGACTAAGTTGAGCATATGATGAACGCCATAAGTCAGATAAACATAAAATACGCCACCTGGCTCATACATAATCTTGGTACGTGAGGTGCGCGTGCCAGCATGAGCGTGGCAGGCTGGGTCTGCTACTCCAATATAGCCTTCGGTCTCCGAGATGCGCATACGTAGGATTTTTTCTGTGCCGTCGCTATCTATCAGCCGCCTGCACAGTACCTTACCTATCAAATCAGCGGCGACCACACAGGTGGGACGCGTAAACCAAATCGGCTCTAGTGCCTTGCTGTTTGTTTTGGGAAACCGCGTGTGAGACATGACTATCGACCTACGTGACACATTCAAAGGTATTATAAGTAGAATACCGTGCTTGTACCGTGCGTCTTTTTTACCAGTTCCGTAATTTTTTGCATAAAAAAACTGAGCACACGGCTCAGTCTTTTATAACGGTCTAAAAAAATCGCTTAGCTTAATGGGACGCCAATGCGGTTGGCCACTTCTTCGTATGCTTCGATCACATCACCCAATGACTGACGGAAACGGTCTTTGTCCAGTTTTTTCTTGGTGGTTTTATCCCAAATACGGCAACCATCAGGTGAGAACTCATCACCCAAGACGATACGGTCGTGGAATACGCCAAACTCAAGTTTGAAATCGACCAAGATCAAATCACCAGCGGCAAACAGCGCTTTTAGTACGTCATTGACTTGATAGGTTAGCTCTTGCATTTTTGCCAACTGCTCTTTGGTCGCCCAACCAAGAGACACGGCCAGTGACTCATTTACCATAGGGTCACCCAGCGCATCGTCTTTATAAAACAGCTCATAAGTAGGCGGCGTCAGTGCTTGCCCTTCTTCTAAGCCCAAACGACGCACCAAACTGCCAGCGGCAAAGTTACGCACCACGCATTCTACCGGAATCATATCCAGACGCTTGACCAACACTTCATCTTCTGACAGCTGCTTTTCAAAGTGGGTTTCGATACCCGCATCCGCCAATTTTTGCATGATAAACGCATTAAAGCGGTTATTGACGACGCCCTTGCGTGCCAATTGCTCGATACGCTTACCATCCAGCGCTGAGGTATCATCACGGAAGTGCAAAATCAGAAGATCATTGTCTTCTGTTTCATATACAGATTTGGCCTTACCTTTGTACAGCAGTTGTTGCTTTTGCATTATGGGAGTTCCTGTTCGTTCAAGCTTATGTGGTAAAAACGCGCAGCTACCGCTTTGGTTTGGCTCAGTCGATCATATACAATCGGCAAGGCAAAAACTCAGCGGTATAAGTAAAGAAATAAAATTAGTTTGAAGGCGTGCTAACCGTACGCTGAGGCTTTGGCAGTTGATACTGACTGCCTGAGTCATTTTTTAGTGTTAGGGTGTTTGTACCAGCGTTAGGCGTAGGATATAAAGGGACAAAAGGTGCAGGCTCTTTATTCGCTGGCAACTCAATCGGTGCCAGTTTTTTGCTTTGTTGGTATTCCAAACTACCATTGTCGCGTTTGCCAAGTACGTTTTTGATACTTTGGCAACCGCTCAATACGAAGGTGCTGCCCAAAACGACGGTTAGCAGCGCAGGGATTATCTTTGTGATCGTCGATGATGTTTTCATCATGTTATCTCTCTGAGTTAGCAATTTTAGCAATTATTGCTCAATGATACTAATGGTGCTCGATCATACGATAGCTCAATATTACTATAGCAAGTTGGCACGCACCAAAGCTTCATCGATAGTGGCATGATGCTTTTGTGCCAGCCATACCAACGGCAAGCGAATCCCTTTGTCGATCATACCCATTTTGTGCAGGGCATATTTGGCAGGAATCGGGCTTGACTCAATAAACAGATCACGATGCAGATGCTTGACCACATCATGAGCTTTGTCAGCAGCGGCAAAGTCGCCGCGCAGACCAGCGGTAAAGGTCTCACTCATGGCTTTTGGTGCGACGTTGGCCGTCACGGAGATATTGCCCTTACCGCCGACTTTCATCAAATCAAGCGCGGTGCCATCATCACCAGATAGCACCACCATTTTATCACCTACAGCTTTGATCAGCTGCTCACCGCGGCCCACTGAGCCTGTGGCGTCTTTGATAGCGACGATATTGTCGATATCGCATAAGCGCTCGACGGTCTCTTGGGCGATATCGACGACGGTGCGTCCTGGCACGTTATAGAGCATCTGCGGAATGTTGACCGCCTCGGCGATGGTCTTGTAATGCTGAAACAACCCTTCTTGCGGCGGCTTATTATAATAAGGCGCAACGAGCAAGGCGCAATCTGCACCAGCGTCGGCAGCATCTTGGGTCAGCTTGATGGCTTCCATGGTGTTGTTGGCGCCTGTGCCCGCAATCACTGGTACGCGACCTTTGACATGCTGCACAAAATAACGAATCACATCGCTATGCTCTTGCATCGATAGCGTTGCTGACTCGCCCGTGGTACCAACGGCCACCAGACAATGCGTACCTTGCTCAATCTGCCAATCTATGAGGTCTGCCAGACGTTTATAATCGACCGTGCCGTCAGGGTGCATGGGCGTTACCAAGGCTACCATTGAGCCTTGTAGTCGGGTTTTAATCTCGTCGTATGCTGTGCTCATAACCGTGCCTTACTGTATTATCCTAGCTTTTATCAAAGCTGTCACATGATAGGTCGTTTGCAAATGCCAGTGTGCGCCTCTACTCTACCTATCGTTATATAGGCAAAAATAGACGCTCATGGTATTACGTGCGATGTTTTATCTTACGTACTGTCGTACTGTGGAAATGCTGGTGTACACCAAGCACTTGCGATATAAATGCGTCTGTCTGATTCTAAAACAGAATCATTAACACATAATCATAAAAAACGCCTGTTAGTGTAGCATATTTTGATTTGACCGCTATCAATCAATTGAGATTACATCTACGTTGCCAATCAATAAAATGCTCACCGCCGCTCACCCATGACCTGCATCAAAAGTGCTACCCGTCATTAATGAGTCACCGTTTGGTGGCTTATTAATGACTGATTAGTGTAGCGCAATGCAGCAGCGCTGATAAGTGTTTTACAAAATATTAACGAATCGTCAACACATCGATAGTGGGCCGATACAAGCGAAACGGCAGACCACGCGTGCCAATACCGCTACTGACAAATATCTGGGCACTGGCATGCTGGTATAAACCGCGCTGCTTACCCATACGACTATTGCCAAGCATACCTTTGTGGCCACTGCGCTGGATGTCTTGTTGCTTTTGCGCCTGCCATATGTTTTTTTGTGTGGCTTTTGCTGCCCCTGTGATCAATAACGGCCGTGGTTGTGGCGATTTTGGCAAATCGCTGATACTATCAAACCGTGAGGCCAAAATAATCACCGGCTGACGCGCGTGGGTGATTTTTGTCCCAAGCTTGGCTTTGTCAGCGCTGTTTTGCTCATTGATTTCGCCACATTGTACAGGAACATCTTGCCAACCACACAGCACGGCTACAGGCGCATCTGATGCGTGCGCCGCTAAGCGCTGGGGTTCTTTTGTATTGTCAAAACGACTGGCAGATGGCGGCACGGCGGCGCATCTGAGCGGCAACGAGGTACACTGCTGACCAATGTAGCTGATATCAAGCACATCAAATGCGCAGGCCAAAGTGTCTTCTAATAATGGCTGGCCTTGCTTGGTGGTGTTGAGCGACTGATAACGCAAGTCTGAGGTACTCATCACTGTATAGACCGGTTTGTTGACCCCTTTAAACAGCATCAACTGCCCGACCAAATCGGCGCTAGGATAATACAGCCAATCACCGGCAATCAAAACCGCATCCACTGCCAAGTCATTGATGGTCGCAACCAGCTTACGAATATGGCGCGGCTTGCCACTATATAGCCCAATGCGTAGGTCTGCCAATACAGCCACCGTCAGTGGTGCCGACAAATCCAAATCGACAGTATGGTGCTCAAGGCGCAAACAATTGGGCTGTATGATAACGGTATAAAAATAGAGCAGCATGGCCGCCACCGCGATGAGCAGCACCGGCCACGCTAGGTCAAATAGACCTTCCATCCAGCCTGTCAGCAGAAGCAGCGCCCAAACGGGCATAGTATATGCGGCATAATACAGTATGAGCTTGCCCCAGATACGCAAAAACCGTCTGGTCGGATTGGCATTGAACGTCTGTAATCCTGACCATAGTAGAATATACGCAAGCAATGCGGCTGCTATAGAGATACTTAGCGTATAAAGTGCGTGGTCAGTCATAATTACCTAGCGGTTATGGATGAAGGTGGAACAATCGAGCAGTGGTTTTTGAGCAGCACTTAGCCATCATTGCTTATCAGTCAATGCTTATTTAGCAGGGGCTACAACGCCCTATAAACTGGGCTGGGCTGACAAAATAGGGCTGACAAGACGCAGATCATAAAATAATAGCTGGCAAACCCTAGCGATTAGACAGCGCCTGCCACCGCCAAATGTGCGACCAGCCAGCATCGCCCAAACGATATGTGGCGAGTTGGATAAAAAACCAGCCATTATAGAGGCCGAGCTCTATGATAGACAAGCACAATTGTAAACCCATGTATTCACTTGACCTATCTTGCGTGCCGTACCGATGATGCTTGCTGAGACGTCTCTAATGAAGCATAGGGTTGATCGACCCGCTCAGCATTCTGCTGGCTGCTTCATTATACTGACAGCCTATGTCAATCATTGCCCTATTTATCCAGTTCCCTCCAGTCAGATGCTCGTATTGCGTGACGGCTCCTGCATGACACAAAGCTACTCGATACGCAGACCAATGATACCTGGGATACCTTGACGAATGACCTCAATGGTCACCACGCCTTTTTTGGGTAGCGTTGAGATGGCACTGGAAAAATCAGTGACTTTTTTAATCGGCTTTTGGTGAAAATTGGTAATCACATCGCCTGCCATGATGCCTGAGCGCGCCGCCAGCCCTGTGGGGTCGACTGTGGTGACTAAGATGCCAGTTTTGTTGTCAACTGCCAGCTCTGCTTGCTCATCGGCGGTCAAGTCACGTAAGCGCAGTCCAAGCTGTATATCATTGTCTTGCTGATCGCCGCTTTGTGCTCGAACATCATTGGGTGCATAGGCCAGTGTGCCACGCGCGAGCATCCGTTTACCATCGCGCTGAATCTGTACATGAAACGCGTCGTTGGGCTTGGCACGGTTGAGTAAATTCAACAAATCCGAGGCGCGCATGATTTGCACATCATTATACTGCAAAATAATATCACCAGATTTTAGCCCTGCTTTTTGAGCGGGCGAATCTGGTGACACGCGAGTCAGCAACGCCCCTTGCGGCCGCGCCAAGTTATACGCTTCTGCCAAGTTGCGATCGATGTCTTGTGGATAAATACCAAGATAGGCACGGGCGACTTCACCATTAGTTTTTAGCTGCTCGTAGATATCCATCGCCGCATCAATCGGGATAGAAAACGACAGCCCCATATAGCCACCTGTACCACTAAAGATACGCGAGTTGATACCGATGACTTCGCCGCGCTGGTTAAATAGTGGGCCACCTGAGTTTCCTGGGTTGAGTGCCACGTCGGTTTGGATAAACGGCACACTGGTATCGCGTGAAAAATTGCGCGATTTGGCGCTGACGATACCAGCCGAGGCCGAATAATCAAAACCAAAGGGCGAGCCAATCGCCAGTACAGGCTCCCCAACTTTTAAACCATTTGAATCACCGATCGGTAACGCGGGAAACTGCTTACCACTGACCTTTAGTACCGCCACATCCGAGCGCTCATCGCTACCGACCAAGGTGGCATCCAGCTCTGTCCTATCGTTAAGCGTGACGGTGATTTTGTCCGCGCCTTCGACCACATGATGGTTGGTCAACATATAGCCATTTGTAGTGACAAAAAACGCGGTGCCGTAGGCATGCTCAATCGCTGGGGTCGCGGCTTGATCCGGAATACGCAGACGATCGCCAAAAAACTGCCTGAGCAGCTCTGCCGTTTGGGCCTTAGCAAGCTCTGCCTCACTGACGGTTTTGGTGACATTGACACGCGCCACCGCTGGGGTGACCTGCTGTACCAAATCCGAAAAATCCGCCGTGGTGACGGCAGCGTGTGCGCTTGGTATCGCCGTGGTATATACCCCTGCCAGCATCGCTGTGCTCATGGCAAGCGCTAAAGTGCTGCGATGTAGCCAATGGCGCATACGAGGTTTGGCTGGCGCTGTAGACATATTGATAGGCATCGTGTCCTCCATATGAGTGATCATTATTATTGTCAGTGGCCGTTCTGCATCTCAAAGACGATGCTATGTACAGTTAGGTAAGTGCTGCTGGAATACGTTTTGCACAGTCTGTATGACACCTGATAGCACGCAATAAAACCTATTCGGACAGGACGAGACAAACAATGTAGCAGCACAGCCGCGTGATGCAAAGGTGGCCATGGCCATGTCTTATCGTTTTATCCGTACTGTTGTCCCTGATTTCAATCCCTTTTTGTTATGCAATAGGTTACTGGTTTTTTTGCTGCAATACCATTGGCCGTCAGTATTTTTGTATCAGTATCTTTATATCAATATCTTTATAGTAGCGACAGGCCATCGGTACGACAAAGATGGCGACAAAAAGACAGCTACTGTATGATAAATCAAAGCGCTGGCCTATATTATCTGAATGAGACCAGTATCTTTTAGCGTCACATCATGATCTGCTGCGGCGCTAACGTTGCCAAATATGGCCGGTTATCACGCAATAGTCAGTCACACGGCAACTAGCAGCGATGAAATAAAATCATGTTATGATAGCAAGCCAAATAACTTTATAAACAAACAAAAGTCAATCAAAAAAAACCGATTGGATTGACCTTGCGTTTATCAACTTGGCTCGTATTAGTATCGCCCTTATTTTCCATCTTTTGCATGACTAGAGGCGTTTATACCTTATCTCAACCTTGTCAATAACTCAAAACTGCCTATCAGCTACTAAGTAGGCCATACGGGTCATATAAACCCGCCAACCGAGTCCATGATTGGCGTAGGTTTGATGACACGGATTGACTGTTGGATTTGGTGTTTTTATCTAGGCATGCTTTTGTCTTTATTACTTTATAGTATATATCACATCTGGCTCATGTTTGGATGCATGATGGCTATCTGCTGATGGCCTTGCTACTAAAAAGCTTGCGACCGTTTGCGACATCGATACACACTGCCGATAGCAGGCAGCGCGGTCGCCCAAGCAATGGATAGATATAACATATGACAAGATTACAAAAGGATTAATGTATGGATACCGCCCTATTACTATCTGGCGTGGTTGGGATTGGCATCGCCGCCCAATGGCTGGCTTGGTATTTAAAGCAACCGTCCATTTTATTTTTATTATTGATAGGTATCATCGTCGGGCCGGTTTTGGGTATTTTTGACCCTGATTTGGTGCTCGGTGAGCTGATGTTCCCCTTCATATCTTTGGGGGTGGCGATTATTCTATTTGAAGGCTCGCTGACGCTAGAGTTTGATGAAATCAAGCAACACGGCACTGTCGTACAAATGCTGGTCTCGGTCGGCGTACTGATCACCATTGCTATCGTGGCGTTATCGACGTATTTATTATTTGATGTCGATCCACTGATTGCCCTGTTATTCGGGGCCTTGGTCTGTGTGACAGGCCCGACAGTCATCATGCCGCTACTGCGTAGTGTACGCCCCAATAAGACCATCTCCAATATCCTCAAATGGGAAGGCATCATCATCGACCCGATCGGTGCCATCGCTGTGGTATTGGTCTATGAGTACATCATCTCAGGCGGCGAAGCCAGCAGTATCTTATTGTTTGCCAAAATTGTGGTACTAGCGACAGCGCTTGGGATGGCAGGCGCTTGGCTGCTTGCATTCCTCATGCGTCGTCATATGATTCCTGAGTTTTTGCGCAATGTCTTTACCCTAGCCTTTGTGCTGGTGCTGTTTTCGGTATCGAACCATTTAGAGCACGAGTCCGGTCTATTGACGGTGACGGTATTGGGCGTGGCGCTGGCCAACTGGCCAAAATTCCCGCGCGAGACGATTTTGGAGTTTAATGAATCCTTAACCATCTTGCTCATCTCTGTGCTCTTTATCATCCTTGCTGCCCGTGTTGAGCTGGCAAGCTTGCTAAGTGTTGGGTTTGCAGGATTGGTGCTGCTGGCTATCGTCATGTTTGTGGCGCGGCCTTTGTCTGTCTGGGCATCGGCCATCGGCTCAAACCTTAAGACCAATGAAAAGCTGATGATCAGCTGGATTGGGCCGCGTGGTATCGTCGCTGCTGCTATCTCATCTTTGTTTGCTATCCGCTTACAAGAGTATGATATCCAAGGCGTCGAGCTGCTAGTGCCACTGGTGTTTATGGTCATCATCGGTACGGTCTTGATCCAAGGCTTGGGTGCCAAAATGGTCGGCAACTTGCTGGGCGTGCGTGAGCCTGAAACCAATGGCATATTGGTGGTCGGCTCAAACCCTGTCGCGCTTCTTATCGCCACCTCACTCAAGGACCAAGGTTTTGATGTCATCGTCGCTCACAACAACTACACCAATATTGCTCGCGCCCGCATGAGTGGCCTACGTACTTATTTTGGCAACCCCATCTCAGACCATGCCGACCATCATCTGGATTTGATCGGTATCGGCCGTCTGTTTGCCATGAGTATGGATAAGGAGATGAACACCTTATCTGAGATACATTATCGTCACGAGTTCGGTGAGCGTAAGCTGTATCGTCTTAAGTTTAGTGACGAAAAAGTCAAAAGCGAGCGCGACGATAAGCAGTCAAACTTCCATTCACAATGGCTGTTTGGCAAAGACGTCACCTATACCAAGCTTGCCAGTATGCTGTCCAAAAAGGCACGTATCAAAATCACCAACATCACTGACAGCTATAGTTTTGAGCAGTATAAGGCCGATAATAAACAATTTGTGCCGCTCTATACCGTCGACAAAGAAGGCAAGCTCCACGTCATCACCGACAAGTTTGATGGGACGGTGCCGCGCGATCGCAAGCTTATCTCCTTGGTAGTGGACGATGAGGTGCAACCAAAGCCAGTCGATGTAACGCCAAAGCAAGAGCAAGCGCGTATGGCGGCGGATGCCAACTTTGAATCCAGCTCCAAAGCGCCTGAAAAACGTAAAGAAAAAGAGCTGAACGAAGAAAGTACTGACGCTACCGAGCCTGTGAGCGTAACGGGCGCAGACAAAGTCGCTGGCGATACAACTGCCGAGCAAAATCCTGAGCAAAATGCGCCAACGCACATGCCAAAAGACGCAAGCAGCAGCTTGGCTACAGCCGCAAACGCCGCCGCGACGTTGGATGCCGCGACGCCAGACCGCTCAGCAGCTCAAGTACAAAACGCTGATATTGCCAGCTCCGCTACAGTCGCCAAAACCAAGGCAGCTAATAGCAGCAATACCAATGGCAATGGTCATGCGCCTAAGACCAAAAAAGGCTCGCTGGATCCCAATCGCTTCCCTGATGCCGGTCAAGATACTGCAACCGACATGGACAGCCACAAAGACCCAGACGCATAACTGAGCCATAACTGACGCATCACCAGACAAGTAACCATAGAGAAACCCCCAACCGACGTTGGGGGTTTTTTCTACGCCGCCGCTTTTATATTAGCTCCAGCCTCTCTTGTACCGCCTGCCAGATGCGCGCACCAACCTCCTCGGCGCTGCCCGACGCCTCGATGCGCTGTATGCGCTCAGGATACTGGCGCGCAAGCGTGTCAAACCCCTCATACACCCGCGTAAAAAACGCATCCGCTTGCTGCTCAAAGCGATCGGCGGCGCTGCGCTTGCCAGCACGCCGCATCCCCTCAGCGACTGGTAAATCTAACCACAACGTCAGCTCAGGCAACTGCGGTACAAACTGGGCAATCAGCATATCAATCTTTGCGCGCACTGCCTCATCACCATGGGCGCGGCCAAACCCTTGATAAGCCACGGTTGAGTCGGTAAAACGATCACATATCACCCACCTGCCAGCTTGTAGCGCGGGCAAAATCACTTGCTGCATATGATCGCAGCGCGCAGCAAACATCAATAGTAGCTCAGTGTCGTCATTTATGTCGGTCGCAGGGTCTAGGAGTATCTGGCGCAGATGCTCAGCAAATGGGCTGCCACCAGGCTCGCGGGTACGCAGATAGTCGATACCACGGCTATCTAAACGTGTGCATAGCTGCTCGATCGCTGTGGTTTTACCCACGCCCTCAGTGCCTTCAAAACTGATAAAGCGACCTTGTATTATCTGATTATCAGTAGTGTCTTGCGCCAGATTGGTATCGGTATTGGCAGGTATAGATACAGACATGAGATGACCTTGTGTCATGATTAAGCGCTATGAGGTGACATAGCGCTTGATAAATAGGTGTATGGTTTCAAAAAGAGCATCACGTAACGGAAATTATCGCTAACGGGTATTACTGCGGCGGTGTTTGTGCTTTCTTTTCGCGCATGATGCTTAGGTAATCTTTTACCGCTTGATTGTGCTCAGCCAAGCTATTGGTAAATTTGTGCCCGCCATTGCCTGTTGCCACAAAATATAGCGCCTCGCTATCTGCTGGATGCAAGGTCGCCTCGATAGAAGCGGCCGACGGCAGGGCGATGGGCGTTGGCGGCAACCCATCGATTTGATAGGTGTTATATGACGTTTTTTCATCGATGTCTTTACGGCGAATATTACCATCATAACGGCTGCCCATACCATAGATGATGGTTGGGTCTGTTTGCAGGCGCATGCCCTTATCCAAACGGTTTTTAAACACTGCCGACACCAATGGACGCTCATCAGCGATGCTGGTTTCTTTTTCGATAATAGAGGCCATGACCAGTGCCTGATAAGGCGTCTGATACGGCAGGTTCGGCGCACGGCTTTCCCAAGCATCAAACAGCGCTTGCTGCTGACGCTTATACAGATCTGTTAGTACCTGCTTATCGGTTGAGCCTTCACCATAATAGTAAGTGTCTGGCGCAAACCAGCCCTCAAGGTTGTGATTGACGATGGGGTCGTTGCTACTGATTACCGCCTCTGGCAAGATACCGACCAAGTCAAGCCCCTGAGCGATGCTGGCATTACTCGCGGGAGTGGTGCTGTCGTCACTATCTTGCAATACTTCTTTTTTGATGCCTGGGTTGTCACGTAAAGTCTGATAAAGGTCGCTTGCAGTCTTGCC
Source organism: Psychrobacter sp. Rd 27.2 (assembly GCF_001921755.1). Lineage (NCBI taxonomy): Bacteria > Pseudomonadati > Pseudomonadota > Gammaproteobacteria > Moraxellales > Moraxellaceae > Psychrobacter > Psychrobacter sp. Rd 27.2. Next base: position 51,962 of record NZ_MRYB01000011.1, on the reverse strand, counting down.
TTCGATGATCTGTATCTTGACCATGGCAGCTTTTGCGCCTTGCTCTAGTATCTGTAGTGCCTCAGCGATGGTTGGATTTTCAGGCAGCTGATAGATACCAGCGTGCAGCGGCGCATCGACTTGCGACTTGATATAGAGCTTGGCCACACTGGCAGAAAACAGCGGAATCTGCTGTTGCCACTGCGGCAATAGCCCATAGTAAGTCTGACCCTGCTCAATCGTCACCATCTGCGCTGGCTGCTCGATACGGCCAAACAGCGTCTGATAAACCATCACCAAAAAAAACGCGGCGATCAGCCCCAGTACCAGTAACACCTGATAGCCCCGCTGCATAAAAAACGACGGATTGTCGACTTTGTAAGTGCGCGGTTTACCCTCGCCGCTGATGAGCGATACATCTGTCGCAGGCGCTTCTGCTACGTTGGTGGCTGACGGCTCTACAGGCGTGTCATCCGTACGCGGCTTTTTAGCATTCGACGATGCAGCATGGTCTTGCTGGTTTTCTGGTGTATCATTGGGGCGTTCGGGCGGCGACTCAGGGGTTGGTGTGCTCATGACAACTCACGGGGCAGAAGTTTGCTAGAATTTAGCACTGAACCGTGTGATTTTCAATGGGATTTGTTTAGCTTGTTACTTTTACTGCAGCGCTTACACCTACTTACTGGGCACAAAAACGCATCATGAACTTATATTTTAATCAAAGTCTGGCCAAAAACTACAACTCCAAACCACAGATTATTCGTGTGCTTAGTGAAGCATGGGTAAAAGACAACGGTTACTGTCCCAACTGTGGCATTCAACCATTAGCTGAGTTTGGCAATAATAAACCTGTGGCTGATTTTTATTGTGCAACTTGTGCCGAGCAATACGAGCTAAAAAGCAAACAATCAAAATTAAGCAATATTATCAATGATGGCGCTTATGCCACTATGCTTGCGCGTATCAATAGCGACGACAATCCAAGCTTCTTCTTTTTGACCTACTCCCAAGAGTATCGCGTTAATAATTTTCTGATTATTCCCAAGCAGTTTTTTAAGCCCGATATTATTATCAAACGTAAACCATTGGCAGCCTCTGCCAGACGTGCAGGTTGGGTCGGCTGCAATATTGACCTGCGCCGAGTACCAGAAACGGGAAAGGTGTTTTTGGTCAAAGACCAGCAAGTGATACCGCGCGACAGTGTCACGCAGCAGTTTCAAAAGACGTTGTTTTTACGTAAGCAATCCATCACGTCACGAGGTTGGACGCTAGATGTTTGGCAGTGCATTGATAGATTGGGTGATAAATTTAGCCTGCAACAAGTTTATGCTTTTGCTGATGAATTACAACTCAAGCATCCTGACAACAACCATGTGAAAGATAAAATTCGCCAGCAACTACAAGTGCTACGAGATAAAGGCATTATTGAGTTTGTGGGCCGTGGTTATTATCAGAAACTGAGCTAAGCTTACTATAGGCGATCACTTCTCTAAAGTCTTTTTGCTAGGATCAGCAGCACCAACCCTAGCAACAGTGAGAATGATTATGAAAAATGACACAGGCTTAAAAACTTATCAAATAGAAATAGTTGAAACGATGAGCGCTATTATAGACATAAAGGCTGAAGACGATTCTTCAGCGATTATGCAAGCGCAAGAAAAGTATAGAAATGAAGATGTTGAGTTAAATTATGATGATTTAATCGAGACTAAATTTAATATCTTTGATGTGAAATAAGCGACTAGTTAAACTCAACTGCCTCACCTGATAGCAAAGTAAGCGAGCTCATCGGCATCACCCCGCGCAGCGCATTACAAAAGAATAGCCGCGTTAACCGTGGCAACTCCTCATCATGTAATGAACGCATGACTACTGGTCGTTCTGTATTCGCAAGCGCATCGATGATTACTTGTCGCATGACCCCAGCGACACCCGACTGCGCCATCGACGGCGTATACCATTGGCCAGTGGTCAGATAGTTGGCCTGAGTTTGGTCGTGATCGCTGCTGATTGACACAGGTGGCGGCGACTCTGCTAGTTGATAAAACACATTGCTCATCGTGCCCTCTACCCAGTGTCCGCTCATATCGCGTAGCAGACCTTCGGCGATCTCTGGCTGTGCAGGGTTTGGCACCGGCTGAGCATTTAACCACTGCGCTTTGTACCGTTGCAGCTCACCGCTCGCGAGGACATTGTCCAAGCGGTTGAGGCTTTTGAGTCCAGCCAATGGCGGCGGTAGGCAAGCAATCTTCGCCGATAGGCAAACGGCGGCACAATTAGGCTGCCTAGGTATCATGCGTCCATCAGGTAGCGTGATTTGCTCTGCTGTCTTGACAGGCATAGCGGCCACTTTTAGCCAGACATCACAGGCGCGACCAGCTGCATCAGGCGCATAGCCATAGCCGCGTACCGCCTGCGTACTACGCGTGACGATCAGCTTTAGCATGCCTTGTTGCAGCTGCTTGCCATAGACGGACAGTTGGCTCATGAGTGCTGGGCAGTCTATATCCAGCTGCAGTGCTTTTGCATGGCTAAGCAGTCGCTGTCGATGCTGCTGCTGCCACAGTATCTGCCCATCGACGACGCCCATGGTGGTAAAAAAACCATCAGCGTATGCCAGTCCGCGATTGTCTAGGGCGACTGCAGATGCCGCTGATTGTTGTTTTGCAGCATCTAAGTCTAGCGCCTCTAGGTGCTGGCCGGCCAATTGTAGACAGTGCCAAGCACTGCTCGGTAGGGAGGCAGCGTTAGCAAGTGGTAGTGCTATATCAGATGTCGGCATTGAATCGCTTAGCCGTCATCTGTTTGGGTGGCTGATTTATTGATGATCAGCATACAGCTATAAAACTCACACTTGGCCAGCTCGACTTTTTGACCACCGATGACTTTGTTTTTGACGACTTGGCCCGCCAGCATATCGGCGATGACTTTACCGCCATCGTCGCCCATTAGTTGCCGTGCCAGCTTGTAGGCTTTTTTGGCATGGTTTTGACTGTGCTCTTTTTCTTTATCTGAGTCGGTGGGATTGGCATAGTACCAGCCAAGCTCGAGATATTTTTCGGAGTCGATAATATCTAGATACGGCGCGTCGGTCTTCATAAAACGATATTTGGATGCTGGATTGCTGGCATAGTCGAGACTGTTTTCGTCTGTACTAAGCACCTTGCCAAATGTGGTTTTGATGCCGTCCAGCTCGGTGACCTTTAGGGGCTCTACTTTTTCATTGCTCCATGCCGAGACATCGTATTTGACAGGCGTGCCCTGCTCAGCCACCGCGCCGTCGAGGTCTGAGTTTGAAGCCGCATTGTCTTGGGTTTGCGGTTCAGTGACGGTCTGCGCACTGCTATCGGTGGCCGCATCTGAGGTTTCGGGATCGTTTTTGTTGCTATCACAGCCGCTCAATGACAGAGCCGTCGCCATTATTGTACCGACTAGAAGGGTCTGTAGGTTATTATTCCACATGGGCAATTTACTCACACTTTTAGATGGGTCTCAACGTAGTATTAACGAGCTGGCAGCGATGCCGCTGATAACGATGAATGATTGGGTAACAGCTTATGCTTTATTCACTTGTACTTTATATTCACTGGTACTTTATAAAATAGTGATGCTCTACTCTATATAGTCAGTTGAAAATAAAACTGTTATATAAATTTAAACGCGCTACTGGTATAAATTTTACTTGCGTGCTGCGTTCCCAGAGGCTGCGCAACCTACGTTTAAAAATAGCATCCCAGTAGCGCTATGCGCTTTTTAGAGGGCATCGACTATATAGCTCATACGTGCCTCATACGCTTGTTAGTTTACCCAACTGCATAACACTTGACTACCCTTTACGTTACGCATCCCCCTCCCAGAAAGTACAGATTTGTTAAAAACCTAACCCAGCAAAGCCTTTTTCAGCAAAACCGTTGTCAAAAAAACGCATAGTGTACTTCCGCTTCCGCATAGCCATGACCTATATCAATCTGCTCAAGCGTAGGGTTTGTCAATACCCGCGTTATCCCTTATGATGATTGGCCTCTAGCAGCGATTTATCGATTATCTTTTGCCCATTATTTATTCGTGGACTCTCTATGACCCAACACTTTATCGTCATCGGCAATCCCATTGCCCACAGTAAATCTCCTGAGATTCATGCCCAGTTTGCCGCTCAGACGGGGATGGATATCAGCTATCAGCGCCAATACTGTCCTGATGATGCTGCCAGCTTTACCGCGCTGCTCGAAGCATTTTTTCATGATGGCGGCGTGGGTGCCAATGTCACTGTGCCGTTTAAACAAGTCGCCTATGCATGCTGCGCGGCGCGTGGCGGCTTGTCTGAGCATGCCAAAGTAGCAGGCGCGGTCAATACTTTATGGTTAAATACAGCATTGTTAAAAAACGGTGCATCCATCTCTGAGGCCATTTATGGCGATAACACAGACGGTCAAGGTTTGGTCAATCATATACTGAGCTTGGGCTGGCCACTCGCAGGCGCGCGCGTGGCACTGATCGGCGCTGGCGGCGCAGCTCGTGGGGTGATTTTGCCACTGATTCAGGCAGGTATCGGTGATTTGAGCATTGCCAATCGCACAGTGAGCAAGGCGGAGGAGTTGGCTTGTGAGCTGAGCGCTGCAAGCGACGTGATTGACGCACATGCTATCTCGACCTGCGCGACAAGCGAGCTGACAGGAGCCTTTGACATTATTATCAATGCCACCTCTATTGGGCTATCTGGTGAGACGTTGCCACTGGCAGATACGCTAACGGCTCATTATGCCTATGACATGATGTACGGACGCACGCTGCCGTTTTTGCAGCATTTTGCCACTCGCGGCGCGCAGACATCAGACGGTTACGGCATGCTCATCGGCCAAGCGGCACTGAGCTTTGAGCGCTGGACGACGCAAAAGGTAGATGTCGCCATAGCGACTGCGGCGTTACATGATAAATAGCGCTTAACCAACACGCGCCAGCAGCCAGTTTTCTATACGCCTCAATGGGCGACGTAGGCGCATCGAATGCATGGCCAGCCCGCCACCTAGGCCAACCACGCAGCCGAGCGCTGTATCAAGCATCCGCGCGCGCATGACTTCCTCGGCTATCGGTGCCACCATCGAGGCACTGCCGTACTCTGCGATAAAGATAGTCAGCGGCGTGATAAAGATCACGGCTAGACCATAATGCCGATCGACCAATGACTCGATCAACAGCATCATCACGAGTATCGAGGCGGCCACGCCCCACTGCGACAGCCCCCACGACAGCATCCAGCCAGCGACCGCCATGCCAGCGATGGTGCCGAGTAGTCGGTGTAGCTGCTTGATCCACATCGTGCGTAGCTGCATGCCCTGAATGATGATAAAACAGCTCATCGCCGCCCAGTAAGGATAGGGCATCTCAAAAAACATGGCGAGCGCTAAGGTTAAGCTGACAAAGCCCGCCACAATCGCACTATCACCGACCGTATCTGCTTCATAATGATAGACAGGCGCAGGCGCGACCGTACGCGTCATCAACAAAAACAGCGTATACAGCGCCGCCAATAACATCGACGCCCCGCTGCCCAATACCACCAGCCCCATCGCCGCTGGCACCTGCGCCAGTGGTGTCGGCATAAACAGTGCTATCGCGCCTGCCATCATCACAAACAACCCTGCAGGTGGCGGCTGACGATAGTAACGCCCCAGCACCACGACCCCAAAGGCCATCAGCACAAACACCGGCAACCTAAGCCATGGCAACTGCTGGGCAATCAGCCCCAAAGCAAAGCTCATCGCCATCGCAAACCCCCATGCCATGACCGTCACCAACCGATACGGCAAAGTACCCACCAGCGGTAGGTTTAAGATAATCATCGCCCCCAGCGACGCCTTAATACCTGAAGGCAGCGCATCAAAATATGCCCCGACAAACACCGGAAAACTAATAGCAAGCGCGGCGATAATGGGCATGTGCCACGGTCTTTTGCTGCGATTGACCTTAAGCAGATGATCCAGCTCGCCATCGATGAGCGACTTGATACGAGTCCACAAGGCGGTGCGCCAAACGACATGCTGGTTGCGTAGTTTTTTGCCCATAATTGGCCTACTGTCTCCTAGATATAGGTGTATTTGCTCGGTGGCCTACCCTGCTCTTTAGGTAATGCTTGCTTAGGTAGTGCCTGTTGATTATTGTCACGCTGCTCTTGCTCCCAAACCGCTGTGATAACGGTGGCCACAAAAGCAGAGCACTGATATAAAAACACTGATATAAAGGTGTTGATATAAAAGTGCTAAGATAAAACTGCTAAAAGAAAAGTGATAAAAGTAACAGACTAAAAAAACCTCATCATTCGTATTTCAACGAAACTAAAAGTAATAAACTTCAATTAAAAACATGAATATTAGTTATCTATTGTATATTTGTATGCATAGAAGATTTATACTCATACAAACGCCATAGCAGCTAACTTTTACTAAGGACGTTTGTAGGGCTTTCATGGAAGACATCGACTGGCTGCTCTTATCACACTCCATGACCACTGACAGACGACCAACAGACCATTGGTTATCAAATAGATACAGTGTCTACCTCTATCCCAAATAAGTAAAGATCGCTTACATAAACACTGGCTCAACGACTGCGCCACAAGCCTATGAGAGCGAACCAACCAAAGAGAGCGATTATGTTAACTTACAAAGCACCCTTACGTGATATCAAATTTTTGATCAACGATGTGTTTGATTATCAGACGCATTACAAAAGCTTAGACAACGGCGAAAACGCTGATCCCGAAACCGTTGATATGATTTTGCAAGGCATGGCGGATTTTGCCGAAAACGTCCTATCACCACTTTACCAGCCTGCTGACGAAGAAGGCTGTCATTTTGAAAACGGTGAAGTCACTACCCCAAAAGGCTTTAAAGAAGCCTATCAGCAGTTCGTCGAGGGCGGCTGGCAAGGCATCTCATACCCTGAAGAGTACGGCGGTATGAACTTGCCAATGTCCATCAACCTCATCAAAGCTGAGATGATCGGCACGGCCAACTGGCCATGGGCGATGTATCCAGGCCTATCTACTGGCTGTATCAATACTTTATTACAGTACGGCTCAGATGAGCAAAAAGCCATCTATCTACCAAAGCTGGTCGAAGGCTCATGGTCAGGTACCATGTGTCTGACTGAGCCGCAGTGTGGTACCGATTTGGGTCAAGTAAAATCAAAAGCCATTCCGCAAGAAGACGGTACGTATAAAATCAGCGGCACCAAAATCTTTATCTCAAGCGGTGAGCACGACCTAACCGACAACATCATTCACATTACTTTAGCACGCCTACCCGATGCCCCAGAAGGCACGCGCGGTATCTCGCTGTTTATCGTACCGAAGTTTTTGCCAAATAGCGATGGCGAGTCGGGCGAGCGCAATGCGGTGGTTTGTGGCTCTATCGAACACAAAATGGGCATCAGCTCATCATCAACTTGTGTCCTTAACTACGATGGCGCGACAGGCTACCTAATCGGCGAGCCAAACAAAGGCCTAAAAGCGATGTTCACCTTTATGAACACCGCGCGTATCGGTACGGGTATCCAAGGTCTGGCGCACACTGAGCTGTCTTTCCAAAACGCCTTGCCATATGCCAAAGAGCGTCGCTCGATGCGCACCTTATCAGGCACCAAAGATCCTAAAAAAGTGGCAGATGCCATCATTCATCATGCTGATGTTCGTCGTATGCTCTTGACCCAAAAAGCCTTTGCTGAAGGTGGTCGTTCGATGATCTATCACTCAGCGCGCTATGCGGACAAAATGTCACAAGGCGTGGCCAATGGCGATGAAGCAGAGTTTGAAAAATGGGATGACAAGCTTGGTTTTTATACCCCTATCCTAAAAGGCTTTTTAACTGAGCTGGGTATCGAAGCGGCCAAACACGGTCAGCAAGTCTATGGCGGCCATGGCTATATCAAAGAATGGGGCATGGAGCTGATCGCTCGTGATGCTCGTATCGCGACCATGTACGAAGGAACCACGGGCGTACAGGCGCTAGATTTGCTCGGTCGTAAGGTCATCTTGCAATCTAAAGGCAAGATCATCCGTGACTATACCTCAAGCATCATGAAATGGTGCGGCGAGTATGCGCTGGATAAAGACATGCGCAAGTTCGTTTGGGCATTGACCAAGCTATGTGCTGAGTGGAACACCTTGACCGTTCGTCTGATGCTGATGGCACGTAAAGACCGCGAAATCATCTCTGCGGCCTCTGATGACTTCTTAATGTACTCAGGCTATGTGATGATGGGCTATCACTGGGCGCGTATGGCAGCGGTCGCGTATGACAAGCTCGAAAACGGCGGTACAGAAGCGCCAGAGTTCTACAAAGCCAAGATCCAAACCGCTGAGTTTTATTTTGATAAAATCTTACCGCGCACCTCAGGTCATGCTGAAAGTATGGTTGCCCCAAGCGAGAGCATGACAGCGATGGATATCGACAGCTTTGCTTTCTTAGACTAAGACTGCCCACGCACTCATTTATAACGATGAAAAAGCGCCTATGATTTAGGCGCTTTTTTTATGTGTTTTAGAACATCAAAAAGCGAGAAAAATATCTGTGACAAGATAAAAATGTGGTTGAGTTATATAGAGTGAGTTCAGTATAAAAACGATAGTCACAAATACCAACAGCCATCAGCCTATCGATACCATGTCGATACCATGCTGCTAGTCATCGGTGATCGCAGCAAAATGCGCATTTAGCGTCGTGGCCAATTGATGCGGCGGCAACTCTATCTCTAAGCCGCGACGGCCACCGCTGACGTAGATGGTAGACTGCGTTTGAGCCGAGCAATCTATCATCGTCGGTAAGCACTTTTTTTGTCCAAGCGGGCTGACGCCGCCCAGTACGTAGCCGGTTGTGCGCTCAACCAGTTTGCTATCTGCCATTTGTACTTTTTTGCAAGACAAGACTTTGGTAGCAGACAACGCTTTGGCCATCTTTTTGAAGTTTAAGGTCTTATCAACGGGCAATATGGCCACGGCAAGCGCGCCTGCATCGCTCGATACCACTAAGGTCTTAAAGACTTGAGCGGCATCCACGCTCAGCTTTTCTACCGCCTCCAGACCAAAAGAGGCTGCTTGTGCATCGTGAGTGTATTCGTGTAATTGATAATCCAGACGGTGTTTTTTGGCAAGATTGATAGCAGGCGTCATAGGGGGTTCACTTACCTTTTTTAATAGATGTATTTTAATAGATATCAGAACAGAGCGGCTTTCATCAGTCAATGCGTCCATTATTGCGCTAAACGGGTCAACTTTCAAACGATTGTACCGCCAGCTGCGCGCGCCTAGCCTTGTTTTTAAATACTGTCTCTCTCTGCTGTCCTTAAGCACTGTCTTGAAGCGCTGTTCTCTCTTACTGCCTGATGATTGATAGATAAGCGATGACCGCTGACATATGAATATTGGTAGTATATACAGACAGCATATATCGCTTTGCTGGCTTTTATGGCATCATAAGCGCACTATATTTGATGACTTTTGATACTGATTATGATACCGAAGTTCCTAAAAAAACGGATTTTTAAAGCGCCCGTCACCACGGACAATACCGCAACTGACGGCCAACCAATCACGCCTAAGCCTTATGCAAATGCTCCGATCAATCAGCTCTACCGCAAGCTATCGGGTCAAATGCTGGACGTCGCGGTCAAACCCAAATTACTAGGAGAGCTACCTGAATTTGACAGCGACGATCAGACGCTCAGGTTTTATGTGCTGCAAGATTACTCGCGCTCCAATAGTATTTTGATTGACCTACAGACCCAAGAGCACAACCTGCCGCCTGCGTTGGTCGGCGTCCAAGATAGCGCTCATAACATCAAAGAAAACGCCGCTATTATTTTTTTAAAGCACCCAAGTGCCAAAGACAGCCAACTCTCGCCGCGACTATCGCGTTTGGTCTCTGCGGTGTTGCAGTATCCGGAGCTGAAGGTTCGGTTGGTACCGGTGTCTATTTTGTGGGGACGTGCGCCAGAAAAAGAGGACTCGTTATTTAAGCTGTTGACCGCCGATAACTGGGAAGACCCTAGTATCACCAAGCAATTATTTAATATCGGAGTGATGGGGCGCGATACCTTTGTGCAGTTTCATCCGCCGCAGGACTTGCGCGCGCTGATCCACGAGCAGTTACATACCACGCCCGTAGAAGACGACCATACTCAACCTATCAGCGATGAGACGTCCGCTTATACCATGACCACTGGCGCGGATGGCAATCGCGAGCTGGTGCGGATGTTGCAGCAGCAGCTCACCATCTATCTGGACAAGCAGCGCGCCAGTATGCTGGGCCCTGATTTATCAGACCGCCGCAACCTTGTAGACAAGCTCGTGTACTCGCCTGCCATCAAGCACGCGATAGAAGCCGAGGCCAAAGCTACGGGTACCAGCGTACGCGAAGCGCGCAGTGTCGCCAAAGGCTATGCCAATGAGATGGTCAACGACTACTCGCACTCGATCATTCGTGGTTTTTACAAGTTTTTGACGTGGCTATGGACACAGCTATATGATGGCGTCGAGGTCCATCATTTCGAACGTGTGCGCGAGCTGGCGGCAGACTACGAGCTTGTCTATGTGCCGTGTCATCGTAGCCATGTCGACTATCTGCTATTGTCTTATGTCATCTACAAGCGCGGTCTGAGCATCCCTTATGTCGCCGCTGGTGACAATTTAGACGTACCAGTATTAGGGCCGCTACTACGCGGCGCGGTGGCGTTTTATATTCGCCGTAGTTTCCGTGGTAACGCGCTTTATACCGCGGTGTTGCGTGAGTATATGCATACTCTCATCACCCGCAACACGCCGATTGAGTACTTTATCGAAGGAGGCCGCTCTCGCTCAGGGCGATTGCTACCGCCGAAGATGGGCATGCTGGCGATGACGGTTCATAGCCAGCTGCGCCGTACCAACAAGCCTGTGGTGTTTATTCCGACCTATATCGGTTATGAGCGCATCATGGAGGGCGGCACCTACGTCGGCGAGCTAAAGGGCAAGCCAAAAGAGTCCGAATCCCTTATTGGCTTACTCAAAGTCGGGCGCAAGATCGAGCGTATCTTTGGTAATGTCCATTTGAGCTTTGGTACGCCGTTGCACCTAAGCGATTTTATGACCAAGTTTGATGTGCCAGCAGACAGCCTGCCTGCCGATCGCACCGATACCCCGCTTGACGAAAAAACCAGCGCCATGGTGGACAATATCGGCGTCAAAATCATGCAGCATATCAATAAAGCCGCTGTCATCACGCCAGTATCATTATTGTCACTGGTATTGCTATCAGCCCCAAAAGCGGCGCTTGATGAAGACATTTGCCGCGAGCAAATCGCCTTGTATCAGGGGCTCGCCCAGCAGCTGCCTTATGCCGATGATACTTTTATCACCGATATGAGCCCGCAGCAAATCATTGATTATGGTATCAAGCTCAAGCTCATCGAGCGCACGCCGCATATCTTAGGCGACATCATTCAGATTGCTGGCAAGCAGGCAGCGTTGCTCAGCTACTTCCGTAACAATATATTGCACGTCTTTATTTTGCTATCGTTCTTATCGGCCTTGGTCGCTCGTAATGGCCGCATCGAGCGCAGCCGTTTGGACAATATTGCCACACAGATGTATCCATTTTTACAAAGCGAGCTGTTTTTGTACTATCCGGCGCACAGCCTAAACGATACCCTCAACAAAAAAGTCGATAGCCTGCTCGCTCATAGTCTTATCGTCGAGCTTGGCGATGGTATCTTGAGCGTCCCTGAGTCCAATAGTAAAGGCTATCAGCAGCTACAAGTACTGGCCACGCCTGTCGGGCAGAGTCTCGAGCGTTACTTTATGACCCTTGCCCTACTCGCGCAGCAAGGCTCGGGCAATCTGACTGAAAAGGAGGTCGTGGATTTGTGTCACTTGCTCGGTCAGCGCTTGTCGGTGCTATATGCCGACGACATTCCGGATTTCTTTGATCGGGCGTTGTTTACCAGCTTTATCAGTGCCTTGACGCGCCTTGACTACTTACAAAAAGATGAAGAAACTGGGGTGCTGACCTTTGATCATCGTATCAATGACATCGCTCACCATGCCAAGTACGTCCTGACGCCTGATATGATGCAAATCTTGCAGCAAGTCGCAAGCTTAGACGAAGAAGAGATTACCCACGCGATTACTGAGATTAGCAATAAAAAGCAGCGTAAATTTGGTCGTAAGCGTTAATTGATACCGTTATATTAAGCTGCTCAAGATATTGAGCAGCATAAAAAAAGACCTCTAACTGATTAGAGGTCTTTTTTTATTGAGCACTATATTTTATTGAGTACCATAAGCACCGCTCTTAGGTAGAAATCTTTTTATACTTCATACGCTTAGGAGTAGCATCATCACCCATGGTCTTTTTGCGATAGGCTTCAAACTCAGAGTAGTTACCATCGAACCATACAGGGCCTTCTTCTTCGAACGCCAAGATGTGGGTGGCGATACGGTCAAGGAACCAGCGATCATGCGAGACCACCATGACGGTACCAGGGAATACTTGAATCGCATCCTCTAGCGCACGCAAAGTTTCGATATCCAAGTCGTTTGACGGCTCATCAAGTAGCAAGACGTTAGCGCCCTGCTTTAGTGTCTTAGCCAATTGCAAGCGGTTACGCTCACCACCTGATAGCTGGCCGACATGCTTTTGCTGGTCTGAGCCTTTGAAGTTAAAGCGGCCAATATAGGCGCGACTTGGGGTCTCATAGTCGCCTACCTTGATGATATCAAGGCCGTCTGATACTTCTTCCCAGACGGTTTTGTTATCGTCCAAGTTGTCACGTACCTGACCAACATAGGCAACCTTGACACTCTCACCCAACTCGACTGAGCCAGTATCTGGCGTATCACGCTCAGTAATCATGTTAAATAGCGTGGTTTTACCCGCACCGTTTGGCCCGATGATACCGACGATGGCGCCTGCTGGAACGTTAAAGCTGAGGTCTTCATAAAGCAAACGATCGCCAAAAGACTTGGAGATATTGTTGACTTCGATGACCTTGTTACCTAGACGTGGACCAGGTGGAATATAAATCTCAGCGGTTTCGTTACGTTTTTGGAACTCAGTTGAGTTTAGCTCCTCAAAACGCTGCACACGAGATTTGGACTTGGCTTGTTGGCCTTTTTGATTTTTACGAATCCACTCAAGCTCTTTTTTCAGTGCTTTGGCAAAAGACTCTTCTTGCTTTTGCTGCTGCTCAAGACGGTTGTTCTTTTGCTCGAGCCACTCAGTATAGTTACCCTCATAAGGATAGCCATGGCCACGGTCCAGCTCCAAAATCCACTGCGCGACATTGTCTAAGAAATAACGGTCGTGAGTAATAGCGACGATGGTACCACTGTAGTTTTGCAAGAACTGCTCAAGCCACGCGACCGATTCGGCATCCAAGTGGTTGGTCGGTTCGTCAAGTAGTAGCATATCAGGACGTGACAATAGCAGACGGCATAGCGCCACACGGCGTTTTTCACCACCAGATAATTTGCTGACATCTGCATCCCATGGCGGCAGACGTAGCGCATCAGCGGCTTTTTCCAGCTGGGTATTTAGGTTATGAGCGTCCCACGCTTGGATGATGTCTTCCATCTTGCCTTGCTCTTCGGCCAGCTTATCAAAGTCGGCATCGGGCTCTGCGTATTCGGCATAAATCTCATCCAGACGCGCGAGCGCATCTAACGCCTCACGCATACCGTCTTCGACGTTACCACGGACGTCTTTGCTGTCATCAAGCTGTGGCTCCTGCGGTAGGTAACCGACTTTGGTACCTGTTTGCGCGCGCGCCTCACCACTAAACTCAGTATCGACACCTGCCATGATACGTAGCAAGGTAGACTTACCCGCACCGTTGATACCTAGCACACCAATTTTGGCACCAGGGAAAAATGATAGGTTGATGTTTTTTAGAATCTCACGCTTAGGCGGAACAAGTTTTGACACGTTGTTCATCGTGTAAATATATTGAGCCATTAACACTCCGATAGACTGCATAGACAAGGCGTGACAGTCGCACTTTGCACGGATGCTCAGTGGGCTGCGCCTCAAAAATCAGGGTTGTAAATTGTCTGCCATTATCGCATTGTGGCGCATACCCTGCAAGCGAGTAGACGGCTTTCGTGCCTTTTCTGCTAAAGTATTGGATTAATTGGTGAAATATGCCAACCTTATCGAGTTTTTTGTCGGCCGCAACGAGCCTTAATGATTTTGATAAGGGTAGGCTATCGTAACATTTACCCTATCCACGATTACCCGAAAGGGCTATAAATCTCCTCGCAGGCAGCGCATAATAAGGCATAACGTATTTGGGCAGATAATAGATAGACAATGATGCCACCTATCATCGATCGAGAGCCTTTTTATAAGATTCATTGATCGAGAGTTTTCGTATAAAAGCTACTGTCTAAATACCCCCGACCTAAAACAATCTAATAAAACCAATAACGGAGCATATGATGAGTACACAGGATTTTACCGCAGATAACGCCCCAACCATCACCCACAACGAGTCCGCAAACCGCTTTGAGACCACCATCGACGGTCATACAGGCTATATCAGCTATCAGGAGCGCGGCGACAAACTGGTGTATGAACATACCATCGTACCAAAAGAGCTGGGCGGCCGTGGTCTTGGTACAGCGCTGGTCAAGCATGCTCTCGACTATGCCCGCGCTCATGATAAAAAGGTGGTTCCGCAATGCTCATTTGTCGCCTCATACATCAATAGACGACCTGAGTATCAAGATTTAGTATAAAAAATTGATATAAAACACTTGATATAAAAGACTGTTCGCCAGTCAGCTGACGTCATCGTTATTTTTAATAAACCAAACCACATAACAATAAAGGTTATTAATATGAGTAGTTTATCTGACAAACAAATCAACCTACAGTTAGAAGAGCTGGCAGGATGGCAACGTGACGGCAATAGTATCGTCAAGACCTATCACTTTAGCGACTTTGTCGAAGCCATGAGCTTTATGAATCAAGCCGCTTTTCATGCGGAGGCGCTCGAACATCATCCTGAATGGCGTAATATCTACAATGTGGTAGAAGTACGCTTGACCAACCACGATACAGGTGGCATCTCAAGCTTGGATATCCGTTTGGCCAGACGCATGGAGCACATCATTCAGCCCAAACGCTTATAAGCGCTATCTGACAGACAACAACAGCAGCCACAAAAAAGTCCTCGATTCAAATCGAGGACTTTTTTTACCAAGTATACTTAGGCATCTTGCCTGTATATTTAAACTTGCCTGCATATTCAAAATAGTTAAACCTCTTAGCTGCTCACCTCCCGACTACATACGGCGGCTCACAAATGCGACGATAAACAAAATCACCGCCAATGCCAATAAAATATACGCAAAGTTTGCTGATAAACCTGCGACACCGCCGAAGCCCAAGAAACTTGCTAACAATGCGATAACGGCAAAAATAATAGCCCAGCGAAACATAATCTTCTCCTTGAATGATAATCGAAACCAGATCGCAGATCTGTCTGCTATCCCTTATTTTCATACTCATTAATTGTTGTTTTTTTATACCTATTACAACGGCTTACGACCATAGATTAGCAACATTTGTCGCCAGACAACGTTCATTTTGGTAATAATATCGGTGGATTATGTAACCTTTGTAGCAAATCTTAATACTCGCCAAACCTTGTTTGTGTTTATAAAGATTGTGTGTAGCGACAGTTGGTGTTTTATAAGTCACGCTTTTTTTGTCCATTAAATCTGTTATAACCCCTCATAGTGACCCATTAAAAAAGTGACCCACTAAAAAGCAGCTAGGCACAGTATGGAGGACACGCCCTAATCATCAGCCTTGCTCTCACATTTTTATAGAGAACTGACTGTCGCAACCCAACCATAAAATGACTGTTAGTACTGCACTTGACCAGATGATCATTGAGCAAAAGTTGCTATGATGATGGTAGCTACGATAATGAACGAGCCGCTACAAACAACCATTCATATAAGGAAGAGAATTATGGATACCAATACGGATACGACCAATCACACCGCTACAAACAACACTGAAAAACGACCTTATGCGGTCGTGCTCTATGGGGCGACCAGTTTTGTCGGGCAAATCACCGCTCATTATTTGACCCATTTTTTGTCAAATGCCAAAAACAAAGACGGCTCTAATGTCACATGGGCCATCGCCGGCCGTGATGAAGCAAAGCTAAACGACTTGCAGTCCAAACTTGCCAGCAAAGTCGACACCATCATTGCCAATAGTAACGACGCCGCTAGCCTCGATGCGATGACCAAACAAACCCAAGTCATCATCTCAACCGTCGGCCCCTACCTCAAGTACGGCGAGCCATTGATCAAGTCTTGTGCAGAAAATGGCACCGATTACGTCGATTTGACCGGTGAGGCCATCTTTATCAAAGACATGATGGATAAATATCAGGAGACGGCAAAACAAAATGGCGCTCGTATTGTCAACTCCTGTGGGTTTGATTCCATTCCTTCAGATTTGGGGGTTTATTTTACCCAAAAGCAAGCCGAAGAGAGATTTGGTGAGACATGTGATGTCATTCATATGCGCGTCAAGGCGGCAAAGGGTGGACTGTCTGGCGGCACTATTGCCTCAATGGCAACGATATTTGAAGAAGTCGGAGAAGACAAATCGCGCCGCAAGCAGGTGGCCAACCCTTATTTGCTAAACGATGATAAAGACGCGCCAAGCGTACGCCAAGACAACATCAGCAAACCAAAATACGACAGCGAACACAAACGCTGGCTTGCGCCTTTTGTCATGGCCAGTATCAACACCCGTATCGTCCATCGCACCAACCAACTGCTCGGCTATGAGTATGGACGTCAGTTTAAATACGATGAAGCGATGTGGATGAAGGATGGCGTCAAAGGTCAACTATCGAGCTATGCGATGAGCGCAGGCTTATTTGGATTTGCCACAGCGATGATGATCAAACCCAGCCGTGAGCTACTATCTAAGCATGTGCTGCCCAAGTCAGGCTCTGGCCCTTCTAAAGAAGAGCAAGAAAACGGCTACTTCGATATTCGCCTGTTTGGTCAAACCACTGACAACCAGACCATCAATACCAAAGTCACCGGCGATAGAGACCCAGGTTATGGCAGCACTTCACGTATGTTGGCACAGGCCGCTCTTTGCTTGGCACAAGATATCAGCAAAGACGATGTGGCTGGCGGATTTTGGACGCCAGCGGCCGCGATGGGCGATACCTTACTGTCGCGCTTAGAGGAGCATGCCGGCCTTCATTTTGAAGTAGTCGATGCCTAACATTATTATCATGGGTAGATGAGGGGCTGCATCACATGCATCCCAGCCGTATTGTACTTATTTTATAGCAGATCGACTATAGTCTCTGACCGTGTCTTATTTATAAGGTGCGGTTTTTTTATGGCAAAAACTTTAGAAAATGTAGTGAAACATCAAATGACAAATCTGAGCGGCTGTTAATAAATACAACTCGTCAGTGAAGCCCCTGCCCCAGAGGCACAAATTGCGGTCACTGAAGCGCGCAGCGTAGAGCCTGTCGTCGTTGAGACAACGCGCGTGATACGTCCAGCCAAGTACAGCGTCAAAGAAGTCATTATCGCTCCAGACGATCAAATCAAACGCGTCAACACCACTAAAGGCACGGCAATCGCCATCGAAGATAGTGCCAATCGCGCTGTGATTGTGAGCGCAGAGGCCGATACCGGCGTCCTTGATAACACAGAAATCAACCAAACCTTCCCTGTGGTTCGCGTTCCTGCTGCTGACGAGATACCTCAGGTAACGAAAGAGGTAAATGAATAAAGGATTGGCATATAACCTGTTTTAAATACGCGCTCAAAGCGCCAAAAAACGAAGACAACCGAAGACAAGCTTGGATAGATATTGTCGCAAATGTATTACCAACGTTTCATAATGTCACAAGAAAACACCAAGCTGTTAGAACCTTAATGACTTTACTACTGAAATACTGGCCCTAGAGCTGGTATTTTGCGTTTGGGAATAATAACAAGATCGTATCAGCACATAAGGTAGTGACCCAAAGTTCACCATCTTATGCGCGGATTTGTGGTTTTGTACATAATCATCTTATTATATTTTGGAGTTTTATTATGAAAAACATGGCTTTATCACTACTTATGGGTGCGACGCTTATCTTACCAACCATGGCGATGGCAGCCCCAGTCAACACAGCAGAGGTGACCCCAGCGGATAAACTGGCCGAACCCGTAGACAATACCTTACAAGCTGAAGTCGAAGGCCCAGATGGTGAGTTACTGGCCACTCAACCTGGCGCTGTAGAAAGTGAAGAGGCAGTTGCTATCACAGATGCAGCAGCCATGGAGGTGGCGACTAACGAAGCTACTGAGGAAGAAAATGATGCAATGGCAGCGGCTGGCATGCAACCTGCGCAAACCGAGCAGCCTGCACCAGCACTCAACATGCAGCACAGTGATGCAAACTATCAGCCACTATTGGCAGGTGAAGGCGCAACCGACGACGAAGCTGCCAACACAGAAATCACATTACAAGAAAAGAAAAAAGACAAGCGTGGTGAGCTACTCGCAACGCAGCCTGCGGATGTCGAGTTTAAAGAAAATCGCCGTATCGCTATCGCACGCTAAGATTTGGGCGCAATAATAGCGTCTCGATAATAGCAGCGCCTCAATTATAGCGTCGCTAACAAACAGCATAAACACAGATAGTATTTTGCCTAGTACGGCACAATTGATACAAGCGTCTGACACAAAAAAGGCAGCCCAATGGCTGCCTTTTTTCTATTTTTTATAATACTGATTATTTTTTGCTTTTGGTCACGCCGGCTTCTTGTAGCAGTGCGCCCAAAGTCCCCATTTTTGCTGGTGCGTCGGCTTTTTGAGCCTTGCTGCGGTTAGAGGCACTGTCATTAGCTTGACGATGGTCACGCGGTTTTGTTGCACGCTTATCCGCTGGGCGCTTGTTGTTTGGACGATTGCTGCGCGGGCGGCTCGCTTTTTCATCACCACCAGTATTGCGGGTCGCAGGATTGGCGGCTGGCCGCGCTGATTTTTCTGCTTCAGGCTTCATGCTAAAGCCAATACGGCCACGTTTTTCATCAATGGAGATGACACGTACCGAGACGATATCGCCTGGTTTGACACGGTTCATCGGATCAGCGACAAAATCATTGGCCATCTGTGAGATATGTACCAGCCCGTCTTGATGCACACCGACATCCACAAAACACCCAAAGGCAGTGACGTTGGTCACCACGCCTTCTAGCTGCATGCCTTCGCTTAAGTCTTTAATGCTATTGACGTCTTCACGGAAGCTAGCGGTCTTAAACTCAGGGCGTGGATCGCGCGCAGGTTTTGCCAGCTCTTCAATGATGGCTTTTACACTGACATTGTCGTCATTGGCCGCCAGTGCTGTGGTATCAATGCTATTTAATACGCTGCCATTACCCAGCACCTCTGGCAATGCTTTACCAGTTTGCGCCAGCAAGCTATCAACCAGCGCGTAGCTCTCTGGATGAACGCCTGTCGCATCCAGCGGGTTGCTGCCACCGTGGATACGCAAAAATCCTGCCGCTTGCTCAAAGGTCTTGACCCCGAGGCGTGGCACGTTTTTGAGGGCTTCACGGCTATCAAAAGCGCCGTGCTCTTTGCGATAAGTCACGATTTGCTGAGCGACGTTTTTGTTTAGACCAGCGATATGCGCCAAAATAGCTGGGCTTGCAGTATTCACATCAACACCAACCGCGTTCACACTATCTTGCGTGACTTTATCAAGGCTGTCGGCCAATTGGTTTTGGTTGACATCGTGCTGATATTGACCCACGCCAATGGCTTTTGGATCGACTTTGACCAGCTCAGATAGCGGATCTTGCAAGCGACGGGCGATAGAAACCGCACCGCGTACCGAGACATCTAAATTAGCAAGCTCATCACTGGCAAGCTCACTGGCAGAATAAACAGACGCGCCTGATTCATTGACGATCACGGCTTTGGCTTTTAATTCAGCGTTGGCGGCCAAAATCTCTTTGATCATCGCATCGGTTTCGCGGCTGGCCGTACCATTACCGATAGCCACCAAATCAACCTTATAAGTGCTTAATAACTCATCGATGATTTTTTTGGCTTCATCCATCTTATTATCAGGAGCAAACGGATAGACAGTCGCCACCACAGGCTTGTCTTCATTATCTAACATGACATGACCTTGGGCATCGACAACTGCCATCTTGACGCCGTGACGAATACCTGGATCGACACCCAAAATTACCTTGCGGCCAGCAGGTGCAGCCATGAGTAGATGCTGTAAGTTACTGGCAAACACCTCAATTGCATCGGCCTCAGCGGTCAGACGTTTTTCGGTCAATAAACGATGCTCGATATGCGGGCGCCATTTATCCTTCCAGAGACTGGTCGCCGCCGCCTGCAAAAACTCACGACGGGCAGCAGGCGCTTTGGCATCGATATCAAAATGACTGATGATTTTTTCGATAAAGGGAGCGTCTTCGCCATCGACTTTTATACCTAAGACGTTCTCTTGACGACCGCGTAGCATGGCTAGTAGGCGATGATTGGGCAGGCGCGCTAGGCTCTCACTGTGCTCAAAGTAGTCTTTGAATTTTTCGCCCACTTCGCGTTTTTCGTCACTGGCGACAGTCGATACGATGCTCGCTGTCTTTGCAAAACCATTACGCAAGTTATCAAGCAAATCCAGCGCTTGCGTCCATTCATCAATGATGATGGCTTGTACGCCCGCCAGTTGTTTGTCTAGATCACCAAAGTCGACCTCTATCTCATTGCCCTTGTCATCAGAGATACTGGCTGGCGCCTTATAATCTGCCAATGCATCAGTTGGGGTAATCTCTTGGGTCAACAGCGCTTGTGCCGGTACATCCAAACCGGCGGCGCGGGCTTTGGCCGCAGGAGAGCGGCGGCGCGGACGGTATGGCAGATAGATGTCTTCTAGCTCAAGTTTCGATGTCGCATTGTCAATGCGCGCCTGCAGCTCATCTGTCAAGTTGCCTTGCGTGCTGAGCAGTTCAGTGATTTTGAGGCGGCGACTGGCCATGTCACGCTCATAGTTGAGCGATTTTTCTAGCGCTCGCAGTTGTGCATCGTCAAGATTTTGCGTCTTTTCTTTACGATAACGCGCAATAAAAGGAACTGTCGCGCCTTCATCATAAAGTTTGACAAACGCATTGACTTGAGCAGTCTTAATGCCAAGCGCGCGAGCAAGCTTGTCGTGAATATTCGCGTGTGTGGTTGCATCCAAAACCTGTGTATTTGTCTGGGTTTGAGATGGCGTTAAGGTATCAGTGCTACTCATATACGTATCAATCGTTGAGAAATGTAGTTTTGCATTATAGCAAAAGCTGCATGAATAAAAATCCTTTTTATCTTTTTGCGCTTTTGCCTATATTTTATGGCCGATATCGCCTTTTATCCTTTCTGTTTCGGCGTTGTTAAACAAACGCATACAGCATTTATCCTGATGGGTGATGCAATTGCTGGTGCAATCTTATACACTAAAGTATCAGCGGCGCTGTTTGGTGGTGTCTTGCAGCGTGAATCTCTAAGTCTGACTCTAGTTAGCTGAATGTAAAACTGTTATGGATTTAAACGCGCTACTGGTATAAATTTTACTTGCGTGCTGCGTTCCCAGAGGCTGCGCAAAATTCATCCCAGTAGCGCTATGACATTTTTAGAGTGTATCTACTATATTTTGTATCGCTTAACGCCGCTACATAACTTTGTGTGCTTCTATATTTAGAAAGCTATAGTCGAACCCAAATAAATCAGATACCTGGCTATCAAGTCGCTCAATGAAATGGTGTTTTTATATTGGATTGACTATAAGGCATATTAAGAGGGAACTTTGTTGTTAGATAGTGTTTTAGATAATTTTTTAGACAGTTTTTAATCACAGAGCAAATAATGATAAGGGTGTTGCTCAGCGCAATTTATGCGTGACACCGATAATGAATATTCATAATAATTTTTATAAGAGGATGCCTGTATGACAGATAATAATAGCCCAGATACTTTGACTCAGCGTATTTTGGTCGTCGATGACGATGCCCGCCTGCGCTCTTTGTTGCAGCGCTTTTTAGAAGACGATGGTTTTGTCGTGCGTACCGCCCATGATGGCAGTCAGATGGATAAGCTGATGCAGCGCGAGCTGTTTTCGTTGGTGGTGCTTGATTTGATGCTTCCTGGTGAGGACGGCATTAGTATCTGTAAGCGCTTGCGTGAAGACAATGCCGACATCCCTATCATCATGCTCACCGCCAAAGGTGGTGACGCTGATCGTATCGCTGGCCTCGAAGCAGGCGCTGATGACTACTTACCAAAACCCTTTAACCCAAAAGAGCTGCTGGCACGTATCAAAGCGGTACTACGTCGTCAAAACCGTGAACTGCCGGGTGCGCCAAGCCATCAGCTAGAAGTGGTAGAGTTTGGACCATGGACACTTGATTTATCAACGCGTACGCTCAAACGCGACGGCAATGTCGTGACTTTGACAACAGGCGAGTTTTCCGTCCTAAAAGCTTTGGTGCAACACCCGCGCGAGCCATTGACTCGTGATAAGCTTATGAATTTGGCGCGGGGCCGTGAATGGGGGGCGATGGAGCGCTCTATCGATGTACAGGTCTCACGCCTGCGCCGCTTGATTGAGGACAATCCGTCACAAGCGCGCTATATCCAGACGGTATGGGGCGTGGGTTATGTGTTTGTACCAGATGAGGCAGAAGCCGAAACCGCCAAGAGTGAATAGCTTTTGACTGATTTAATTTATTTTAATATAGGCCGTGTTTGGTTACTCACAAACATGTGCCAATATGATGAGCATATCTGTGAAAAACCCAATTATTTTTCAAAACATACCTTGCACCTTAGTGACAGGGTTTTTGGGTGCTGGCAAAACAACCCTCATCAATCACTTACTGACTACCAAACCGACCGAACAGCGCTGGGCGCTCTTAATCAATGAGTTTGGTCGTATCGGTATTGATGGTACGCTGCTAAAAGGTGCTGATTGGTGGCAGGCTGCGCAAGAGACGATCGCCGTACGAGAGGTCAGCGGCGGCTGTATTTGCTGTACCAGTCAGCTACCCTTACAAATCGCCATCAGCCGCCTACTCAGTGAGCACAAGCCGCAGCGTTTGCTCATCGAGCCGACCGGACTGGCTCACCCTCGCGAGCTCGTCCAGCAGCTGAGCGAGCCACATTGGCAAACTGCCCTACAGATGCAAGCGGTACTCACCGTCTTAAATGCCAAACAATGGCAGCAAGCCAAATATCGTGAGCATGAGGGCTTTGCGGTGCATGTGCAAGAGGCCGATGCACTGATTATCAATCGTTACGACCATCTAAGCGCCGACGAAATACAAGCGCTACAAGCATGGATAGCTACACTGAATCCGCACGCTATTATCATTTGGGCGGCACATGAGCCTGCTGCGGCCGTTAGTCATGATAGCGATCATAGCAATAATCCCGATAACAGCAGCAATGGTAGCAGTGACAAAAATGACGCGCTGCCAGCCTATATCGCCATGCTACGCGAGCAGTTGACCAAGCCCAGTCAGGTCTTGAACCGTCAGCACAAGGTTGCGCTTGGGCCATTGGCCAAATCAGCACTTCGCACGCCATTGCAAGGTAACATTCCTGCTGTCTCTGCGTTGGCCGGTACTACCTTGGCTGGCAGTAGCGCCCAGAATAATACCGATAACGAGCTGCCTTATCGTTATCACGAGACACAGCAAGACCTGCTCTTGGCCGGTTGGCGACTGCCAGCGCATTATGTGCTGCCCGCAGATACCTTACAAAGTTGGCTGCTGAAGCTACCAAACTGGCAACGCATCAAAGGCGTGGTGCACACCTTTGATGGCTGGTTGCAGCTGAACTTCACGCCTGATAGCCTAACTACCCGTACAGTCGGTGCGCAGAGCGATAGCCGCTTGGAGGTCATTTTGCAAGGTACTGACAATGGCAGCAATGATGGCGCTGACCATACGCCTGTCGCTATCGACTGGCAAATCTATGATCGTCAGCTTATGGCAATGGTCGTGGCATTAGGGTAGCGAGCCTCTATTTACTTATTGGTCGCTTCTGTATAGCTTCAATACAGGCTACACACACAAAAAGCCAATACTGTAGAAGTATCGGCTTTTTCAATTTACTCTTATCATGTGTGCCTGCTATCGAAGCTGACTGTCCTTACTACCACGCCGATTAAACAGCTCCGTTGCCCGTGCGGTTTTTTCAAGCTCGCTCTGACAGCCGACACAGTGCTGCACTCCGGGTACGGCCAGTCGCCGTGCTTGTGGGATCGCATTGCCACACTCATCACAAAACTCAGCGCTTTCACCTTTAGGCATAGCCCGTCGCGCCCGCTCTAATGCGTCGTTGACCGTTGCATCCATTTGCTCGTGCTCAGCACCATCTCTTGACCATCCACCTGCCATAACGTCATCCTATTTATTATTAATGCTATTTAGCTTTTAAAAAATAAAAGCCTTTAATAACAAATAGATGGGGACGTCTTTATAGATTACAATGCCAGTTAGTCGCGGTAGATGAGGACGCCATCATCAGATATAGGCTAATCATGATGAGACGTGCCTGAGCCATTTTTCTTATTGGCGATCGCTAGTCTTTTGGTTGCAACGCGACCACTTGCCCACGCACGCCGATACTGGCATCACTCATCAAGCAGACATAACCTGCCATGATATCCTCAGGGGGTTTTAGGCTCATGGGGTTTTCTCCTGGGTAGGCATGAGCACGCATGTTGGTACGCGTCCCACCCGGGTTGATACAATTAAAACGTAAATTGGTGGTGTTTTTTGTCTCTTGGGTAAAGATATCGCTCATACCTTCTACTGCCTGCTTGGAGAGCGCATAGGCACCCCAAAACGCGCGCGGATGCGTGCCCACACTACTAGAGGTAAAGACGATAGAACCATTGTCTGCGTCTTTGAGCAGCGGTAGCAGCGCCTGCGTCAGCATAAATGTCGCCGTACAGTTGACCTTCATCACTTGTGCAAAGGTATCGACGTCATACATCTCAAGCGGTGTCAGCTGCCCAAGCAGACCAGCATTATGCAAGATACCATCTAGCTGGCCGATTTCTTTATCGATCAGCCCCTCTAGCTGCTGCATCTCGGCATAAGTGGCACCCTCTAGGTTCATCGGTAGCATGGCAGGCTGCTTGCCGCCAAAGCTCTCAATCTCATCATAGACATACTCAAGCTTGCTGCTGGTACGTCCGAGCAACAATACAGTCGCGCCATAGCGCGCATAGGTCAAGGCGGCGACCCGCCCGATACCGTCACCTGCTCCTGTCACCAAAATAGTCTTGCCATCCAAGCAGTTGTCAGGGGGTACAAAGCTGCGGATTTCATCATGTGTCAATGGCTGGGTAAAACCAGCTGTGTCTGTACTGCTCTGCGGTTTGGTTGGCTGATTCGTAGTGTCACTCATGGCATTACTCACTGCTTATTATTAAATAGTTAGGATGCTTAATCGATATTTCGATAAATGGCTTTTAAGGCTTAGATTGTAGTGCTTATCTTGTAGAGGCTATAAATAATCGAACTGCCCCGAAGACAATAAAAGTTTATTTAACGCTTCAGGCGTCTCAGTAATATAGTCTGCGCCCCATTTTTTTAGGCTTTTTTGGTCTTCAGGCGGGATATAGCCATAAGCGGCCAAAATCGTCGGCATGCCAGCGGCGTTACCGGCTTCGATATCGCGTATATGATCGCCGACATAGAGTACGCAGCCTGCCGCACCGCGCGGAATACCGAGCTTCTCTAAGGCCACATACATTGGCTCGGGATCAGGTTTTGAGCGCGAGACATCATCGGGGCACACCAGCACCGCGCAGCGCTCATCTAATTGCATCACACTGAGCAGCTGCTCGGCCAAATAACGCGGCTTATTGGTGACGATACCCCATGGCACGCCTTTTGCTTCCAGTGTGCTCAGTACCTCGTCGAGCGCAGGAAACACGCAGCTATCGACGCAGATGTCTGCTTCATAATCGTCCAAAAACTGCTGACGAAAGCGCTGCAGCTCTTCATCACTCGCTTGCAGTTGATCATTATGACGCAGCATCAGCTGCACCATGGCCGAGGCTCCGGCAGAGACTTGCTCTCGAATTTGCCCCTCCGGCGGCGCTTGCCAATCGTTTTCACCGCTCATCTTTGCGATGATGCGGACAAAGTCAGCAGCAGTATCGATTAACGTCCCATCAAGGTCAAATAAAACCGCTTTTACAAATTGGCTCATAATAAATGCTCTTAGTCTAAAAGATAAATATAGGCAAAATCACTTGAGGACGGCGCTATCGTAGTGGTTTTTGTACCGCCATCATATAATTGACATCGACATTTTGTGCCAGCCAGTAGCGTTTGGTCAGCGGATTATAATGCAGGCCAATGATGTCTTGGCGTCTAAATCCAGCATAGCCAGCCATTTTGTCAAGCTCAGCGGGGGTGATGAACTTGGCATAATCGTGAGTGCCGCGATCAAGCAGACGCAGCACATACTCTGCGCCAATGATGGCAAACAAATAAGACTTGGGGTTGCGGTTGATCGTCGATAGCACGCACACCCCGCCTGGTGCCAGCAGCTCAAAACACGCCTGCACAATCGACTGAGGGTCCGGCACATGCTCCAGCATCTCCATGCAGGTCACCACATCGAACTGACCGGCGTGCGTTTTTGCCAGCGTCTCTACAGGGATATGCTGATAGCGCAGCGTGTGCCCAAGGCCACTTTGCTCGGCGTGGAGGGCGGCAGCTTTTAGGTTTTCGGTTCCCAAATCAATGCCTGTGACATCTGCGCCGCGGCGTGCCATTGACTCTGACAATATCCCGCCGCCGCAGCCCACATCCAGCACTTTTTTGCCCGCCAGACCCTGCTCGGCAGTCTTATTAGTGTGCTGTTCATCAACAGAGGACTGCGCGCTTTGATAGCCGCGTTTGATATTTTCTTCTATCCAGTTGAGGCGTAGTGGGTTGATTTCGTGCAATGTCGCAAAGGCGCCCGTGCTACTCCACCACTCCCCTGCCAGCTTATTAAATTTATCCACCTCGCTGGCATCCACATTGATGCTGTTAGTCTCGGCATCATTGACGCGGCTATCGGTTTGCTCATTGGCAGTTGACGAAGAGGCATGGACTGAGCTCATGATATTTCCTTTATTGTCATTATAAGTGTCGTATATGAAGGGATTGTCGTACAACGTCTACAACTTCTACAACGCGCACGACGATACCCTTAATATTAGCATGAGAGTAGCGGCTTTGTCGTGAGGTACATCGTCACGGATTGTGAGTCATGGCTATTGATTCGCTCACAGCTTTACAACCATTCGTTAAGAATCGGATTCACAAGCGCCTATGTTTTACGTTATCATAGGCGCTACTCTATGGTAGGTCGACCGTACTCGACACTATATCGTTTATACAGCTTTTAGCACTTTTGGCCTGTCTAAGCGGTAAAACCCATCATCACCCTAAGTTTATACATCTCAAGGATAAAGTATGAAACGTGTCATTACACTGACTGGTCTGGCTATGGCTATTGGACTTGCCACTATGGGCGCACAAGCTGCCGACTATGTCGCCGGAAAAGACTATCGCGTGCTCGACAATCCAGAAAAAATCAGCGGTGACGCCATCATTGTTCGTGAGTTTTTTTGGTATGGCTGCCCGCATTGTAACGTCCTCAATCCGCATATGGAAAAGTGGGCAAAAACCAAAGACAAAGATGTCGCGTTCTTTAAAACCCCAGCGGCGCTAAACCCTGTTTGGGAAGCCAACGCCCGCGGTTTTTATGCCGCCCAGCTATTAGGGTTTGAAAACAAAACCCACGACGCTTTGTTTGATGCCATTCATAAAGACGGCAAAAAACTCTTTGACCAAGCATCATTGAGCAAGTGGTATGCGTCAAAAGGCGTGGATGAAAAGAAATTTAACAGCCTATATAACTCGTTTGCCGTCGGTACAAAAATCGGCCGCTCACAAGCTGGCGCAAAGCGTTATCAGCTCTCAGGGGTGCCAGCAGTCGTGGTACAAGGCAAATACGTCGTCACCGGTGAAAGCGCCAAAGTACCCAAGGTCGTTGATTATTTGGTCGACAAAGCACGCGCCGAAAAGAAATAAACCCAGCCCTTTAACCGAGCGCTTCGATCTTATCGCAGCCTCGGGCATATCGTGATAGTAAGCTTATAAATAAAAGCCAATCATTTGATGATTGGCTTTTTTATTTATTTGCATTTGTATAGTCGATTCTAAATAAAACAGATACATTGTATGTCAACGTGGGACTGGTATAAATTTTTCTTGCGTGCTGTGCCTACGCCGACAGATGCTGCGTAAAATTCATCCCAGTCCCACTGTATCGTTTTTATACTGAAATCACTATAGCGACGCTGGGCAGTTATTTTTTGAGCTGCGACAAGATGGCCACTTCTCGTATATAACTGGCCAAATCGGCTTCTGATTCTGCTAGTAGCTCATCATCTTGCATGTGTTTGGCGTATTCAATCCATAACAACAGCTGATACATGCTGTTGCGCTCAGAAGCTTTGTATTGTTTGACAAACTGCTTTAGCGTGCCTTCGTCATTGATATTGAGGCGATCATACCAGCTCTCGATTTTGGAGACTTGCTCTTTTGGAAAATAGGCATCAAACAGCGCTTTGACAAGCTCGTGGCGGCTTTCTTCGCCGATAAGCTTACCCACACGCTTGGTCTGACGATTGCGCGCATTGGCACTGGTGATGTCCGCCAATGCCATCAGCTCAGCCATAAAATAATCACTGGCTGGCAGTTTTTTTAGCTGTTTTTTCGACAAGCTTGCAAGCGGTATGGATAACTGCTGCAAGCGCTCATGGGCTTTTTTGAGTTCTGTGCGCGAGACGCGCATATCCTGTTCTGACCAGTCAATCATAAAAGCGTTCCGAAGTGATGAATAGTAAAATAATAAGGTGCACGTCTGCTAGGAGTTTACCACCGGCTTTTTTCGCGGTGCTTGGCCAACACCTTGACCCCTGCTGGCATGTTCTGTGCCAAACGGCGCTGCAAAGCATCTATGATAAACACCGAGCGATGCTTGCCGCCTGTACAGCCAATCGCTACCGTCACGGTATGACGGTTGTTGTGCAAAAACTCAGGCAGCCAGCGCGTCAAAAACTGATCGATATCATCGGTCATTTCTGCCACTTCTGGATAGTCGGCAAAAAATGTGGCGACCTCTGCATTTAGACCAGTCGCCGCTCGCAGCTCAGGGTTCCAATGCGGGTTTGGCAACACCCTTACATCAAAGACAAAATCAGCATCGATAGGGCTGCCATACTTAAACCCAAAAGACAAAAGATTGATGACAATCTGATTGTCCATGCCGATATGCGCACGTAAGCTGTCTTTTAACTGATGGATATTTAAGCTGCTGGTATCGATTCTGATATCAGCGTGACCTGCTATCGGCTCTAGCAGCTCTATCTCTCTTTTGATAGCCGCTGGCAGGTTAAAGGCGATATGACCGGCATTATCACTATCCACATCTTGCGACATCAGCGGATGGACACGGCGAGTGGCATTGAACCGCGCGATTAAAGTATACTCTTGCGCGGTGACATAAACGACTTTGACCGCCTGCTTGCCATACGTTGCCTTTAGCGCCTCATAAGTCTCTGCAAAGTTAGACAAATCAGCGCGCGGTGTGCGAATATCGACTCCAAAGGCGATACGGCGTATACTGCTTTCCATCACCAGCTTATGAGCTGCCTGTGGCACCAAAGACAAAGGCAAATTATCGATAGAATAATACCCAAGATCTTCTAAGATATTGAGCACTGATGTTTTGCCAGAGCCTGAGCGGCCTGAGACGACAAGGATGCTAAGTGCATCTGCAGCGGCTGGTCGTCGCACTTGCTCCAAAGCCTGTTCAGACGGCTGATTGCTATTGTGTTGATCCATGTCCATCATCCACCTGTCCTAGGTTATCCAAGCCATACATACCAAACCACGCTACTCAGCCATCACAAAAGCGGCCTTGCCTTTGCCACAGAGCGGCTATGGCAATTGTTGTCGGTAGTTGACGCTATTGCTTCCTGCACATTGCGATATTACGATGTCTAATGATATGACGGCGAATTGCATAATGACTACTTAAGCGTCACTAGCTGATTGTCCAATAAACGCGCGCGCCCAAGCCATGCCGCTACCAAAATAACCATATCTTGCTTATCTTTATCAAAATCCTCTGTAATAGCATCCAGCTCAGCGGTTTTTATCTGTAAATAGTCAACAGTAAACCCTGCATTTGTGAGGTGCTCACGCGTCTGTGCAAGTAGCGCCGTTATGTGCGGCAATATCGAGCCTTGCGGCGCTATCTTTATATCTTGCAATTGCTGCGCCAAACCTTGCAGCGCTTGATGGAGCACAGGAGCCACCTGCCGCTCGCTGGCCGTTAAGTACTGATTGCGTGATGATAGCGCCAAGCCATCAGCAGCACGGACAATGGGCGCGGCGATAATCTCTAGCGGATAATTAAGATCTCGCACCAACTGCTTGATAATCGCCAACTGCTGGTAATCTTTTTGTCCAAACACTGCCGCATCAGGCTGGATGATATTGAACAGTTTTGACACCACGATACCCACCCCATCAAAGTGTCCAGGACGTGACTGCCCGCATAGCTGCGCGCTAATCGTCCCTGCCAGCACTGCTGTCGCGGGCGGCAAGACTGGATACATCTCCTCGATACTGGGCGCAAAGACATAGTCCGCTGCCACTGTGGCAAGTTTTGCCACATCGTCGTCCAGTGTGCGCGGGTAGCTATCAAAATCTTCACCTTCACCAAACTGCGTGGGATTGACAAAAATACTCACCACAACGATATCAGCGTGTTGCTTGGCGATGTTTACCAGCTCAAGGTGGCCATCATGCAGATTGCCCATCGTCGGCACCAGAGCGATAGATTGCTGAGTGCGATGCGGCTGCAGCGCTGCACGCAAGTCTGATATCTGCTGATAAATGATTGGCATGATAAAGCCTTCTGTTCTTAATAATCGTAATTGCCCAAAAACAAAGTCAAACTCACTAGAATTGTCAAACTATCATCAATCCAGCTTAAAACTAGCTAAATTGATGCTGGGTGGTAGGAAAGCTGCCCTCACGTACCGACTGCTGATACAGGGCAAATGCGCCTTCAATACTACCAGCACGATTGCGCTCATCGGTCAAAAAATCATGGACAAAACGCGGCACGCGGCCGTGCGCCATACCAAGCATGTCATGCATGACCAGCACCTGACCATCGGTATCTGCGCCTGCGCCGATTCCGATCACTGGTACCGCGACTGCTTGCGTCACCGCTTTGGCCAGCTCAGCGGGCACACACTCTAATACCAGCAGCGCTGCGCCTGCATCGACGACGGCTTTGGCATCAGCCAGTAGCTTGTCTGCTGCTGCCTCACCGCGGCCTTGGATTTTATAGCCACCAAAGACATTGACCGACTGCGGCATCAGCCCCAGATGCACACACGTTGGGGTGCCTGCCCGCGCTAAGGTTGTGACCAGCTCGCACAGCTCACGACCGCCTTCTATCTTTACCACGTGCGCGCCCGCCTGCATCAGCTTGCGGCTATTGGCCACCGCTTCTGGCAACGTGACGTAGCTCATAAACGGCAGATCTGCCAAAATCAAAGCGCTGCTATTACTCCGAGCGATATTGGCGGTATGATAAACCATATCGTCAACCGTGACTGGCAGCGTTGAGTCATGGCCTTGAACGACCATCCCCAAGCTATCACCGATTAAGATCGTGTCAATCTGCGCCTTGTCCATCATCCGCGCAAACATCGCATCATAGCAGGTTAGGCACGTAAACTTGGTGCCTTCTTTTTTAAATTTATTTAGCGTAGATAACGTCGTCATATAGCCCTCAATCTCTTTGATTATCAGCTGAATATCTGGCGAGCGCACCGCTCATGAGTTACTTTTTAATAACTTGAGACCCGTCCAATCGCAGCTTGGTGGATAGTCCGCAATCGGCTTGCCCAATACCTGTAGCTCTGGCGCTATCTCACGTAGCGGCAGCAAGACAAAGTTACGCTCACACAATCCAGCATGCGGTATAGTCAGCTTAGCGTCCGTCATTTGCAGCTGATCATATAACAAAATATCGACATCCAAACTGCGCTCGCCCCAACGGCGCAATCGCGTCCGTTTTGCTTGCGCCTCTAGCTGCTGACAAAACGCCAATAGCTCAAACGGCAATAACGTCGTCTCAAACCCCGCGACCGCATTGACAAAATCAGGCTGGTCTTGTGGCCCCATCGGCGCTGACGCATAAAACGATGATACCCGTAGATGACGTATCTGCGCATGCGCTTGTATCGCGTTGAGGGCGGTCTGTAGATGTTCGGTCGGCGAGCCCAGCTCATTGGCCAAATTACTACCCAACCCCACATAGGCGCATGCCCACTCTGCCGCGTCCTGATTACTGCCGTGATCAGTTGTGCTATTGACGTCTACAGCACCATCGGCACTTTGACTGTTATGAAGGCGATTATTCATACCATTGGCTCTCACAGTCACCGATCAAGCGCCTTCAGCACTAGGCTGACGACGGCGACGCTTTGCGGGTATCGAGCCTTTATCCGTCTCTATCAGACTGATGAGCGGCTGAGGCATTGCAGTTTGTGTTTTTTTGCTTGTGCTGGGCGCGGACGTTTTTTTAGCGGTAGCGGCTTCTTTATGGTCTGTGCCGCGCTTAGCTGGCGGCTCAGCTTCGGTAGTAGACTGAGCAGCAGGTTTTGGCGCTTGTTTTGCATAAGTCTTAGCCGGTTTTACGGGCGTCTGCTCGCTGGCATCGGTCGCTTGCGGTTTGGTCGTAGTAGCAGTACTGCTGGGCTGACGGCGGCGACGCTGATAAGGTATCGGCGCATTATTGAGACTCACCAGTGCTGGCGACTGGGCAACCGTGAGCGCAGGCTTATCTGACACCGATGCGACGGCTGTGTGCTTATCCTCGCGGCTAACGGCTTGAGCCGATAGCATCGGCTGTGTTGTGGGTGAGCTTTCTGCTTGCGCCTTTGATTGTTTTTGTGGTCGTTTTTGCGACTGTTTAGGCGCGGCTTGCTGTTTGTCTTGAGCGGCGCTCTGAGCCTCTTTATCTTGCGGCAGCTGTTTTTTTAGCGGCGGTACGACTTTTTCGTGCTCGATGACAAACAATGGCTTTGGCGCGGCAGGCTTTTTGTGCGACTGCTTGATAGCTGCCAGTGACAATTGCTGCAATTGTGCCAGCTCCGCCTCGTCCTGCGACAATGACTGATTGTCATCATGACGACCAGCGCTTGACTTGCTGTTTGGCTGACTCTTTGATTTGCTAGTCGCTGGCTGTGATTTGGCACGGCGACGACGCGCAGGAATACCGCCTGTATCAGCACTGTCTTTTTGATGTACATTTGATGGCTTGGACGACGCGGCATATGTCACGCTATCGATACTACTATCTGACTTTTGGTTTTGGCGATTGCGCCCACGGCCGCGCTGGCCTTTTTTGTAAGCGCCGCGGCGGATATTTTCATCAAAATCAGCGATGGCTTGCTGCTTGTCTCTCTCGGACAAGGTTTGATACGTCTGCCACCATTCGCCCATACCATTGGTCGACTCAGACAAGGGATGCTCGGCATCGCCGCACTGCTCACGCAGCAATAAAAAATCAAAACCTGCGCGAAAACGTGGATGCTCAGAGAGTTGGACGATTTGCTTGTTACGCGGTGCGGACAGCTTGGGCTGCAAAATCCAGATATCACGGATAAATTGCTCAGCAAACTTTGGGATGGCGGTTTTGATACGCTGACGGTCGATGACTTTGCCAGCGGCGTGCAGTTGCGCATCGGCAAAAGGCATGTTGCGTTTTTTGGCTTTTTCTAGCTGATGCAGGTAGTTTTCCCACAATAGCGCCGCATAAAAGAACGCCGGATTGATGCTTTTGCCAGCAGCGATGCGCTTATCGGTATTGATCGCCACTTGCTTGACCAGTGCGCTTGGCTCAGCAGGTGGATAAATGACCAAACTATCCATCGCCCCTGACTCAAACAATAACGGCAATAGCGGCACCAAATAGCCACCGGTAAACATCTTTTGCGTCTCGTCATAGAGACGGTGCGGCGATATTTGCTCAAGTAGCGCCCAGTTGTCCTCGTGGAACTGCTCCGCCAATGCCTCATCAAACTCAAAGCCAAGCTTGGCCTTAAAACGCAGCGCCCGTAGCAGACGTACAGGGTCTTCTTCGATACGAGTAGGCGCGTGGCCAAGCAGACGAATGATGCGATTGTCGATATCGTCAAGCGCCCCACAAAAATCATGGACCACGCCTTTGAGTGGTTGATAATAGAGCGCATTGATAGAAAAATCACGACGGGCAAAGTCTTGTTTGATATCGCCCCAGACATTGTCGCGCAAAATCATACCATCTTGGTTGGTATTGGCGTTGTTGGTCGGTGGTCCGCGAAACGTCGCCACTTCAATCAGCTCACGGCCGGAATACACATGCGCCAATTGAAAGCGGCGACCGATGATGCGGCAGCGCTTTCCAAAGACGTCTTTGATCTCATGCGGCTTGGCATCCGTCACTGCGTCAAAGTCTTTTGGACGCAGACCCAATAATGTGTCACGCACCCCGCCCCCGACGATATAGGCATCAAACCCAGCTCGGGTCAA
This sequence comes from Psychrobacter sp. Rd 27.2, assembly GCF_001921755.1. NCBI lineage: Bacteria > Pseudomonadati > Pseudomonadota > Gammaproteobacteria > Moraxellales > Moraxellaceae > Psychrobacter > Psychrobacter sp. Rd 27.2. The sequence goes on along the minus strand of NZ_MRYB01000011.1, from coordinate 17,225 downwards.
TGTGGCAATGACTTCAGTAATGGAATTGGGTAATTCAGATTTATTCAGTTCTAACTGCTTGGCGGCACGCTCGGCCATGCATCTACTCCTCGCCGGTATTCTTTGATCACCCCTAACAGACACAGTGTTTATCAGGCGGATGTAACGACTAGTTTAACAAATTTTGCGCCTGCTGGGTGTGTTATGACCGTTACTTACGTGCTATTTTGTCAATATTCGCCTTGATTATTGCCAAACGCCTTTATTCATCTTGTACGCTGATGCGCGCTCGGTTTTTCTCAACGGTCTTCTGACCGATGCCTTTGACCTTTGCCAAGTCATCGACCGTCTGAAAACCGCCAAACATCTCGCGGTATAAAATAATCGCCTGCGCCTTGCTACTACCGATACCGTGCAGCGAGACCAGCTCGCCCTCACCAGCACGATTGATATTGACCACCGTTTGCGTGCGTGCTTGCAACTGTGCGGCCTCTTGCGCCAATAAAGACGCGTATGCTTGCTGCGGACTGGCAAAACAAGTCGCTGCCAAAGCCTCGCTTAGCATGAGCGTCATGATAAGCACTGCCCCAGCGGCAGCCGCACCGATCAAGCCAGGTTTATGATGAGCGTTCATGTCGTTTTGCCGCCTCCCACAAGGCATCCATCTCCTCAATATCGCTATCCTCTAGGCGCTTGCCTGCCGCCGCCAGCTGCGCTTCGATATAGCCAAAGCGGGATTTGAATTTATGCACACAGGTCAGCGTTGCCGCTTCGGCGTTAAGGCTGAGCTTGCGCGCCACATTGACCAGCGCAAACATACAATCGCCTAGCTCTTTTTCGATATCGCTAATATTGGCTTTTATCTCCGCCTTGGATTTATCCCTAATCTCCGTCTTTAATTCTTCGACCTCTTCTTCTAACTTCTCAAAAGCGCCGCTGATGCCGTTCCAATCAAAGCCCAGTTTTGACGCTTGGCTTTGTACCGACTGCGCTTGCATCAGCGCACTACCTGCCTTCGTCGCATCCAAACGCCGATGCGGTTTGCCCCGCGCTTCGTCGACTCGCCGCTCCTCCGCTTTTATCTCATCCCAGCGCGCTTTGACCGCAGCCTCGTCTTTAAGACTCTCCGCTTCAAACACATGCGGATGACGACGAATGAGCTTCTGTTGCAAAGTGGTAATCACATCGCTCATATCAAAACGCCCTTGCTCAGCGTAGAGCTGGCAATGAAAAATCACTTGCAGCAGTACATCACCCAGCTCGCCCTTGATATCTTCATCGTCGTCCGCTTGTACTGCTTCGCCAAGCTCGTAGGCCTCCTCAATGGCATAAGGAATCAGGCTATGATTGGTCTGTTTTTTGTCCCACGGACAGTCAGCACGCAGCCGCGCCATCAAGGCAAGTAAGTCATCAATCTGGCCGGTGGCATCAGGGGTGCCTTGTACAGGCGTGGGTGGCAACGTGGTTTGCTCTAACGGTTTCATAAAAGATGCTCTTGTTTTTGCGGGTTGGTTCCTATGACAGCTAGTGTATCATTGAATAGCAACTGGCTTTTGACTTCCTCCCCTCCCTAAAGTGAGGGGATTCCTACTAAAGACGGTCAAGCCCGACCGCGAGAATGTTTTTTGCTCCATTAACATCTCTGTTATGGGTCGTTTTACAAGAACGACAAAACCATGCTCTTATACCAAGACCTGATCTACCTTTCGGACTGTCTTGGCGGGAGCCGCAACACGAGCAGGTTTGGGTGCTGTACGCTTCATTGACTTTGATATAATGGCAACCTGCGTTCGCGCATTTGTAATCCAGTTGCCGCTTAATTTCAAACCAACCAGCATCATAGACGGATTTGGCCAGTTTGGATGAAGTGAATGATGTTGATTTAATCTTTCCAACAACGATTAAGCTGTTGGCCTTAACAAGCTTTGATGTGAATTTATGGATCAGATCTTGGCGGGTGTTTTTAATCTTGGCGTGAATGGCACGGACCCGCTTTTTGTTTTTAGCACGTTGGGCGGTGGCCAGTTTTTCTGCGTATTGATGGGTGACTTTGATTTGTAACTGATCACCATCGCTACTGACTGCTGAATCTTTACAGCCTAAATCGATACCGACTTGGCCAGTGCCACATTTAATCTTTGGAAAGTCTTTGACGGTGATACAGGCGTACCATCTGCCTCGTGCATCTTGTACCAACTCACAGGTGTTGATGCTGTAGAGGGCTAGGTTATAGCTGTCCCACAGATCAATGATCAGCTTTTTACCCTTAGCAAGGCTTAGCTGAATGGTGGATTTAAGGCTTTTCTTGCCTGATTGACGAGTTGCTAGGTGTTTTATGGCTGTCTTTTTAAAAGGAATCCAGCCCAAACTTCTACGTTTGGCTTTAGAATTATTGGTACGCCAGTTGAGTTTGGCTTTTTTGAATTGTTTACGAGCCTTGGCATGGGTTTCAGAGATGGCTTGTAGGGTTTGGCTGTGCAGACTCAGGTATTCACCCGCCCCTTTAGTGTAAGCGGCCAAATCATAGGCTGAAAAGAATTTGCCAATGCGCTGTAAATGTTTAAAACTTAACTCATTGACGTAATTCCAGACAAAATTAACTGACCCAGCCAAGATATTGAGCTGAGTGGCATGTTTGTCTTTGATGCGTAGTTTGAGCGTTTTCATGGGATAATTATGATCTTAATGCAGTTGGTTATCAAGGCACTCGCCATATTGTACGACAATGACTGACGCCTGATATCCACGCCCTAGAAGGACGTGGTTTTACGGCGTTGGATGATAAATACCGCCATTCACTGTTTATTGTTTATTGTTTATTGTTTATTAAAGGAATATATCATTATGCCCACCTCTACCATCCCCAGCTATCGACCAGCGCCTGAGTTTCCACCGATGACGATTGGCTCATTTAAGGCCTATGATATTCGCGGTGAGCTCGGCGTTAGCCTCGATGAAGACATCGCTTATCGTATTGGTCGCGCCTTTGCACAGATATTGTTTCAGCGGTATCAGCAAGCAGCCGCTAATCAAGACAGTGAGCTGGCGACGCTAAAGCCCGCTATCGTCATCGGCAGCGACATTCGCCACTCAAGTGAGGAGCTGAAACAAGCAGCCATCAAAGGGATAGTCGATGCAGGCGTCGATGTCATTGACCTTGGCATGACCGGTACTGAGGAGGTGTATTTTGCCACCAGCCACTATGCGGCTTTAGGCGGTATCGAAGTCACCGCCAGTCACAATCCGATCAATTACAATGGCCTAAAGCTGGTCAAAGAGCAGTCAAAACCCATCAGCGCTGATGATGGACTGGCAGAGATTCAGGCATTGGCAGAGTCTGGGCAATTTACCAGCAGTGATAAATCAGGGGCATTGCAACTGCTGACGGATAAAAGCGCCTATATCAATCACTTGATGACCTTTATCGACACCGATAAGCTCAAACCGCTAAAGCTGGTCATCAACTCCGGTAATGGTAGCGCCGGCCCTGTCGTTGATTTATTAACTGACAAATTGACGCAAGCAGGCGCGCCGATCGAGGTAATCAAGCTGCATCATACCCCAGATGGCAGCTTCCCCAACGGCATCCCCAACCCGATGATTACCGCCAACCGAGCCGCGACGCAGCAAGCGGTTTTGACTCACAAAGCTGATCTGGGTATTGCCTTTGATGGCGATTTTGATCGGTGTTTTTTGTTCGACGAGACAGGCGAGTTTATCGATGGTAGCTATGTGGTGGGTATGCTGGCGCAGGCCTTTTTAAATAAATATCCAAACGAGTCCATCGTCTATGACCCACGAGTGATATACAACACCGAAGCGGTGATTGACGATCTCGGTGGCAAGGCAGTGATCAGTAAGTCAGGGCATTCCTTTATCAAGCAAGTCATGCGCGAGTCGGGCGCAGTCTATGGCGGCGAGATGTCCGCTCATCACTACTTCCGTGACTTCTTCTATTGCGACAGCGGCATGATTCCGTGGCTACTGACCATTGAACTGCTATCCATCACCGGTAAGACGCTGTCGGAGCTGGTCACCGGCTATATCAATGCTTACCCCAGCTCAGGGGAGATGAACTTTCACCTAACCACAAATGACGCGCCCGCTATTATTAGAGCCATTGAAGACAAGTATCGCAGCCAAAACCCCAGCAAAACCACCCTTGACGGCTTAAGCCTCGACTTTGGCGACTGGCGCTTTAATTTGCGCGCTTCTAATACCGAGCCGCTCATTCGGCTCAATATCGAAACGCGCGGCGATCAGCCACTTTTGGCGGATAAGATACAAGAGATCGAGCAGTGGCTGGCGGCACAAGGGGCGATGCCAGCATAAAGCCTTTGCCTTGGCACAAAGAGTGCTAATGGTCAGATAATAAAGGCTCGCTAGTGAATATGAGCGCGCCTTTATTTCGCACGGCCGATGCCCATATAGCTCCCCACCAAAGCTGCAATTTGTGAGCGGCTCATGGCATTTTGCGCATCAAATATTGGCATGGCGTACTGGTTGATTTTGCCAATATCTAACTGATCGCGCGGCGACCAACTGATGATAAAAATAGCCTGCGCCTCTGCAAGATGCTGATAAGGCTGGGCAACCAGCTCCAGTAACGGCTGCTGCCCATACAGCACAGTCAGCTCATGTTGCGCCTTATCGCTATAGACCAGTGTGCGGATATTGTACGACCATAGCAGTGCCAATAACGGATGAATGGCCGAGCCTGAGGTGCGTCCTGAGCCAGCCTTATAACTACCGCCCCAGATCATCACAGTTTTATTATCGATAAACCCATCAAAATACTGCCAAAACTTACGAAATATCAGCTCTTTTTGATCTTCATTGATATGTATGACCGACTCTAAGAGCGGCATATTTAAACGATGGGTTTGGCTAGATTGCTGCAGTTGCTGCAGCTCACTTGGCAGAGTGTTGCCACCAAAGCCCCACCCAGCTTGTAAGTAACTACTGCCCACCCGCTGATCTAAGCCCATGATACGGCTGACTTGCCCAATATCGACGTTTTGACTATCTGCCAAGCGCGACATCTCATTCATAAAGCTCACCCGCGTCGCCAACATCGCCATGATGCTACTACGAGCAAACTCAATGGTCGCAATATCGGCATGATGGGACGCGCTTGCATGCTGCATCAATGGTTTTAATACCGCCAAATGCTGACTACTCTCTGGCGTTTTTTCGCCTAGTAGCCACAATGAAGGGTTTAACATCGAGCTATAAGCATCGCCGTCTTTTAAAAACACAAAGGGCACATAATACACCCACGCCCGCTGCAGCCGCTGCGCCAGTGCAGCCACCTGCCCTAATGCCTGAATACCGCTCATGATCAGCGGTAGCGACTGCTGGTGACTGTGGTTAAAGGCGGTAATCCAGTCGTCCTCTAGCCATATCGCGTCAATACTGTCTAAAAATAGCCAATATAGCGCCACGCTGGCTGGTTTGGGCGGATTATCAGCGGCGTTATGAGTGCCACCGCCTGTTTTATCATAGCGCTGCAACAGCTGGTCTGCACTATTTGGTAACGCGTGGTGACTGATCAGCTGCTGCTGCTCATACATCTGCCACAGTGCCTGCAGATGATGCTCAAAACCATACTGCTCTAACTGCTGGGCCAGTAGGACTTTATCAGCATACAGATGCACGCACTGACCGAGGCTTGCCAGCACCACCGCACTGGTGATGGCCTCGATACTATGACCGACCAGCACACAGACATCAGGTTCCTTTACTGGATTTGCTTGCCAGCCCCGCGGGTCAGACAAACGCTTATCACTATTATCCGTGCTCATGATGTTACCTTGTAAACTGATGATTATAGGCTAGACAGCTGATTGATGTGGCGTAGCAGATGATCGGTGGAGCTATCAAACTGCCCGTCACGCTCGTCTTGCATGGCATGATATACGGACTCCGCCATCTGCTTACCCATCTCAACTCCCCATTGATCAAAAGGGTTGATATCCCAGATGCTGGCCATGACATAGACCTTGTGCTCATACAGCGCAATCAGCGCGCCTAGGCTATGCGGGGTCAGCTCATCGAGCAAGATAGTGGTTGACGGCTGGTTACCGCGGTAGTATTTGTATTTATCAGCAGCGCTATCGGCCGTGCTATCACTGCCAGCTGTCGCAACGGCGGCATTCCCAAAGGCCAGCACTCGGCTTTGAGCCAGACAGTTGGCGAGCGATAGCTCATGCTGCTGCTGCAGCGGCGCGTTTTTTTGCTTATCGTGATAACGGCGCACGCAGGCGATAAAATCACATGACACCTGCTGCGTGCCTTGATGCAGCAGCTGATAAAACGCATGCTGCGCATTGGAGCCGATCTCACCCCACAGTATCGGGCAAGTATCATAATCAAGACGCGCGCCGTGCTGGGTGACTGACTTGCCATTACTCTCCATCTCCAGCTGGGTTAAGTAGCTTGGCAGATAGCTCAAACGCCCATCATACGGCAGTACCGTGTGGGCATTGACGCGTAGAAAAGTACTGTTCCAAACAGCAATCAAACCCAATAAGACCGGTAAATTCTCTGCAAAGTCAGCCTGAGCAAAGTGCTCATCCATACTGTGCGCGCCTGCCAATAGCGCCTTAAACCCCGCCATACCAATCCGAATGGCCAGCGCAAGACCGATCGCCGACCACATCGAAAACCGGCCGCCGACCCACTCCCATAGCTGTAGCTGATGCTCAGGATGAATCCCCCAAGCGCACATCTTTTCGCTGTTGGCAGAGATACCGATGAAATGCCGACGCAGCACACTGTCCTCTGTACCCGCATGGCGTTTGGCGGTAGCGAGCAACCATGATAAGGCCGTCTTGGCATTGGACAAGGTGTCTACCGTCCCAAAGGATTTGGACGAGATAATAAATAAAGTGGTCTCAGGATTGAGGTGCTTGAGTAGGTTGTCTAGCTGGGTGCCGTCCATGTTGGAGACAAAATGCACGTCGATATCGGTATCGGCCCATTCATCAAGCGCCGTCGTCGCCATCAAAGGCCCAAGATCTGAGCCGCCGACGCCGATATTGACCACATCAGTAATGGCCTTGCCCGAAAACCCGCGCCACGTGCCATTGCGTACCCGCGCTGATAGGCGAGCCACCTGCGCCAGACTATGATGCACATCAGCCACCACGTCTTGCTCGCCGACCTGTAGCGCGGCGGTCGCTGGCAGACGTAGCGCTGTATGCAGTGCCGCTCGCTGCTCGCTGGTATTGACCATCGCGCCTTGTAGCAGCGCCTCGATACGAGCCGATAGATCGCAGCTATCAGCAAGTCTTAAAAGGTTAGATAATACCGTCTCATCGATACACTGCTTGCTATAATCCATGTATAGCGCCCCCGCCCGCGTACTAAAACGTGTGGCGCGCGTGGCATCTTGCGCAAACAAATCCGCCACCGACCAGCGCTGCGCTGCTACACTCTGTAGCTGCGACCAATATACCGAGTGGCGGGCGCTGCGATAAGCGCTATCTTGCTGTCTATCGTCCATTGGTTACTTATCATCCGCGAGTTGGCGCTCGGCAAAGTAGATAAACGCCTGCATATATGAGCGCATATCGCCAGCATCATAGCTATCGCCGCGCATCGTCGTCACATTGACCCCCGACTCACTAATCAGCGCATCGATAGCATCGGTCAGCTGAATCTCACCGCCGACCGAGGCGGTAGTCTGCGCCAGATAATCAAAGATTTGATTGCTAAACACATAGCGGCCGACCACAGCGAGATTGGACGGCGCGTCTGCTAAGCTGGGCTTTTCGACGAACCCTGCCACCTTAAAACTGCTATTGATATTTGTGTTGTCATCGATATCGCTCGCATCACTAAACGCTTGACTCAATTGCGCGATACCGTATTTATGCACATCCTCATCCGCCACGCTCTCGACCAATATCTGTGAATGACCATCGTTGGCAAAGGCATCGATCATAAAGGCTAAGTTGTCCACGCTCATATCGGTGGTGTATGGATCGAGCACCACGTCAGGCAATAACACGGCAAAGTCATGCTCACCGATGATGGGACGGGCGACCAATACCGCATGACCCAACCCCAATGCCTTGCCCTGACGGATCATCGACACCGTCACGTCCTCTGGTAGCCAGTTGAGGCTATCGGCCAGCTCGTCTTTGCCTTTATGACGCAGCTGCGTATCTAGCTCGGCATTGATATCGAAGTAGTTTTCGATTGCGCTCTTTTGCGCATGGCCGACGAGGACGATGTGCTTGATACCAGCAGCAATGGCTTCTGCCACTACATAATGAATGGCGGGGCGATTGCCCAGTGGCAATAGCTCCTTGGGCACGGATTTGGACAGTGGCAGCATACGAGTGCCAAAGCCTGCGACAGGGATAACGGCGTGGGTGATGTTTTTCATAGTGATTGGCTATATTAATAGGAAAAATGAATTAAGAATGATGGAGTACTATTAGAGACTATAAATCAATAAACTCAATAATGCGCTGCAGCCATTTATCATAATTGTAATTTTGCAATACATGGTCACTGGCATAACGCATCATCTCTATTTGCTTTTTGGTATAACCTCTAGATAACTGCGCAAATAGCTCATCTGCGTGTTCGCGACTGTCAATGACTTCGCACATCCCTTCAAAGCGGGTACTGACGGCCAAACTGGGGTTGGTCACTGCCAAGCGCCCGCAAGCCATAATCTCGATCAGACGGCGGGAAAACATACTTGGAGAGTCGGTCACGGTATTGACATTTAAGCAATGCGAATACTGCCTAAATAGCTCACCTGTCTGGTCATAAGGCACAGCAGGCTTGATGGTCATATTGGGCAAGTCAGGATAACGATAGACGTCAGACTTACGGTCAGAGTTACGGTCGACGATGGTCAGGCCATAAGGAGAAGCGGCGGTAAATGCCATATCCTGCCATTGCTTGCGTACACTATGAATATGATGACTGTAGCTACCGACAAACAGGCTCTCGTTATAACGCGGGGGTAAATCGCTGGGGTGATGAAACTTAGGCTGCACGGCAAAGGGTAGCACCCCTACTTTTACACTCTTACCTAATATGGATTGGTAACGCTCAATACAGTTTGAATCAACGGTCAGTACATACTTAAACAGACTGGCAGAATCGATAAAGCGGTTAAAGTGCGCGCTGTCTTCTTTATTCCAAAATACAGCAGGGATATTGTATTTATCTGCCAGCTCTAAGAGCTTGCGTAGCTCAACGTTATTACGTTCAGGGTAACCAGGGTAATTAGCAATCTTATAGCGCCATTTATCTTTGTGACCGCGCCAAGCGGACTCAACTAACAATATATCTGCAAGCTTAAAAGCAAGCTTATCAGGAAAAGTATGAGAGTAATTAATGGAAGATATATTTTCATATTTCAATGATTTGAAAGTTAGCGAATCTCCTATAAATATAACTCTTAATTTTCGTTTACTATTAGACATCTGCTAAATTATTCCCACTGTAATGAATAGCTTCCAAAGTTAAGACGGTAAATAGATTTTTAATATTACCCTATAAGTTAGTTATCTTTATTCAATTTCTTCGAGTAAGAGATTTGTCACTAAAAAATTCTGATCTGAATTTAATCGGATTTCTACAGTATTACATTCCTTCAAATCTTTGAAAGGAGTATTTACAACCCAGCCTCCATAGGGTACACCATCTTTTTCTTCACCGCTTATTATAGAAGCCACCCCTGTCTTATAAACTAACTTCAGTTTAAATTTTTTATTACTTATTAATATGTATCCTTCAAATAGCTCAATATCATGCTCAGAGGGAATTAAAAACCTTACAACCTTTTCTAGACGTTCATTAGGATCGTCATTAGTGAAATGATCTGATATTAATATATTATTAAGATGGGAGAACTTAACAATCCTTTTAATAAAATATTTTTTATCAATACAGACTTCCCCCTTAATTAGAGTTAGGTTATCTTCCAGTTTCTCAACGAAAATTTCCGATGAAACTCTGCTCTTATTAGAACCGTCTTGATACAATGTAATTGGATAAAAATCATCATATTTATCATAGAATGCACCAGAATGTCCTCGTTGAGACTTAACTAAAACGTTTGAAGCATCTCTCCAATCATAATTTAAAAAACCTGCATCTGTAATAATAGGTGTGCCATCATACCAATAAAAAATCGATGTATCATCTGAATGTTTATGTGTTGAAGATGAATACCCGCATTTCATAGAAAAGTATCTATCTCTAAGTTTTCTGTGTTTCAGTGAATAGAAGCCACTTTCTAATGAATAAAACTCAGCAAACTCTAATGGTTCTACTGGTTTTTGGGAACTTATATTACTATCACCGAAAGGTGGTAGCTCTCCATTCGGCAATGCTATTAAAGATAAAGTGTGCTCTGCTATTTTTAAAATCTTAGATAAATTGTCAGTTACTACAGAATATTGGCTATCATATTCTGCAAAAAACCTTAACTCATCAATTTGCTGCCTTAGAAATCTAATATAGAAATGCTGATATGCAGGTGTGTTCTCATTGCATAAACCATAGCTATCAAATGCACTTTCTACAATCTCAATTAATCTGTTTGATGCTAGCTCAATAATCGTACTTTCTCTGAGTTCAGGTGCTTTTATAAATAATGGAATGTGCAACAGTGCTGATGCCAGCATCATCCCATGATTATTATTGACGATATTACCTGGTAATATAGCCCACTTAACTAAGCTTAAAATTATTTTAGTTGCCTCTGGTTTATTATTGAACTTTGTCTCATCTTGAGCTAGAAGATAAGTTAAGTTTTTTATTTGTTCAGCAACTAAATGATCTCGTGAAGTCAGCGTACTAAATATATCTTCACTATCCTGACTTTTAATAAAGTTGTAATAAGCCTGAATAAACTCATTAACAAATGTATCATCATTATGATCTCTATGAATAACTCTAAGCCAAGCTAGAGAGTGATACCATAGCATTGTACTTTGATATTGCGGCGTTTCGTTTATGTTAAATTTTTTATTAACTTCATTTGTTAATAAAATTGAAAACCTATTAGGTGTAACCGCATCATATTTATTTTCACCAATTGAGTTAATCTCCCAGCTAGGAGTAATATCTGAGTCCCTCAGTTTAATATAATCCAAGTACTTATCTTTAGGTAGAAGCATTGTACATCCTTAAAAACCATATAGTAACTATCAATTAGCAAGAGAAATAAGACTGTATGAAAAATTTAGCCCAAAAAATATGTACTTCTAGATAAGAATCATATTTAACAGTTTAAGTTTCATTTGCATTTTAATACTTTAAATAATATTAGGCTAACAAGTGCTCTTTAACGAAGTGTAGATACTTTTCTTCTGACCAACTCCGTGCTGGAAGAAACTTCGACTTATATCTCAGAGCATTATTAATAGTAACTTTCCCTATCTCTTTTCCAGGTGCTCCTGCAATAATGGTACCGGCAGGTACAGACTTTGTTACAATAGTATTTGGAGCAATTATTGATAAGGGTCCTATCTCAATACCTCCTGTTATATTTGCCCCAGCCCCAATAACTGTTAAGGCACCAATTTTAGGTACTGTAGTTAATTTATTAATTCTCTTATCCATACGAGTTTTACTGCCATTACCACCTATAGTAACGTTCGCTCCTATTGTTACTCCTGGAGCAATCTCTGCGTCTTTATGTAGTATCACCCCAATACCACCGTAAGCAAAGATAACTTCACCTTCTAATTCTAGAGCAGCAGGCACATAACTATTATGAAAAAGGTAGTTCAGCCTTTCACATCTATCAGCTCTATCGAGCATTCCAGCTTTAAGATACCTATTAGAAGACTGCCAAATACGATATGCACTGGGGATCTTATCACCTATAGTAGGTATAGACTCAATCCACGTATCAACTATCTGATCCCATCCATGGCTTACCTTTCTCTCAGGAGACAAATTCCACTTACCATCTCTTAAATTCATTCTAATATACTCTAGATTAGAAATTCTATTTTGAGATGTAAAAGAAACCTCAGCGTTAACTACATTTTCGATATGTTCCATTCTACCTTTTAACTCTTCGATAGCTTCTAATAAAGAGTTTTCTGAAATAGAATTATTCTGATTCATTGGGCTACCTTTAAATAGTTTTAATAGTTGATAAGAAAGATTCCAAGACCCCATATGTAATTAAAATTATAGTCGATATACTATAAAAATGTCATAGCGCTACTGGGATGAATTTTGTGCAGCCTCTGGGAACGCAGCACGCAAGTAAAATTTATACCAGTAGCGCGTTTAAATCCATAACAGTTTTACATTCAGCTAACTATAGCTCGAGTTCTACATAATTTATCTAAAAGACTGTTATCGTAATCTTAGATTATGAAAGACTTTATCCTAATCAGATTGAGAAGATAGTCTGTAATCTCTCAGAAGTTTTATTAAGAGGCTCAATGCTTATATCAATAAAATGAGTGAGCCTCAAAAAGTCTATATAAATAATTATATGCTAGAGCTTGAGAAATATTATAGGTCTAATGCATTAGTTAAATATTAAGCATATATAGGAGCTCAAGTTAATTAATATTATAAGCTAATACTATTCCTACAATCAGAGGAATCTATAAATTATATAGAACATTTAGCGCTTTACTTGAATAATCACTAGAGATTATAGAGTGATTTTTTCAAGATTTATAATTTATAAGTAATGTAGATATAAACTTTAAATTAAGCTGTAATCTGCAAAAGCCCTTAGCTTTGAAGCTAAAGTAGCTCTATTTCTTGGGCTGTATTCTTTAGCCCAAGAAATCAAACTAGTTAAGTCATCATTTATTAGCTCAGAAAACACTGTTTGACTTGACTTTAGTATTTCAATGGATTTTTCTATTTCTTCATCTAAGACTCTATCAAAATTCCATTCTAGTAAAGGTGGTCTTACAGCTCTTTGGAACCCTCTTAGATCCTTAATACCTTGTACAATGTCTAGCGCAGGGGATACTTTAACTGAATCGTTGCTTTTACGAGGTAGATGGTAATTTGAATGAAAAATTCGATCATCTGTAGGTGTGTCAAATTCTAAATATGCAAGTTTATCATCAAAACAGCGAATCACATCAAAAAGCACACGGCCGGTTATCTGCTCACTTAGTGGGAGTGAGCGAGAAGCCTCTAATAAAGATGGTGTTGCAGCTACGTTCAGAGTATACATTGATTCAGGTACAGACTGCCTATGACCAAAATGAAAACGATTCCTAAAGTTTAAATAATGAGCATCAAATTTGTGCCCAATTTTTTGTCCCGGTAAAATTTGGAAAGTTTCTAACAAATAATCAATATAATTAGGGAAAAACTCATTTCCGAAACGTTTATCTTTAAATTTGTACAATAATTCTGATAAATACTCATCAGAGCTCACCTTCATCGACTCTGCTGTCTGAAACAACATTGGCTTCCAGTATTCACGATAAAGCTCACCTCCACCACCTAACATTCGTATCGAAGGTATTTTTGAAACAGAAAAAAGTGGCTTTAAATCTCCTGATGTAATCCAATGATGCGTACCAAAAACTTGAGAGCGTATTCTTTCCAAGTTCTGTCCAGGTGTAAATACAGAGTATCCTACAGGCACTGGTCTTTCTTGATAGCTACCTCCATACTTTTTCACTAATCCTGAAGCGATGTTCAAGTCAGTAGCAAGTCCAGGTGTGCTTGGATTTGATATTGTATTAAAGATAACATCCTTCACTCTACCTGAAGCAACTAATGCTCCAAAAACAACTCGACTATCTCTCCCACCAGTTAAATCAGAAAATACTGGCAGGCCGCTATCTAATATAGCTACCACATTATCTATAACCTCTTGAGCACCCTTTTTGATAAGTTGCCAGTACTCTGTTGGTGACCTTTCTTGAAACTCACTTTTCAAAAAAGTTTGTTCTATATGAACCTTTCCATTTAAAATTTTTGCTGTAGCTCCAGCTGGTAAAATTTTAACTCCGTCAACTGGGGTATCAAAAGTATTAAGACAATATGAGAATCCGCCATTATTATAAGTGGAGCTAAAAGATACAGGGATATTTATCTTCTTAATAACTAATCCTAATAAATGCAACCGATTAGAGATAAAGTTTTCAGAGGTGTAAACCATACTCATCCCAAAAGGGTCAGGTTGTACTAAGGCAGAATGGCTAGATAAATCAATAAACGTATAGTTTCCTGCACCATAATGAGATGGTATAGAACTCATACGCTTAGGTCCTAGATTAAAGCTCGAATCTAAAACACCTAGACCTGATAAAAATCGATCACCTAAACGGCTATCCCAAATGTAAGCAGTATATCCTGTCTTGATTATCTCATTAGCACCTAAGCTTATTAGTAAGTTTCGAATATAATCATCACTTCGAGTTGTAATTAAAAAGTCAACTCTAGTGTCCGAATAAGGAATAAAGTTTAATCTACTCATAAAGCTCTCAGCTATTTAATTTTTTAAAAAGTATACTTAATGTTCACATGCTATGATCTGGTATTAAATTTAAGATATCAATGTCTCATAAATTAATATTCAAAAGTCATTTATAATATTTGACAAAGTTACGTGTGCTTGACCACTGTCAATCTTAGTGAAATATTGCCCAACCTCTAACTTGCTAAGCTCACTGCCTTCTTCATAAAAAGACCATATAGCACTATCACTTCCTATGTAATCGCTTATTTTTGATGGCAGATATGGATTAAAACCAAATACATCCCTTGCTTTAGCGTCATTTACTATCAGAACATCCATTTTTTTACTAATTGATAGAAACTCAAAGTAGTTAACATAGGGATTAATTACGAAGTAGTCTTTCAAACCTTCTTCTTCGATCATTTCATAAGCAGAATCAGTCTGTTCAGTAAAGATATGGATCATAGGTTGTTTAAAATTCTTAGATTTTAAATTATTTTTATCATAGAAACGTATGGCCTCAATTAGATCATCTAACCTACGCGTTTTATAGAAAGCACCAAAGTAAGCTAAATTGACCTTACTACTATCTAACCTGTAATTGGTGTCATAGCTTTCATAAAACTCACTCGGCAATGTCGGGTGCACTGCTATATTAGCTGACTTATCTTTATCTACTATATATTCACTGTAAGGAAATCTATCCAACATTAAGTTCTTTTGATTTTCACAGGTAAATATGATTTCGTCTGCAAACAGATAGACTATCAGTTCACACCAAACGTAAAGATTAAATTCTTTCAATAAAGCAGATTTAAGATTGAATTGACTTACTACCTCTTCAACCCAACTTTGCGAAATCTTAGAATCTCTTATACCACCTTCGATATTAAAAATTACTGGATCAGAAAACTCTGCTATCCACCTAACATTTGGGTTTCTTCTTTTGTATTCAAATGCTGCAAAATGTGAGGCAGGCCAGAAAGAACGACTATATACCGTATCATAACTTTTCCCTTCCACCGCTCTCATAGCAGAAGTACTAAAATCATAAACGCTATTCCAGCTACTAAACGAAGTCATTGTAGAAATCATGTAAGAATCTCTAATTAAATGCTGATCTATTTTATAAAGGTCAGGGTTAATATCTCTGACTGAAGACATATCAGCGCAAACAACATCACATAACTCATCAAACTCAAAGACCCTTTTAGCTGTGACAACGGCACTTGTATCAACAAATGGAGGGTGACAATAACTAATAACCAGTAGCTTCGGATCAACTAGGCCTAACCTACCTTGTAAAAACATATAAGGGAAATTATCGATTTTCCTCTTTATTACTTCTAAATGCACGTTTTTATAATCGTCTGGATTCTCTTTAAGATAGCTAACGATAAAACCACACTGAGCCCTTATTTTAGACTCAATAAAGTGACTCCCTTCCTGATTACTAGCTTTAGTCTTGAGCGAACTTAAGCTTTTAATAACGTCTAAGCGCTGAGATACATTAAAATCAAAGCTCATTTCTTGTCTTGATAATGAGTTACCTCTAACCCTTCGTATATAGTAGGCTTTCTCATTATCTGACATGATTAGCTTTGGGCTGTAAGTAATAAAGTAGTCCGTGAAATAACTGACGTCTTCTCCGCTCTTTAACCTTTCATCAAACATGAGGTTTTTTATTTTCGCCGTAGGAATGATTTTACTAGCTATCATAGTAATTGCACTCGAGAAATGCTTTATATCACTACTCTTATGACTCAAGGATTGTAACAGTTGGTTATTAATTACATTGACTTTTTGCAATTCATTATCTTCAGTTAAGTCATATATCCTACAAAAACCTATAGAGTTTGGACCTTTAACTTTATATAACGCAGCTAAATACTCTTCAGATAATAAATCATCATCATCACAGAAAACCAGATAATCCTTTGTAGCCTTGAGAACAGCAAGATTCCTTGCATGCGAAGCACTAGCTACTTCTGAGTAGCTACAATCTATCTTTAAAAAAGGATTTTTTCTAGAAAAAGCTTGGACCTTTTCAATAGTTCCATCTTCTTCACCATTAACAACTATTACTACTTCTATTAAGCTAAAGTCTATATTTCTTTGATTAGTAATCGATGTAAGAGTATCAATAATAGTATTTCTACCTTTATAACTAGGTAAAATTATAGAAATACCCTCATCAAGCTGTTCAACATCTATCTTTTTAGCTTCAGGTTTCAGAAGTTCTATTTTTATATCTCTGAAATCAATCGCACCATCACCTGTTATCTTAAGACCTAGATTAAAGAAATCAGCATTGTCTGGCACACTGACTTTCAAATTTCTATTTATAGGCAGCATATTATAGGAAACTCTTTTCTTCGAGTTGCCTTCAAAAAAAGATATGATCACAACAACTTCAAGACTTGTAGAAATGTCAAAACTGAATCTTAAACCTATTTCAGGGGTTAAACTTGAATTTATACTGCATAACTTACTAGAAAACTTATAAGTAGGCTTGTCGTTTAATGACTCAAAAAAGTATCTAGTATCTTTAAGTAAAAAAGTTCTATTATCAACTTTAACTCCAAATACTTCCAACAGATTATCTGAACTAAAGGCTTCTGATTTACTCTTCTTTTCTAAGAACTCTTGGATAGTTTGATACTTTTCATTGAAAGTAGTATTACTCTCATTGTGTACTATTTCATTTCGAGACATCGTCTCTAAACATAGCCTGTGAATAACAACTTGCTCACCCACCTTAGGCAAAAAGTGGCTAAATCCAAAGTGAATAGTAGCAACTCCTTCGGGAACC
>NZ_MRYB01000109.1:0-384 GCF_001921755.1 Psychrobacter sp. Rd 27.2 | reverse complement strand
CGTATAACCAATGCCCGATTTAATAAGTTGATCGCGTTGTATTTGACTTAAGCTCTGACTAACCTCAATGGTAAACTCAGCAATACCACTGCTGTTTGTAGTTTTTTCATTACCTTGAATGGTAATACCAGTGTTCGAACCTTCATTGAGCACAAGCTTTACCATTCTGCCAGTTGCTGCGCTGCCATTTTTGCGCTTGGCCGCAACTTGTAATTTAAATTGCTCTTCTAAAATATTTACGGTAGTAGGAATACTTTTTGCCGTTAACACAATATCACTTTGACCAATATCCGAACCAATAGCAATACGGTTACTACTTGCTGTCATACTAGCACCAGAGGCTTCAACTGCCCTCACACTCAACACAAAACCACTCGCTTTTTC
>NZ_MRYB01000108.1:0-387 GCF_001921755.1 Psychrobacter sp. Rd 27.2 | reverse complement strand
AATAAGTTATTCTGAAAAATACATGTAAAACGCATCTCTCTAAAACAAAACTTGTAAAAGCTCTACTGACTGTCTTAGAATGGCATTGTTAAAAATCCTGTCTATTTTATTAAGCCTTCTTTCTAAATTGCATCAACTTTAGGGTTTAGTAGAACAGGTCCACTTATCCATATATGTTACTTATACAGCATTCATAATGCTGAAAACACGATGACCCTATCATGTCTACTAAGCATCGAAAGCTTGTTTTACGATATTCATCACCAGTAACAATGTGGTTTGGCATGTTGGTCGCATGTTTCGCTTGGATCATGCACATCACGCTTTTTCTAACACCTTTATGGGACGATAACCCTCACTTAGGTCATGGCGTCTGTGCTGAGCTTG
>NZ_MRYB01000107.1:0-388 GCF_001921755.1 Psychrobacter sp. Rd 27.2 | reverse complement strand
TTTTGCTGCAGAGCTACTCGCCCCAGTAAGTCAATGCAAAGGATTAACGGAAGATGAAATTATGCAAAAATTTCAAGTTAGTCGTCAATGCGCAAGTTTTAGACTTAAAGAAGCGAGTAAGAACTAATTTAAATTACACTTAAATCAGTTTTGCACTGAGTGACCAAGACGGTGCAGAAGCCTTGATTACTGCTTAGATATAACCTGAGAAATTATATTTTATCAGTTATTAAGGCCTTAAACAATCCTTGGTCGTAAATTGCCAAGAGGATTATCTAATGGCCAAACGTAAAATAAACAGTAAACCTGCCCCTAAGGGTATGAGGTGGGTGTGTTGTCGCTTCCGTAAAGTACGCGGTAATTCAGGCAAACAGCTAGATGCTCACGA
>NZ_MRYB01000106.1:0-388 GCF_001921755.1 Psychrobacter sp. Rd 27.2 | reverse complement strand
GCAGATTGCCTCTTGAAGTAGCGTCGTCGATCATCTGTATGCGAACGTCTTTATCAAGCTTACGTATTTGTTCTTCTAATAACCTAAAATCACCGGTGAGTTGTGACGCAAGCTGGTATATTTCACGGATATATTCACGCTGTTCATTGTCGCTCAACGTATGTACCACACCTGCCTGCAAATCGTCTATTTGACGCTGAATGGCTGCTTTTTTTTCTTCAAGTAACTTAACTCGGCTATCAGTATCTTCATTGGTAACGACCACAAAATCTCGAACAGCTTCTTGTACGATACGCAAGTGTGAGGCACTGACACCAATACTACGTTCTTCTAGCCCATGACAAAAGCGTATCACCATTTCTGTTGCATCAGTTTTGGTCAATAGATC
>NZ_MRYB01000105.1:0-389 GCF_001921755.1 Psychrobacter sp. Rd 27.2 | reverse complement strand
TATGACAAGCATGTCTAACATTATTTAAACCTAACAGTCATGAGCAAAAAGATGATGAAAAAAAACAGAATGCTAAAAATCAAGACAAAGGGCATGGCGTATGTAATTTGTTCAATCAGGGGCTTTGAAACTAAGACGTTCATGCCTAGAAAAGGTTCGTAATTCATGGTTAGCCCTCGCTACATTGGCACGCATAAGGGGCGCTTATGTCAATTTGGGCGAGTTCACACGCTGGGCAAAAGGGCAAATCAGGATCAACATGAATTTCAGTAAGTGAAATCTGGTTAAAAATAGGGGGAATGTCGTCGTCTAATACTGGTACTGTTTCTTTGAGTGACTCATAACGGGAGTAATGGCGTTCTAAAGGTGCCCCGTCCCCGTCATCGGAC
>NZ_MRYB01000104.1:0-393 GCF_001921755.1 Psychrobacter sp. Rd 27.2 | reverse complement strand
TGTAAGCTCATCACGTTCTACTAGCAAGCCGTTTTGTGTTTGACTGAGCGTTTCACCTAACTTTTGATAAGTGCTGTCGTTGGCTATGTAGCGCTTCATAATCGGCTCACTTGCATCAGCGTTCTGTATTTCGGCTATCGTTTGCGCTTTTGCTTTGAGGTCGTCATCAGTTATTTTATGCTCAGCATCATCAGCTTGCTGGGCTTGCTCTTTTGCGAGTTTTTGTAATTCACTCTTTATCGCTTTGGTCTTAAATTCGTTGATCTCTTTTTGAGCTGCAAAGTTTTTTTGTGATTGCTGATACTCAGTTTTTGCTTTGCACGTTAGGCTTTTAAGTGGTTTCATACCTGCATCAAGTGCTGGACTTTTTTTAGTCGATGGGTTGCCAATAAT
>NZ_MRYB01000103.1:0-394 GCF_001921755.1 Psychrobacter sp. Rd 27.2 | reverse complement strand
TTCTAGCGATGATCCTTGGCTGGAACTTGTTCAAGCGTGGCGCTAAGTAAAAGAGCCTTGTTTGTTGGCATCTTTTAGAAACCATCGCTTAGGCGGTGGTTTTTTTTAAGGAGGTTATTTTGGAATCTGCAAATATTATAAATTGGCTAATAGTGATTGTTCCTAATGTTGCAATTTACGTCTTGATAAGGGCTGTGATATGAAAAGATTCTTAGCCTTCTTCTTATCTTTCGTGATTGTCTTTAGCTCTACTACCGCCGCTTATGCAGCTTCGTCTGTCGGTGGCTGGACGGCTGTAGATACTGTCATTGCTGGCGCTACTACTACAATCAATGCAACCAAAACGGCTGGCGGTAAGGCATTAAAATCTGCTGTTGCTGTCGCTCCAAGTGCT
>NZ_MRYB01000102.1:0-394 GCF_001921755.1 Psychrobacter sp. Rd 27.2 | reverse complement strand
ACCAACTGATTGAGTATCTTGAAGACATTAACCAAGCTGTTTTCAAAAACCTATTTGATCAACGTAACGAAGTGCTATGTGTTCACGACTTTAAAAATGTAAGCAGCAATAATGACGTGTCTGTTAAGGTTGATATCGATGAAATTAGTGATGAAGATTGGAAAAAAGCTCAACAGAAATACTTAGCAATCAAACCATTAATTGGTGGTGCTTACGATGACTATTCTGGTGATACAGGTTTAGAAAGACGTGCAAGTGAAGTTAATGTATCTTCAAGAACCTTGAGACGCTGGAAAGACGCTTATTTAGCAACCAACTCTGTAGTCTCACTACTAGATAAAAAAGGTGGCTGGCGTAAAGGTGAAAGTCGTCTATCAACACAAATGGAAAAACT
>NZ_MRYB01000101.1:0-395 GCF_001921755.1 Psychrobacter sp. Rd 27.2 | reverse complement strand
TACGCTCCCATATTCAGGTGAATATGAGTTGCGTGTTCTTCAGCCACGCTCTCAGGCATCTAGAGGGAAAAAACCTGTATACTGGCTAGAGATATCTATTTTGTAGGTATCTAAGTTTACTCTCCTATTACTGTTCTATACTGATACATATATGAATACAGCTTCATAATCAATAAAACAATGCGCTGCATTAAAAATCTTATATAAACTGTCGCAGTGAACAATACTATAGTCTTAAAGATGGTTCCATAAAATAATACCAAATCCAAAAATACGATTAGCCTTGTGTGACTTATTAAACCTGTTAGTGGCCATATCACACAAGTTTTCTTTGTTATTCTCATTTTTGGAAATGGTATAAAAAAAGTTAGAAATCTATCTTAATGACAACTAAA
>NZ_MRYB01000100.1:0-397 GCF_001921755.1 Psychrobacter sp. Rd 27.2 | reverse complement strand
CTCTTTTTCAGCCTCAGTTGTTACATCTTTTGAGAGGCTAGGTGAAGACTGTTTTGTTGTATCATGGCTGATTACCACTCTTTTATCTAAACAATACTCCTCTTGTAGCTCTTTATCCTCTAGCATAATAATGACTTTATCTAACAAAGAAGCATTGCTTAAGTATTTATGCTTTCTTCTTACGGACTCTACATATAATGAGGATAACTGCTTGCTAAATAACTTTAAACCCGTCTTTTTATTCGCCAAATCAATGATTGATTTTCCCAATTGATAAGAAATCGTATTTTTTTCAGCGGACTTATTAAGACGATTTTTTTCATTCTCTAATTCAAGAGACCGTATATAATACTTTAGTTCCTCTATAGAACCTCCATACTGCTCTATGAGCTCACTG
>NZ_MRYB01000010.1:0-119251 GCF_001921755.1 Psychrobacter sp. Rd 27.2 | reverse complement strand
AGTGCGCTTAACCTTTGCTATTGCTAACTTGTCCATAAATAAGTCCCTTTTTCGTAAACTTATTTTAGGACGGGACACAGCAATAAAAAAAGCCAGCAACATGATGTCACTGGCTTTTTTAGAGTGCTACAAAGGCTTACTCTTCTGAGTAATCTTCGTTGTCGTCTTCTACATCGTCAGCTGCGTCTTCATTGTCGCCATCTTCAGACAAGATAGTGACCAAGATGCTAGCAGTCACGTCATGGTGTAGCTGAATATCAACATTGTATTCGCCCACTTGACGTAGAGTGCCTTCAGGTAGCTTGATTTCAGCACGGTCTACTTCTAGACCTGAGTTAGTCAATGCTTCAGCGATATCGCGAGTACCGATAGAGCCAAATAGCTTGCCTTCGTCACCTGATTTAGCACGCATGATGACATTAACGTCAGTTAATGCGTCAGCACGCTCTTGAGCAGTAGCGATTTCTTTTGCTTCTTCAGCTTCAAGCTCAGCACGACGTGCTTCGAACTTTTCAATGTTAGCTTTGGTCGCAGGTAGCGCTTTGCCCTGAGGGATAAGAAAGTTACGACCGTAACCTGGTTTTACATCGACAGTTTCACCGAGTTTACCAAGGTTGACGATACGCTGTAACAAAATAATTTGCATGAGTCATTCCTAGTTAACGGTTAAATTACTGATGGTTGTCAGTATACGGAAGTAGTGAAAGGTAACGAGCTTGCTTGATAGCAGTGGCTAGTTGACGCTGATACTTAGTAGACGTACCGGTAATACGGCTTGGTACGATTTTACCATTATCACTGATGTACTGTTTTAGCAATTCAACATCTTTATAGTCGATGTGAGTGATGCCTTCAGCAGTGAAACGGCAGAATTTGCGACGGCGATAGAAACGTGCCATGAGTATTCTCCTTTAATTAGTCTTCACTGTTGTCGTTGTCGTCGTTTTCACGATTGTCTGGACGACGAGTCGTTGCTTTGCGTGCGCGTTTTTCATCGGCATTCTTGGCTAACTGCGACTCTTCAGTGACAGCTTCGTCACGGCGCATAACTAGACTACGAATGATCGCGTCGTTATAGCGGAATAATTCTTCAAGTTCAGCTAAAGTATCACCGTCAGTTTCGATGTTGAAAAGAACGTAGTGAGCTTTGTGAATCTTGTTGATTGGATAAGCCAATTGACGGCGGCCCCAATCTTCAAGGCGATGGATAGCACCACCGTTGTCTTGAACCAACTTGATATAGCGTTCAACCATGCCGACCACTTGGTCGCTTTGGTCTGGGTGTACAAGTAACACCAGTTCGTAATGTCGCATTATGACTCCTTACGGATTAGTAGCTATTGACCCTATGTCAATAGCAAGGAGATTTATAAGGTAAACCCAACGCCCAGTTTTATAACACCCTATTTATAAAAATAGTTCTTATAAAATCTTGGAGATAAGCTTAGTTTATAAAGCGCCGTATTATAACAGTAGTGAGTGGCTAATACAAAGGTTAATCACTCATGCGCTGCTTATAGTACTAAAAAAGCAACGATCATACGCTGCTTTTTCAGTATGTAAAGATGTATTTAAGGATGAATTTAGAGATCGAGCTTGTTATTTATCGGTGGATTACTTCAGGGTTGGCTCTTTTGTCAGCTGACTGCTGTCGGCTTTGACCACCAACGTCTTAGCCAGTTTGTCATGCCAACCGATGTTTTCAGGGCTTTTGGAGGCCATATAATAATGAACGGCGACAACAACAAATCCTAAAAAGCTGGTAAACGAAAACAGCAAATTATAAATAATAAACAGCAGTAACGTACGCATACCGATGAGCTTGGTAAATGAGGGCAGGCGATGGGTGGTTTGATCGACCACACGAATACCAGTGATTAGCTTACCCAGTGACTGCCCGCGTAATGCGATAAATACCAGTTGCAATGCAAATAGGCCAAACACCATGATTTGCGACATCATCAATGTGCTACTAGGTAGGCTCTCCATCAGTGTCATAGAGTACTGGTACGCGGCGTCCATGTCTTGAATGTTTTGAAACTTACTATAGTCGACATCCATTTTGGTCAGTGCCATCACCAGCGGAAAGATCGCCAGCAGATATAGCAGTCCATTGATGGCAGTCGCTAAGACCCGTGACATAATTGGCGCTAGTACGACGTCGCCAACGACTTTGTCTTGGTTGGTGGCAGCTTTATTCAGCTGGGTTTTGTTTAATGAGACGTTATGATGCGGGGTGTGGTGACGATTGGTCGTCATGTCGACCTTGGTATTATTCGCCGTATCTTTACGCTCAGGTTTGCCGTACAGTCTATCTAAAGACACAGGCTTTTCGGTTTGATTACCTGAGGCATTGTCTTCTGGAAAGATAGTGACGTTGTTAATGATAGAGTCATTGACCTCAGCGCCATTAACCGGAGCGGGTGTATAGACCGTTTGGTTGTTGGTTAAGGTGCCGACACGTTGCCATTGCTCCAAGCCTTCATGCCACATCAGGTCATCTAGCACCACTTCGCCAGATGCCAACATGATATTGAGCTGCTCCAAATTGTATGGACCAGCTTGTACGTTATTTCGAGCAAGAAAAATTTGCATAATTGCCTGCATAGTTAGTCAAATATTAAGTCACTGTTTTTAAGCCACTACTTGTCTCACATTATATTAGGGTCTATTTGAAAAAATCAAATAGACCCTAAAAGTAGTACTTGTAATGACTGTATCAATCACCGTCGTGACTTAATGTAACGGCTTATTTTTTGTCTTCACCAGCTAAGAAGAACCAAGTGTCTAGCACTGAGTCAGGGTTTAGTGACACAGAGCTGATGCCTTGTTCCATGAGCCAGAACGCAAGATCTGGATGATCTGATGGACCCTGACCACAAATACCGATGTATTTGTCGGCTTTGCGGCAAGCCTCAATCGCCATAGACAATAGCTTTTTAACCGCAGGATCACGCTCATCAAATAAATGTGAGACGATACCTGAGTCACGGTCAAGACCGAGCGTTAGCTGAGTCAAGTCATTAGAGCCGATTGAGAAACCATCGAAATGCTCAAGGAATTCTTCTGCCAATAGAGCGTTGGTCGGTAGCTCACACATCATGATGACGCGTAGGCCGTTTTCACCGCGTTTTAAGCCATTTTTCGCGAGTAGCTCGATGACTTCTTTGGCTTCGCCAACGGTACGTACAAATGGAATCATGATCTCAACGTTGGTCAAGCCCATCTCGTCGCGGACACGTTTTAGTGCTTTACACTCAAGCTCAAAGCAGTCGCGGAAGTTGTCAGACACATAACGGCTGGCACCGCGGAAGCCTAGCATTGGGTTTTCTTCTGATGGCTCGTATAGCTTACCACCCAATAGGTTGGCATATTCGTTTGATTTAAAGTCAGACATACGAACGATGACAGGCTGGTCCATAAAGGCAACTGCTAGGGTTGAGATACCTTCGACCAATTTATCAACATAAAAATCGACAGGTGAGGCATAGCCTGCGATACGTTCATGGATGGCTTGTGAGATTTCGCGTGGCAAGCTATTCATGTTTAGTAGCGCTTTTGGATGCACACCAATCATACGGTTGATAATAAACTCAAGACGGGCAAGGCCGATACCTTCGTTTGGCATTTGGGTAAATGAGAAGGCACGGTCTGGATTGCCGACGTTCATCATTACTTTAAATGCTAACTCTGGCATGGTCTCGACAGAGTTGGTTTGTACTTCAAAGTCGATCTGACCTTCGTAGATAAAGCCTGTATCGCCTTCGGCACAAGAGGCGGTGACGTCTTGACCGTCGACCAATAGCTCAGTGGCGTTACCACAACCAACAATCGCTGGTACACCTAGCTCACGAGCAATGATAGCCGCGTGACAGGTACGGCCACCGCGGTTGGTGATGATCGCAGAGGCGCGTTTCATGACCGGTTCCCAATCTGGATCCGTCATGTCTGATACCAATACGTCACCTTCTTCTACTTTGTCCATCTCGTTTAGGTTGGTGACGATGCGTACTTTGCCTGAGCCGATACGCTGACCGATTGAACGACCTTCGCACAATACTTTGGCATCAGTGGTATCGATGACATAACGCTCCATGACATTGCTGTCTTGGCGGCTTTTGACGGTCTCAGGGCGCGCCTGTACGATAAAGATTTCACCGCTGTCACCGTCTTTTGCCCACTCGATATCCATCGCTTGGCCATAATGCTGCTCGATGGTGACCGCTTGCTTGGCAAGTGAGGTTAGCTCTTCTGTGGTGAGTGAGAACTGCATGCGATCTTGTTTTTCAACATCAACGGTCTTCACTGATTTTGACGTGCTGCCTTCATCGCCATACACCATTTTCTTATGCTTGCTACCGAGGTTACGGCGAATAACTGCAGGCTTACCATTGGCAAGTAATTTTTTAGAGATGTAGAATTCGTCTGGGTTCACCGCGCCCTGTACGACCATTTCACCTAGGCCGTAGCTTGAGGTGATAAAGACCACTTGATCAAAGCCACTTTCGGTATCAAGGGTAAACATCACGCCCGCGGCACCCGTTTCTGAACGTACCATACGCTGTACAGCAGCAGACAATGCAACACCTTCGTGCTCAAAACCTTTGTGCACGCGATAAGAGATTGCACGGTCGTTATACAAAGAGGCAAATACTTCTTTAATAGCGATTAAGACGTTATCAATACCGCGAATGTTCAAGAAAGTCTCTTGTTGACCAGCAAATGACGCATCTGGCAAATCTTCGGCAGTCGCAGAAGAGCGTACCGCAACCGCGATGTCTTCGCCGCCGCTCATGGCTTCAAATGACTTGCGTACTTCTTGCTCAAGGTCGCTTGGCAGCGCTTGCTCAATGATCCAAGTACGGATTTTTTTACCAGTGGCAGCAAGTTTGTTGACATCGTTGACGTCTAAAGCTTTTAGCTCGTTGTTGATCTTATCGAGCAAGCCTGTTTCGGTCAAAAAACGATTGAACGCATTGGAAGTCGTCGCAAAACCGCCTGGAACACTAACGCCTAAATCAGATAGGTGGCTGATCATCTCGCCGAGTGAGGCGTTTTTGCCACCGACCATATCGATGTCGTCTTTTCCTAACTGATCTAGATTGATTACAAGTGCTGTAGATTGCGCTGCCATGATAACTCCAGAAAATAAGGTTATTTAGTAAAGATTATAACGGTGAATTATACCGCTATATTTGTAGAATTTCGAGGGGTTGACCTAAAAAACTTGTGAAAAAGATACAAATTGTCGGATTTGCTACATAATTTATGATGACGCTATAAAGGCAGCTCTTATAAAGGTCGATCTGTATCCAAAAAATCTAAGCAAACAATCCGTTTATTGATATCTTCAAATGCTCACCGTTTCGACTGATTTTACCAAAATCACCAGCAATGATAACCACTAAAACCATCGATGGATGTTTTATAAAGCCTGTCGCCTCAAAAACCACATAACATGGCTGGTTTTTGAGAGGTGTGGCGCGGCTATTTGATCGCCGTTGCAGCGCACAGCCTTTGTGCCGGCATGGATGTTGGTGATAAGTGTACGCCTGTAACATTGATTTCTATTAGACTTTTATTATGCGTATAATATACAGCAGAAAAACAGGGCGCTCAGCCGTGCACGGTATGTATAATAAAGACCCAGATGCTATATATCAGACAACATATCAGATAACGCCATATAATAGACAAAAACTAGATGAAGACTCCTATTGAGTTTTCAATCGATGAGTTTTCAACCGAGGTATCCACGCATGTACTCAAGCAATCCAGCTGAACAAGTCAAGCCTACCATTCAAAACCGCCACGCGCTAAACTTGGACAGCTCTCAGGCCATCAGAACCGCGTTTTTTATCTCAGATGGTACGGCGATTACGGCGGAGACGCTGGGACGCGCGATCTTAAGTCAGTTTGCCTCGGTTCCTTTTGAGACCAGAGTGTTGCCTTATGTCGATAGCCTAGAGCGTGCTGAGGATGCGGTTGAGCAAATCAATATGGCTTATCAGCGTGATGGTCTGCTGCCATTGGTGTTTGATACCATCGTGAGCCCCGAGATTCGCGAAACAATCAACTCAGCGCACAGCTGTAACTTGGATATGTATGAGGGGCTAATCGGCCGCGTCGCAGAAGAGACTGGGGTAGAGCCAGACGGTCATTCAGGCCACGCTCATGATGATGTCGACTCCGAGACGTATAAAGAGCGTATCGACGCGGTGCACTTTGCATTAGACAATGATGATGGGGCGCGCACCCGTCATTATAATGCTGCCGATATTATCCTGGTGGGGGTATCACGCTCGGGCAAAACACCGACGTCACTATATCTTGCGTTACAATTCGGTATTCGCGCCGCCAATTATCCATTGACCGAAGATGATCTGTATGACAATCAATTACCAAAAGCCCTGCGCGAACACAAAGACAAGCTGTTTGGTTTACTAATTGATACCGATCGCTTGGTCAAGATTCGCCAAGAGCGCCGCGCGGGCAGCCGTTATTCGAGCTATCAGCAGTGTCAGCAAGAGCAGCGCGCCATACAAGGTATTTATATCACTCATGGTATCCCAAGCCTCGATGTCTCTGAGATGTCGGTAGAAGAGATTGCCACGCGTATCTTGCAGATGACGGGGCTAAAACGCCGCATCGGTTAGAATGCTGAGCGCTCACATTTTATACCTCCAGATTTATCACACTATCTTTATCAAACGGTCATTTTATATAGAGAAGATTATGCGTTCACTTTATCAAGCCAAAAAAACGCCTTTATTATTGGCAAGCGTCATTAGCGCCGCGACGCTATTGAGTGCCTGCCAGACGTCGCCATTTGCTCGTGAGCCTGTGCCTGAGCCGCGTTATATTCCGAGTATTGTGCTCGGTGATGCTCAAACGCTCACCATTATGCCCAATCGTGTGGCCTGCGCCTCAGCGCTACCGATGCAATGCTTGCTGGCCAAATCTAGCAAAGATGGCAGTGTGTTTCAGATTCCTTATGACTGGATTAATGACTTTGCGCCAAGCCTTGGCACCGAATACGTCATCAGTGTACGGCCACAGATTGACGAGGGGCAACAACGTCTGACAGGTCATTGGACGTTGCAAAATATCCTATCTCAACGTATGGTAGGCACCCCTTAGAGCTATGATTAGAGCTATGATAATGAGAAGATCCATGACGCTGCTTCATGGGCGATACGATACATACATTAATATATAAAGAATATAAAGAGGACATAATGGGAAGTAAAAAACCAAGCGATGCGACCAACGATGTTGGTGAAGATACCCATACCGAAGTATCTAACAAACAAAGCGCGCCTATACCAAACCCTGAACACACCAAAGGTAAAGATAAAAAAGAGAAAATCGAGCAAACCCACGAGCAAGTCACCGAAGACATCATGCATCATCCTGACTTGGTCAATCCGCTCGATGATACTCGTATCGATATCCAAACTGGTTTTACCAAAGACTCGCGTCGTCTAAAGGGCGATAAGCATCAGTATGAGTATGATGTAGTAGTCTTAGGGGCGGGTCCTGCTGGTGAAGCGGCGGCCATGAAGCTGACCAAAGCGGGCAAAAAGGTGGCGGTGATTGATCCGCGTGAGCAGGTCGGTGGTAACTCAACGCACGTCGGCACCATACCGAGTAAAGCGCTGCGTCAATCGGTGTTTAACTTGATCAACTTTCGCCGTGATCCTATGTTTACCAAAGCGATGGAATACAAGCAAGTCCCGCTCAATGAAGTGCTGGCCAAAGCGCGTCAAGTGATTCGCCGGCAAGTTAATACCCACACGCGTTTTTATGAGCGCAACCGTATCGACGTGATTCATGGTTGGGCAAGCTTCGTCGATGCCCATACTCTGCGCGTCGAAACCGATGACAATATCTTTGAGACTGTAACTTTTAATAAAGCCATCATCACCGTTGGCAGCCGCCCTTATCGCCCAGATATTCTCGACTTTGACCATCCACGGGTGTTTGACTCTGACAAAATCTTGCAGATGGACTATGTTGTCAAAAAAATCATCATCTATGGCGCAGGGGTTATCGGCTGTGAGTATGCTTCTATCTTTACCGGCCTTGGCTACAAAGTTGACTTAATCAATAACCAAAACCAGCTACTGAGCTATTTAGATAGTGAAATTAGCGATGCGATTGCTCATGACTTTAGGCAGTTTGGCGTTCTGATCCGTAGTAATGAAGAGATTGACTATTTAGAAACGCATGACGATTATGTGGTCTTGCACCTAAAGAGTGGCAAACGCATCAAGTCGGACGCGATCTTGTGGTCCAACGGCCGCTCAGGCAACACAGAAGGCCTAAACCTAGAGGCCATCGGTCTTGAAGCCAATAGCCGAGGCCAGCTAAAAGTTGATGATACTTACTGTACCGAAATCGACAATATCTATGCAGCCGGCGATGTGATCGGCTGGCCGTCTCTGGCGTCGGCCGCTTATGACCAAGGGCGCTGTGCGGCGGCCTTTATGGTCGGTGACAGTGATGCAGAGCCTGTATCAAGTGTACCGACTGGTATCTATACCATTCCTGAAATCTCTTGTATCGGTAAGACAGAGCAAGAGCTGACGGACGAAAAAGTCCCTTATGAAGTAGGTCAAGCATTCTTTAAACATCTGGCGCGGGCACAGATCATCGGCGAGCGCTCTGGTGTATTAAAGATATTATTCCACCGTGACACGCTGGAGATTTTGGGTATTCATTGCTACGGCAATCACGCCTCAGAGATTATCCATATCGGTCAGGCGGTGATGAAGTGCAAGAGCAACAACACCCTTGAGTACTTTGTAAATACCACCTTCAACTATCCAACGATGGCTGAAGCGTATCGCGTGGCTGCATTAAATGGACTAAACCGCGTTTTTTAAAAATGACGCGCGACGTTCAGCCAAATAAAAAAGCGCCTGCTTATGATTAGCAGGCGCTTTTTTTATGGCATTTTTAGATGAGCTGTCTTTTAGACTAGAAAGCTTTTAAACGAGCCGAGCCGCTAAGAGACTTGCGTACGCTTTGGCGCATTGTACCAGCGAAGCCACATGAGTAGCGCAAAATACAGCGCCCATAAGGCCGCTAGCGCATAAAACCCAGTCGCGACCTGAGAGATACTCGCACCCATTTGGTTTAGCTGGACTGAGGTATTGATGGCGGGCGTGGTCGGAATAAACCAGCGCACTATTTGTAAGAAAGTAGGCAACTGGTCGGCAGGCCATGGGTAGCCGCTGACAAAAAACATCGGCAATGAGCTAAAAATCAAAATCTGCATGCTACGTTCACGCTGACGAAACCAAAGCCCAAGTAGGCAGCCAAGTGTCGCCACCGCCGGACAAAACAGTAAAAGAAATAGCAGGCTGCCGAGCATATTTTGCCCGCGTGGGTAGTGATGTAGCTCAAACGCCCAGCCATAATAAAAGCAGCCGATCAAAAAGCTCAGTCCACTAAGCGCTGTGATACGTCCAAGCCAGCCGTTGATGCTGGTCTGATGCCGCCGCTGCTCATACCAAGTACCAATGAGCATGGCAGTGGCCATAAGTAGTGTTTGCTGCAAGATGATAATAGAAACGGCGGGCACCACATAAGCGCCATAGCCTTCTGTCTGGTTGTATAGCGGGACAATTTGTAGCGGTACGGCCTGTGCGTTTTGGGCAGCTGTCGGGGCATAGGCACCTTGCGCGACACTCTTTTTAATTTTGACACCAGCGGAGACCGTACTAACCGCTTTTAAAAACCCCATCTGCACGTTTTTGTTGAGCAAAAAATAACCGCCATTACCAAGAACGCTGACACTAGCTGCTTTACCCGACAGCACGTTTTGCTCAAGCCCACTTGGGATCACCATATAGCCTGCAATTTCATCTGCCCAAATGGCTTCCTTAGCGCTTTGTTCGTCTAAAAACCGTCTGGTGTCGAGCTGCGGGCTGGCGCTGGCATAACGAACGATGGTGCTTGATAAATCGCTGTTGTCTTTATCAATGATGCCGACTGGCACATGATTGACGACCTCCGATGAGTATGGCCACGGATAAAAAAAGCCATAGATAATGGGGGCAATAATCAGCATCAATACAATGCCTTTGTCCGTAAAGACGTCTGTTAGGGTCTGAAAAAAGCTTGCAAAAAAGCCTTGCGCTGGCGGCTGCGGCTGGGTGCCTTTAGCGTTATGATCTGTTGATAATGGCGGCATTAGCGTGCTCCCCAGCGCTCAGGATGTGCCAGTGCGCGTTTGGTGAGTAGGGTAGTCAGCATCATAGCGACGACAGTGGCGATGGCAAGGCCATAGAGTATCGGCAGGGAAATGGCGACAGGCGCTTGCATCTGCATCTGCGCGATATGTAGCTTAAGATAATGGGTAAGTGGCAGAGCATCTGACCAATGTTTGGCACTGTCACTGATGGCAATATAAGGAAAGGTCACGCCAGCAAAGGCATACGAAGGCGCGGAGATAAAACCAGTGGCAGACAAACCCATACGTAATGAAAAAGAACCTAAAGTAAAAATAGCGCCCAGCCAAAACGATAGCATCATCAAAAGCAGCAGGCCAAGATAAGTGGCAAAAACAGCGCTGCTCGCTACGGACTCCTGCGGCGTGGCCAGCCACAGCGCCAAGATAGACCAGAGACCATAAGCCAGCATCGGCCAAAAGTACTTGCCCAACAACCCAAAAAGCAAAACACCCATGTGCACGCTCGGCAGCGTAGATACAGGTTTTTGATTGGTGTTGTCCTTAGCGGTACTATTTGGCAGCTTAGCTGCAGGTTGACTGAGCGCGGCTATCTTTTGCACAGTGTTATCAGCTACATTATTATTCACATTGGCACTAATATTGGCACTAACACTATCACTAATATTGTCATAATCCTGAGCAGAGGCGATAAAACCATACCAACGGCCAAGCTGCCTATCTCGTAGCTCACGGCCGATGGTCGTGGCACCGATGACCATGGCCAGTATGTGTAATAGCGCTGGTATCACGGTAGAGGCCAAAAACTGCTGATAGTCGGTGGCGGCATTAAACAGACTGATGCGTTGTATGCTGATTGGCGAATAGGCGATTGCCGCTTGTGATGGTGCCATGCCTTGTTTGATCAAACGCTGAATCTCAACACCTGCCGACAGAGTACCTGCGACCGCCTGCACACCAGTCTGAATAATACCTGAGTGTGTGCCATACTGGGCATTGACTTGTAAAATAAGCGGTGCGGATTTGCTCGATAAGATATTGCGCGAGAAGTCTTCAGGGATGATGACAACAGCGTAGATATCACGCTGCAAAATAGCCGCTTCTGCCTCTGCGGCTGAATAATACATCTGTCTAACGCTCAGCGTTGGGCTGGCATCAAGATAGCGCACGGCGGTATTGGCCACTGGGCCATTGTCTTGATCAATGACTCCAATAGGCAGGTTGGTAATCTGAGTCTGCGAAAATATCCACCAAATCAGCAAGACGGTGAGCAAGGGAATCCATACCACCATGGTCAAATCCCATGGGTTTTTGTGCAAAAACCGCCGCTCATAGGCAGCGCTACGTATAAAAGCCTCACTTAGCTGAGTTAGGCGCATGGCTTACTCTTGGCTCATGGTGGTTGGGTCGATAGGTACGATGACGCTCATGCCGGAGCGGATACGAGCATCGGGCACAGTCGGGCGAGCCTTGACCTCAAAGGTGCGCACATCAAAACCATCATCGTTATTGGTCGGTCGCCACGTGGCAAAGTCGGAGAGGGTCGAGGTGGCATAAACGGTAAATTGTTTTTTGTAGGGCTTGCCGGCAGAAGATAGCGCTGGGATGGTGCCTGTAAACACTTGACCGATGGCAAATTGATTGAGATGCGACTCGGTGACATTGAGCACCACCCACTGATCGTCGGTGTTGACCAGCGTCAAGATTGGCACCCCTTGACCGACGACTTCGCCTGCGCTTACGATGACATTATCAACGATACCAGCAATCGGACTTTTAAGATTGGCTTCCTCTTTTGCGACCAAGGCCTCGTCAAGCTGGGCATCAACCTGCGCCACTTGTGCGGTGGCCGCTGATTTATCCTCACTGCGCGCACCTTCTAGTGCCAAGTCATACTGTAGCCGCGCCGCTTCGGTCTGATCTTGGGTGGCCAGATACTGCGCATAAGCTTCGTCGCGTTTTTGCCGTGCCATCAACCCTTCTTTATAAAGGCGGTTGACACGCTGATAGGTGTTTTTTGCCAAATCAGAGGCGGCTTTGTTGGCCTGCCATGCCGCTTTTGCCTGCGCAATCTCTTGCGGGCGCGCGCCGTTTTCGGCTTTATCCAACTGGCTTTGAGCCATTTGCTTGCCTGCCCGTGCTTGAGCGATCTTGGCGTTGATCTCAGGCGAGTCCATTTCAATCAGCTGCTGGCCGGGTGTGACGTCATCACCTTCGGTAACTAAGATTTGAGCGATGCGCCCTGGCACCTTTGCGGCGATAGACGTTTGCTGCATTTGCATCTGTCCTTGTAGCGTCACAAGCGGCGGCTCACTTTGCGCGGTGCTTTTGTATAGGCCGTAGGCAATGACAGCAATGATGATGAGTGCCACGCCAGCCAATAGGGCTTTTTTTCGCATGGCTGCATTATCTGACTTTGGCGTACCGCGATAATAATCGGCCGCGGCTGGTGCTGGGCTGTCATCAGGCGTCTCTTTTACAGACTCCGTTGGCGTCTGTGCATCATGAGGCCGCGCTGATTCATCAGAATCAGGGAGTTTGCGTGAGTCGTCTGATTCGTTTGGAAATTCAGTCATGACGGTGAGAGTCCTAAAGCAACAAAGTTGAAAACAAAGAGGATATTAATACACACGAATCGCATAAGGCTTGGCGTTTTCGATCGTCTCAGCGTTAAAAATAGCACCAAAGGCGACGATAAACGCTGAATAATACAGCCATAGCATAATGACCACAGCAGCCGAAAGCACGCCAAACTCAGCGCTATAATTATTAAAGTTTTGTACATACAGCGAAAACAATATCGACAGCACAATCCAAAGGACGGTCGCTATCAGCGCACCTGGCACCAGTTTTTTTAGCGCGACCGCGTCCCGATTGGGCGCTAATCGGTATAAACCCAAAAAGCATAAAAATATAATGCCTGCCAGTATCGGCCATCTGCTCCAAAGCGCCACTGTCTTGGCGACTTGCGGGAAGGGCAGATAAGCGGCGGCGACAGGAATAATCGCGATAGAGGATATGGCTATAATCAAAACCACCACTGCCGCCAAGGTCAAACCAAGGGCGCGTATGGTGCCTTGAATAAAACCGCGCTCTTGGCTGATGTGAAAGGCCAGGTTGATAAGAATGATTAATGATTTAACCCCTTTGGAGCCTGCATATAAAGCAAGTAAGGCTGAGACAATCAGGCCAAAAGTGAGGGTGGAGGCGGTGTTAGAGACCAGATCGCTTAGGCGCGAATCTAAGACGTCATATACCGTATCAGGTATAAAGGGGCGTAGCAGTGATATCTGCTCTTGCATCTCGGCGGGCGAAAACGCCAAGCCGTATAGCAGCACAAATACAGCCATGACCGGAAAAATCGACAAAAAACCAAAATAACCGACGCTTGCGCAGTGTGCCCAAACGTTTGAGGTATTGGCAATACGCCACGTCTCTAGTAACGTCTGTCGCCAATTGCGGGTCGAGGTAGCAGTCAGATTCTTCATAAAACAATCATTCATACTAAAGGTTAAGGTTAGGTGTCTCTATCAGCCATGTTAAGTAAATGACGGTAGCTTACTTAAGTCGTTGTGATTTTTTATGGTTATTTGTTTTTTTATTGCTGAGTATATAAAGTCGGCAATAGAATGTCAGCGGCATTGAGGTAAGCATTGAATGCCAACGGTGTGCCGCAGCTTTGCATCAGGGCGGCCAGTGCTTGTACATAGTCATGTGCTGCTTGTGCCTGCTCGGTACGGGCTTTGAGCGCTTGCGTTTGTGCTTGTACCACCTCTATCGTGGTATTGACACCTTCTTGTAACCCCAAACGGCGCAAGCGCAGCACCTCTGCGGCCAGATCTACATTGCTCTGCAGGGCTTGATAGCGTGCTTGGGCATTATTGACATCATGCCAGTTTTTTTCGACCAGCAGGAGTAAGTTGTCACTGACTTCGATCTCAGACAAGTCGGCTTGACGAATCTGCGCGCTACTAGAGGCCAGTGATGCGGTTTTGTCGAGCCCGCCCCACAGCTTCCAGCTGGCAGAGATACCAGCGACCCAGCTTGGGTCTTTTTCAACTTGCCCGTAGCCATAAAGCATGACTGTCGGCTTGTAGCCTGTATCGGACAAGGCATGTAGCTGCTGCGCCTGCGCGCGCTTGGCCGCAACTTTTTGTAGCCCTGGGTGATTGTTGAGCGCCAAGTCCTGAAAGTAGCTGACATCAGGCAACGGGCGGCTGGAGACAAACAGTGGCGTAGTGGGCTTGATACGGTAGTCAGTGCGCAGCAGTCTTTGTAGTGCAATCATCGCAAGGCGAGCATCGTTGTTGGCTTTGACAGCTTCGCTTTTGGCATCTGCCAGCGCCGACTGTGCCTCTAGTCTATCGACATGAGAGATAAAGCCTTCTTCATACAAGCGCTCGGCCATATGGTCGGTCTGTTTTAACGTGTCATAAGCATCGTCTCGTAAATAGGCGGCAATGATGGCAAGCTGCGCTTTAAAATACCGCTCGATTAATGTGTTATATAGTGCGTTTTTATCTAGTATGCTGTCTGCGAGTGTCTCTTGGGTACGGGCGCGGGAGGCTCCCGTTAGAGCTGCGGTGCGTCCGGCGGTATAGATGGGCCACGCCACGCCTAGGCCAGCGCTGGTCGTCTCGCCTGATCGCTTAAAATCATAAGAGTCCGGCAGGCGTTCGCCAACGAGCTCACCGAAGTTTGGCAAATCTGGGACAGGCGGCGGGACAATGCCATCGACGCTGTTATTGATCTCATTGACAATACCGCTTCTGAGTGAAGACAAATCGATATCCTCATCGAGGTGGTAGGCACTGGCTGAAACGCGCGCAAACACCAGTGGGTTGTCTAAGGTTTTGAGCGCGTCGGTTTGGTATTCACTGGCGGCGATGGCTGCATCATTGGCCGCGATCTTGGGTGAGACTTGCAATAAGATGTCTTGTGCTTGCTCAAGGCTCAAAAAACTAGGCACATCCAGCGCATAGCTGTTGTCCACTGTCTTGTGCGTGATGGGGTCGATAAGCGTGCTTAAGGGCTTTGTCGTACGCTTATGGTCATGACTCATCGCACTGTGTGTGATGCGGATGTCGTCGGTTGCCTGAATATGCGCCGCGCTATCCTCTGCCTCAACGATTTGCGTGATGGTTTTTATCTCATTTTGAAAGCCGGCGTGGCTAGGCGCTGCCGTGGGGTCTACACGAGTGTCTGTGTTTGCATGGGTAACTATCGATGCACTCATTAGAGTCACCGTCGTCATAGCAATAGAGAGAGCCGATAAAGCAAATTTCATAAGTCACATAAGCCGTTAATGAGAGTGCAAGGTATGATTCAAGACCATCAGACCTGAATAAAAAAGTACACTGGTATACAGGTTGCTACGGGTATGACTGCGTATCGCAAGCTGGCAGCAGATAGCATTGTACATTTATTATAGACTATTCATCCAAAGCAAATAAGTGAGGATGTGCCCTATTATGAGCACACTGTAGAGCCTCAATCGTGACGGGTCAATGCTCAGTATTTTGACTTTTTCTATTGTGTATTAAATAGCGCTATGATAGACAATCAGCTACAGTAAATGAATAGACATCAAACCGCGCAAAAGATGGCTATACATATGGCAAGCAGTGCCGGCAAAATACCGCGCTATAATCGGTATCACAAGCCAAACATCAAAAATAGAAGACTTAGCGTTATATAGGACATATAGTCAGTTGAAAATGAAACGGTTATATAAACTTAAACGCACTACTGGTATAAATTTTACTTGCGTGCTGCATTCCCAAAGGCTGCGCAACCGACGTTTAAAAAGAGCATCCCAGTAGCGCTATGCTCTTTTTAGAGTACATCGACTATACTCAGAATAGGACAGACTCAGGACATATTGTAAACTGAGCTGACGATTATTTAGCATATCAGCAAAAAGGGACAGGTAATGGCAGGATATATATTGGCCTTGGACCAAGGCACGACATCGAGCCGAGCGATACTCTACGACGATCACGCCCGCCCCATT
The DNA here is from genome assembly GCF_001921755.1 of Psychrobacter sp. Rd 27.2. Taxonomy (NCBI): domain Bacteria; kingdom Pseudomonadati; phylum Pseudomonadota; class Gammaproteobacteria; order Moraxellales; family Moraxellaceae; genus Psychrobacter; species Psychrobacter sp. Rd 27.2. The sequence continues at coordinate 103,040 of NZ_MRYB01000010.1, read as the reverse complement.
AAGATGGCGCAGCAACCGACGACCTTGCAGACACCTAAGGCAGGTTTTGTAGAGCAAGATGCCCAGCAAATTTGGCAGACGCAGATTAGCTGTGCGCACGATGTGATCAACCTCGCAGGCCTGCTGGCCACCGATGTCAGCAGCATTGCCATCACCAACCAGCGCGAATCTATTGTGATGTGGGACAAACAAACCGGCAAGCCATTAGCGCCAGCGATTATTTGGCAAGACAGGCGTACGGCCAGCTATTGCAAAACTCTGGCCGCTGAGCCTGCAAGTCGCGGCGAGTCTGACAGCGGTGTACAGGGCAAAAGCGCATTGAGCAAGATTGCAGGTAGCGACACGGGTCTCAATAGCGGCGCGCAGCATAGCATGGCAGAAGAGGTGCAGCGCCTGACTGGCCTGCGCCTCGATCCATATTTTAGCGCCAGCAAAATCGCTTGGCTGCTCGAAAACAACCCTAAGCTGAGCGTGCGCGCCAGTAGAGGTGAGATAGCGGTGGGCACCATCGATAGCTGGTTGATATACAAACTGACTGGTGGCGAGCATGTCATCGATGTGACCAATGCATCTCGGACGTTATTGTTTGATATTCATAAGCTGGCATGGTCAGAGGCGCTGTGTGCCCGTTTTTCGATACCCATGAGCATCCTACCCACCGTTTTGCCGTCTGACGGAGATTTTGGCAAGACTAAAAAAGGCCTATTTGCCAAGCAAATACCCATTCAGTCGGTATTGGGCGATCAGCAAGCGGCGCTCTTTGGCCAAGGCTGTCTGGACGCGGGTATGGCCAAAAACACCTACGGGACTGGGTGCTTTATGCTGATGAACATAGGCAAACAACCAAAAATCAGCGAACATAAACTGCTGACCACCATCGCGTGGCAGCGAAAAACCAGCCCAACGCGCCCAGATAACTTATCATTTGACCAAATCGTCCAGTCAGGTATGCGCCTATTACAGCCACCAAAAAAAGAAGTGACCTATGCCTTGGAAGGTAGTGTGTTTATGGCAGGCGCCATTATCCAGTGGCTACGAGATAATTTGGGTATGATTAAGACAAGTGGTGAAGTGGAGGATTTGGCACGGCAAGTAGACAGTAGTGAGGAGGTGGTACTATTGCCAGCCTTTACAGGACTTGGCGCGCCTTATTGGCGCTCTGATATCAGCGCTAGTATCACTGGGATGAGCCGCGGCACTACTAAGGCGCATATTGCTCGCGCAGCGCTAGAAGCGGTCGCTTATCAAACCTTTGACGTGCTGATTGCAATGCAAAAAGACAGCCCGCATCCGCTTACAGAGCTCAGGGTAGATGGCGGCGCGGCCAATAATGATTTGCTGATGCAGTTTCAGGCAGATCTACTGGATGTGCCGGTGCTACGTCCTAGGGACACAGAAATCACCGCAAAAGGTGCAGCAATGCTCGCGGGTCTAAAAACAGGGCTGTATGATGACACCACGATGCAAGCGTCTTGGCAAGTAGAGCGTATATTTGAGCCGAGCATGTCGGCAGATATGCGTGAGCAGCATCTGAGTAAATGGCAGCAAGCCATCAAACGATCCTTAATGACGCTATAAAACAACGCGATAAATAATGATATAGAAAATTAAGGAGACGATAAAATCAATAAAGGAGTATTACTGAAAACCTGAAACGGCCGTACACGACCGTGAGAAAGATACAGGCTGTAACGTAAGGCAATCTGAAGTGGGACAGAGTTTACATAACGCGTCTATCGAAGCTTATTCATAAATTCCTATACTTTAATGGTATTCGCAAGTCCGCAAGCTTAGCGGTCTGAATAGTTAAAATATAACAAATAATTTAAGGATAATATTATGAGTAACCATGACGGTATCGATCGCAGTGAAGTAAAACACATGTCAAAAGAGTCTAAAAAAGACTTAAACGCAGACATCATTACCGGTGAGCCAGGCTCCCATCCTGTTGGCACAGGTGTTGGCGGTGTTGGCGGTGCAGCAGCGGGCGCGGCTATTGGTACAATGGCAGGGCCGCTAGGGACACTAATTGGCGGCGCGATTGGTGCAGTCGTCGGTGGCGGCGCCGGTCATGCAGCCGCAGAAGCGATCGATCCGACACGTGAAGAAGCATACTGGCGCGCTGAGTATGCCAATGCAGACTACTATCGCGATGGCCTAGATTTTGATCGTGATTTGCACCCAGCATATGCAGTAGGCTACGCCAATCGTGCGCGCTATCCAGCCGATGCGCGTTTTGAAGACCACGAAGCTGATTTAGAGCGCTCATGGCATGAAGTAAAAGGCGAGTCTCGCCTAGAGTGGAATGATGCTCGCCGAGCCTCACGCGATGCATGGAACCGTGTTTCTTAACTGGCTTCTTTATAAGACACTAAAAGTTTTATAAAAACTCATCAGAAAATATAAATAAAAAAGCGTAACTGTCTAAAAACTAAGCAGTATTATAAGAACTTACTATGACGTTACAGCAGAGAGTTTAATTGTACATTAGTTTCTTTCAATCGCTTTTATTTATATTATTTATGTTATTTTGAGGCTTCCGAAGGCATCTTTGGAAGCTTTTTTTATGAAAAAAGTTTATTATGTATGGATTTTAATGAATATATCAGACATTATAAAAATAATAGGGAATATATGAATAATAAGGCTGATAATCATCAATTTTATATCGCGACTGCTAACTTATTGAACTTTGCAAATCCCAACCGCATTTATTATGACAATGCCCCTGCTTATAATGATACTGAATACAATCATAAGCTACGCGGTATCAGTGAGCTACTGGCGAAGGCTCATGCCGATATCATCGCTGTACAAGAAGTTTGGGATAGTGCCGCTTTAGTAGCGCTGGCGGCGTCTTTGGGTTTTGAAGCAAAGCACGTCATCGCACCGCTGGCAAGCAATGATGCGGCCAGCCCTCATACCCAAGGGCAGGGTGCCCAAAAGACACCAGCGGTAGGCATGATCAGCCGTTTTGAGTCGTTAGAGGTCAGTTTGTTAGAAGAGGTGGCACCGAAGGCGGTGCTTGATGTCCCTGATGTGGGTCTCTACCAGCGCTTTAATCGACCACCGCTGATGGTGCGAGTTGATGCTTATGGTCAGCCAATCACCATCGTCACCGCGCATCTAAAAAGCAAACGTGCTTTTTTCCTGCGTGATGAGGCCGGTAACTTGCTAGAAGATATGGATGACCCTAATATCAGGGTCCGTGCCAAGCTACGAAGTCTTTGTATGCGTGCGGCCGAAGCGGCTTCGATTCGTATGTCTATCATCGAGCGTTTGCAGAATACCCGTGAGCCGCTGATTTTGTTGGGTGACATGAATGATGTGACGAATAGCGTCACCACGCAGCTGATGACGGAGACGGGCGAGGTCAATTATGATAAAAGCATGCGCGATGTCGCACTATTTGATGCTGCCCGTATTCAAGCGCGTTATGGCTGGATGAAAGATGTGGCTTATACTCATATTTACCAAGGTATGCCAGAGGTCATCGATCAATTATTTGTGTCAGAAGAGTTCTTACCTGATAGCAAGTTTTCCCTCGGTCAGGTAGAGCGGGTGGACTATTTTAATGATCATTTAAAATGGGATTATGCAGATAGGGTCATCGATCATGGTATTATAAGAGCGAAAATCAAACTAAATAATTAGCAGTATCATACAGTTATATCGACATTGTTATGTTGTTGACTCATATATTATTTTTAACCCACTAAACTGCCTTGCTTGATAGTATACAAGCGTTTATGATGCCTCCTTATTGAAAGGGGTGGCGATGATAGTAATGACTTATTGTTAGTCAATCATCGTTGTTTTTTATTTAAGACCAAACTTTCAATAAAGACCGTATTTATAAAATAGGGCGTAACATTAAGAGACTTACAATGAGCGAAAATAAAGACGAAAAGATTGAAGACGTATTGGTAGATTCGGAGCTGGCAAAAAAGCTGGTGCCAAATAAGTTTAAGTTTACCAGTCAGCAGGGTCGTGCACGCCGTCAAAAGCTATTGGCTGGTGCCAAAAAGCTAAGCGAAACCCATGCTATTAACGATATTACCCTTGCAGCGGTGTGCGAAGAGGCAGGTATTCCGCGCGCATCTGCTTATCATTTCTTCCCTAATATCGAAGCGATATTTTTAGCGTTGCGTTTTTTGAATGCAATCGAGATATTAGAGATGGTAGAGACGGTCGATATCGGCAATTACGACAGATGGCAGGGGTATTTAACCGCGTTGATCGATAAGTGCGTGACAATCTTTCATAATGATGAAACCAAAGCCAAGCTGATCTATGACACCAATACGCCTGATTTTGAAGGAGACAGTTTCGGTGAAGATATCGATCATCAAATCATAGACTTGGTGTATAAGCGCTTATCAGAGCGTTATGAGATGCCGAACTTTGATGATATTCAAGACACGTTATTGATTGCTTATAGCATCGTCAATGCGATCTTTACTTTGTCTTATCGTCGTCATCAAAGCATCACCAGTGACTATATTCAAGAAGCAAATACGGCATTTATCGCTTATTTGCGCTGTTATTTGCCAGAAAAACTACCGCGTAAAAACCGTTAGTTGACAGTATGCTACTGGTCAAATAGCAACGAAAAAGCCGACATGCTCACTGCATAGTCGGCTTTTTTATGTCTGTACTTATGCTTGGTGCTTGGTGCTTGGTGCTTGGTGCTTGGTGCTTGGTGCTTGGTGCTTGGTGATTAGTGATTAGTGCTTGGTGATTAGTTAGCAGGGTAGGTGGCTTATATAGGAGAGAGCGCTTGCCCATGACATGTGTCTTCTCCTGAGTCAAGAGGGGCGTACGCCTCATAATAGCGAACGATACGCGCTTGCAGGGCAACATTGGTCTGTGAGTCGTGAGCATTGACGTAGGCTTGGCGTGCTTGCTCAAGCCAGCGATCGGCCATGCGAAAATGAATCCCTGACTCTCGCCTGCCGCGCGCGCATTGATTGGTGGCCGCCCAAATCAGAGCCACTTCACTAAACGCCATCTCACGCGGGGCAACAGCGATGCCGTCACTGTCTTTGAGGGCACTTATAGTTGCCCATAGGTCTGGCCGCATCAAGGCAGACATCGCAGGGATGTCTTGATACAGGCTGATATTTTTTTCTGTGCCATTCTTTAATGAGTGCAGTATGGACTCTGCCGCTTGGGCAGCGTCGGCACCAGCGGTAGAGCGACTATTGATACTGTCTTGATGAATGGCGTAATTTAGCCATGCTTGCGCTTTGTAGGCCCAGTAGCGCTGGTGTGCTGTCTTATCCGCTTGCTGATAGGGTTTTACCTGTGTGAGCATACAGCTCAATGCCTGCTGCTCGGTGCTTTGGTATTGATAAGAAGGGATATGATTTTCTAAATTGCTATGGCAGTAGTCATTACTTATCAGTGTATTCGCTTTGACACGGTCGCTTGCTGCCAATGCTGATGAAGCAGACGTGAGTAGCAATACTGTGGACAGTGCCGTATAAAAAGAGCGTTTATAGGTAGCTACTGTGCTGGTAGACTTCGACATATTACAACCCTTTTATTCAGGCAATCGGTTTTATTTTTAAGTGTTTGTCAATATCAGGACACGCCCTAATCACTATATCAAACGTTTATCAGTATATATGAGCCAACTGAAAAATATCAGTACAGTAATGAAAAAATTGCTGCAGCTCAGAGCGACGACAATTTTGTTAGATTATAGCGTCGCGTTGCTCGGCAAACGCTTATTTTTGCGTGGGTCTTCGCGTTTGAATAAATCCTCATCAAACTTAAAGCGTAATCTAAAGTAAGCGCCTTCTTGCGTACTGTCGTCATAAGCGATCTCTTCATCTTCAAAGCCCATAAAGTTGTAGCCAAGCGACAACCATAGGTTGGTCATCGGGCTGTAGCCAACTTCTGCCCCAAGCATATATGACATATCATCCGCTTGCTTGTTCCAGTAAGTACCGGCTTGTAGGCCTATATCCCAGCGCTCGCTGATGTCATATAAACCGCGTGTATAGACAGCATGCGCGGTATTTTCGCTGACGATATCATCAGCGTCATATTGGGTATATTTGCCCGCATAGCGACCAGAGAGGGTGAGCGCGCGCGTTGGATGGTAGTTGCCGCTCCACGACCATATCGTTGTATCTTTTTGATATTGGTCAGTGCCAGTAGCATTGTCGTCTAAGCGGTACTCAAGTTTTGCTAGCATGTCTAGCTGATTGCTATCATAGTCGCGATAGGCAGCGCCTAACTGAAAACGGTTGATGGTGCGATGGCCATCATCATAGTCGACCTGTGAGTAGATGTCCTTGGCAAGTAGGGTAATGTCATCAGTATAACGATAGGCGATGCCTGCACTTCCTAATAAGGTGTCGCTGGTCTCGCCCCAACGTTTCTCAAAGCGTCCTGAGGCTTTGTAGTTTTCTTTGGCTAAGTATTCGACGCCAATGCCCGCTGCGGTTGCTGTATTGGCTGTCTCGCCTTCTAGCGATTCGACGCGCTCAAACAACGTGCTTAGGGTCAGGCCTTCTTGCACGTACCATTTGTTTTTGAGACCGATAGCAGCTTCGGCTTCGCGCGCACTGATTGCATCACGCATGCGGTATTCGCTATAAACTTTGCCGTCTTTCATGTAGGTAGCATCAAAGCCCACGACCGTACGCTGGCGCTCGTCTGTATCATCAAGGCCATAGCTGCCAGATAAGCTATTGATTAGGTCGTGACGCGCATACAAGCGGCCGAGGTTACCCAGGGCTGTCTCACCGCCGATAGAGGTGGCGTTGCGCTCGCTATTGTCAATATCTTGCTCATATTCGGCAAATACCAAAGCGTTATTAAGTTTAGGCAGCCGCGCGGTAATACGCGCGCGGGCGATGGTGCCCTCAATATTTTCTGCTGCGTCATTTGCGTTATTAAGCGCTGACTGATTAATCAGGCTATCATTAAATATTGGATTATCATCTTTATCTACAATATCAGTGCCTATTACATCAGTTGTCGCTTGCGTATTGCGTGAGGCTGCCGTGGCATCTTGCTTATAGTAGCGCAGACCAACTTCACCCACGATGTTTTTGCTCAGGCGCTGCTCGACACTGGCCTGTACGCCTTCACGGCTGGCATCAGTGGCGTGGTCTTCTGTGCGTACACTTTCTAGTTTTAAGGCGGTACTTTTGTCATTCAAAGTATGAGTGACTTCTACGCCAGACTCGGTACGGCCAGCGGTTAGCGGCGATGCACCGGTGACAAACCCTATATCGGCATCATGATAATAGGCTTTGGCGCGGGTGTTTTTCTTATCATCATAATCAAGCTCCACTCTGAAAGCGTCGCCTTCGACGTCATTGCCAGTAAGCTCAGTACTGTTGATCTGATTGCTGGGGTCGTAATTGGGGTTTTCTGCTTTGTTTCTGGCATATTCAGCGACCAGTTTTAGCTTGTCGTTAAACTTAATAACGCTGTTAACACTGGCAAGCTCTTCTTTATTAAGTGGGTCATCACTATGGATATAGCTACCACCGATAGCGACTTTTTTAGTCAGTTGTTGCTTGGCGGCCACACCACCAACCCAGTATTTTTCGCCACCTTCATCGACCTCGACCGTCACCCGTAGGTAGATCGGGTTGCCATCGATATCGAGACTGGCAATTGGCGATTTTAGATATAAACTGCGGCTAATCGGGTCGATTTCATAATCGGCAAAGCGGGTCAGTGTTTTGCGGCTGATAATAAGCCCTGAGTTGTTGGCATCACGAGTGATGACTTCGACCGTCTCTGAGTTTTCAAGTACCGCATCAAAGTCTTCGCCAAGGGGATAAGGGCCTGAGATACCAAGACCACGAGTCTCATTGACGCGTTGTGAGGTGCTGGTTTCGGCAGCAAAGGCGGTAATACGGGTATTATCGTCCTCAAATTGCGCTTTTAGACCAGTCAAGGTGCGATTGTACTGACCAAGCTCAATCCCTTCATCGTTGTCGATTTGGGTTTTTAGATCACCGTACATCGCAAACGAGCGGCCTTTATCGACACGTACATAAAGCTTGCTGGTCGATTGGGCATCAAAGCCTTTGGCCGATGAGTCGCCATATACAGGATAATACTCGCCCGGCTCGATATCACGGAATAGGCGCTCGCCTTTTTTGTCACTATCATAGGCCAGTGTCAGCAGATAATCGCCGCGTACTTTGCCTTTTAGGAACATCGCTGCACGACCAGTGGCTGAATAATCAGCATTGCCTGATATTTCATGCAGCTCTTGCTCGAACGCGCCTTGTGCATCTGTGATATTGCTGCCATCAAAGTCTTTGAGTGAGATGGTGCCTTCTACGATACCAACAGCGATCAGCGGACGCAGCTTGGCAGTAAACTGTAACGGAACCACTTGCTTGCTACTACCCGTATCGATGACCAGCTCACCTTTGCCCGGCGCACTTGGCGCGATGACAGAAATGAGCAGCTCGCCACCATTGACGGTGACTTGGGTGCCAGCCTGGTCTTTATTGCTATCAGGCAAATTGATCCGACCGATACTGGTGTCGATGGTCATCGGGGTAGAGGCGACATAAGGGCGGCCATCACGGTCTTTTAGACTGATGACGATTTGATATTCGCTGACACCATCGGCTGGGACTAAGCTATCTTGGGTACGATAATCAATCGCCTGTAAGCTATCAGGAGTGAGCACCTCGATGCTCTGCTTAGAGATGATCTTACCGTTAATGTCTGTTGCGACACCGCGTAGAGTATTGCGCCCACGCTTTAGGTCGACGGCATAATAGTCAAAAGCGATGACTTTTTGTTTTTCTTGCTCAGCGGTTTTACCGATTTGTTGTTCGGATACGGGCTTGCCATTGGCATATAGGGTAAAGTTTGAGCCCAATGGCGCTTGTACTTGAACCAGTTGCTTATGTGAGGCCAGCTGCTGACCGCTGCTCAAGTTAATAAAAGCAACCTCATTGCTTGCCACTTCTTTTAGGGACTCTTCTAACAGTTCAGCTTTTGGCTGCTTGATGGTTTTAACAGCCATTTCTATACGCTCAGCATTAGGTGTAGTCATGTCATTGACGATAGTAGAGTCACATTTTATGCTCTGATCTAAGTCGTCATTAGACTTACAACCACTGGCATCAACATTATCAGTCACATCACGATCATAGTCAGGCTCTAAAGTCAGCTCGTTTTGTATCGCTTTTTCTAAAGCATCGTTTTTTGTACCTATACTCTTGCTACGCGCTACCAGCTCTGCGTTTAGACGATCTGTGCTATCGCCCATACCACCGACGATAGCGAAGTCAGCGCGATGCAGTTCTCCATATTTTAGGTCAACGAAACGGCTGCCAGCATCACCAGCATTGCGGTTACTTTGAATGACCAGCTCAGTCTCTCTAGGTATGGTTGTGCGGTCAACCTTTAGCACATGCGTCTTGGCACTCACGCCATAAAAGTTATATTTACCTTCAGGGTCAGTGACGATAAAGTTACCGTTTTCCATATAGATACGCACACCAGCGACACCCAGCTCACCATCTTCTTTTTGCTGAATACCATCGCGGTTGATGTCATGGTAAACCTGACCGATGATGATGCCGTCCGTATTCATGACCCCGCGGCTGACCTCAACTGGCCACTGTGCTTCTCTAGAGGTGATGGTCGTGCCGCCAGCTTTAGAGTCGCGACCCTGTGCAATAGCGCGGTTGATGCCGTCGCCGCCTAGTGCTGATGAGCCAATCAAGACACGATAGGTGATGTTTTTGGTTTCTCCAGCAGTCAGATCGCCTAAGGTTAGAACCTGATATTTACCATCTGCTTTAAATTCTGTCGTTTGCGCTTGTTGGATCTCAACGTTGCTGGTGCCTTTGTCGACACGTACGCTGCCTTTGACATAATCAAAGCCGCGCGGCAGTGCGTCTTTTAGCTGTACATCGTAAGCGGTTGCTTTACCATCGTTGGTCACGCTGATTATGTAATTGACGTAGTCACCAAACTCAGCAGCTTTGACATCGGCTTCTTTTTGTACCGTCAAGGTAGGAGCATCATCGATGATGGCAATGCGGCTGCTGATGTTTTCTGTCAAAAAGTTTAAGTCAGCAGTGAACGGCTGCTCGTTTAAGCCGACTGAAGGTGCGATACAAGCGTCTAAGCTGATGGCTAAGTCATCGCCCTGCAGTGTTTGGATGACTTGATCATTAATAGCATTGGCGTTGTTTTGCGTGGCGGCAGATAAGTGGTATTTACCTGTATTATCGCCTGTCTCTATGCCCTTTAGCGCATAGCTATCGCCAGTCTGAGGAGATTTTATTGTCACCCAGATTTGATCAGGTTTATCATACTGGGCATTACACTGAACGTAACCTGCTTCGGCGTAGACGCGTTTGCCCACTTGAGAGGTATCTTTATCACCAAGAAAATCAGCGTTGGTAAAGCGAATATTAGGCTCGACGATGACCAAGCTATCTGTGGCTGAGGCAATCACTGACTCATCGTTTGCCACGACGGCACCGAGCTTGATATCTGCGGTGTCACCATCTGCGGCATCGGCTGCAGCCAGCGCTTGGATGATGAGCTGAATACTCTCACCTTGTCCGACTTTTATCTGATTTGGATTGCGCAGCGCGGACTCATTATCATCAATACGGCCATTTTTATTCAGGTCTTGATAAACCTTAAAATTAGACAAGCTGCTTGGATAGTCGTAGCTTAAGGTGACGATCTCATCATAAGTACCATTATTGGATAATACATTGACCCACTCGATAGTGTCACCGCGCTCGATGGTCTGCATCGGCGGCTGAGTGAGGCTGATCGCATACTGAGGGAGGGTAAAAGTTTTGACTTTTACATTGTTAGAGGTGCCTGATTGAGGGCTGCCAGCGGCCACGACATAATTGACACTGGCGATATTGTCGATATCAATCACACCCTTGCCGTTTTCGGCATGAGCGATATTTGCTTGCATAAGTAGCATCGACGCTGCCAGCGTAGTCAACGCACCGGTCTGATAGCGTGGGTTACGAGACAAAAATACGGCTTGGCGCATAATTAGTAATCCTACTTATGTGAGAAAATATGATAAAACCGCTCCAAATGTTTAGGAGTAAGGGGCGCTTTCCTGACCGTGGGTGAAGAAAGCGCCTAAAATATCAATAATGTTTAAGATGGTGGATTAGGGTTTAGTTTGTGCCTGTCTGAGAAATCTTGGCAGAAAAATACACATTCCCCACTTCTTTTCCGACCAATTTACTAAACGTACCAGTTATCAAGCTGCCGTTGATGCTAGGCGTTGCCACTGGCGAGTTGGCAGAGGTATCAGAGGCAAAATCATTCTGATATGTAGTGCTTTTGAGCGTATCTGACAACACCACATTGTTAATCTGAGTGTTGGTAAAGGTGTTGATGGCTTCTAGTTTATAAAAAATACAAGCACCAGCAGTGGCGTTGATATCAGAGGTAACCCAGTTAGTAATCGCTGTTGGCGCTGTGCCACACGCTGCCACTGCTTGGAATTTATCCAAATCAATGCCTTGCATGGTAGTGGTTGAGGTGGTATTCACATTGGCAGGTGCTGGCGTGCCATTGATCACCGTTTGCGGTAGTACAGTGATCGTCATTTTTTCAGAGGTACCAATGTCAGTGACGTTTGGAGATTTTTTGCTACCTGAACCGTTGGTATTTACCACAACACCGATGACAACTGAACCTGCAGGAGTATTGCCTTTAGCAGATACTAGACCATTTGGTGCCGCTTGGTTTAGGTCGTACTGGTTGTTTGGGTTGGCAGTCAGTATCGTTTCACCATTGTCCAATTTGCCATTGTTGTTTGCGTCGACGAATACTTGGCCGATATTAATTTTTTGGTTGTCATCGGTTGGCAGTACAGTAAACAATACTTCACCTGGGTTGGCCGCTTCGGTCACATCACTACCTTTGTTGGTGATGGTGTAGTTGTACACATTGTTTTGACTTTGTAGCGCCACTTCTTTGTCGGCAGAGGCAGTAATTGTCAGCTCACGGTTTTGACTGGTCGGCGTTACCGCGGCATTGTCGTTATTGTCTTTGCCGTCACGATCTGCAGGTAGGTTTGAGTCTTCGTAGTTGTTTTCTGGCGTGCCGTTTAGTGTTTTGTCACCTGAGTTATCGATCAAGTCAAACGTACCATCGCCATCGACATCATCTTTGACAACCGCGTAGTTGACAAAATCACTGGTCACAGAAGCATTGGTGGATTTTTTTGCACGGAAGGTGACAGTGATGGTTTGGGTCTTAGCGATATCTACACCAGCAAAGGTGATTTTATCGTCGGTGACAGAGGGGGTGATATTGACGACAGTGCCATTACGCTTGATGGTAGGGGCAGTGTAATTGGCCTCGCCATTTTTGATAAGCATCAAGCCGTTTGGTAGCGCGTCTTCAATAGTGACGTCTGTGCCGTCAGCGTTACCTTCGTTGGTCACACTGATGGTGTAATCAACATAAGCATTGGCATTATTCAAGTCGATGTTACGAGTGCCCAAATTGGTCACTGCAGACTTGGTAATGGCATAAATAGGGGTCGTGGTGATAGCGTTATCAGTGTTGCTGGCGGTTGCAGTTTGTCCCTTACCATTTAGATAAGCACTGGTTGCCGATACGGTCAAAATACCGTTTTTACCAACGGTACGAGCAGCATCAGTGGTGGCAGCGATAGTAATCTTCGCAGACTCACCAGCACCTAGCGCGATATTGCCTCCATTGGCGACGGTCTCAACCCCACCAATATTGTTGTTATTGGCATCTACTTTTTGATAGGTAATGATGCTTTTGGCAATGGCATAGTCAAATTGATCGTTTGAAGCATTACCAATATTTACCTGATAGGTATCGGCGACGTTACCATCGTTTTTGAGCGTATGATTGAAGTTTACAGTCGCGCCGGCTTTTGGCGCAATGTTTTGATCTTTATTCAGGTCGTCATTAGGATCATTATCCACTGAAGTAGGAATTAAGCTAAAGGCCCCAGTTTCTGTGACGTTGACGGTGACTTCGTTCGATTCAGCAGTCTGCGTTGTATCGTTACCCACGACTTTATATGTCGCTGTTGCGATGTTTCTGACTTTAAATGCATTGTTTTGATCATAAGTGACATTGGCAGCATTGCTACTGATAGCTGTGCCCATCGCAGCGATGACACCAACGGTTAACACGGAATGTTTAAATAATTTCGCTCTCATACGGTAACTCTCCTAAGGGGTGTAAGGTGTCAACAAAACATCAGTCAACAATGGTATTCAGTGCCACGGAGGCAGATTTCTTTGCTGGCAATAATTTGATATTCCAACGAAGGCTACGGTATTCAGATAAAGGGATTTTGACCAGCTTGCCATCGACCTTACGCATGAGTGGCATATCTGCATAGTTTTTGCCATCAATACTGGCTTGCGCGCTAGTAGGAAACACCTCGCCAGTAAACGTCATGTTTGCTGGAATAGGTAAGGTCACGGCCAGATCGTTGATGTTTTGATTGATGGTGTTGGTGTAGGTTGCTTTGTATTGAACAATAGTGCCTGCAGGCGCTGTACTGACCGGTAAATAGCTGATTTTACCTTCTGCATTTTTGACTACTTTATTGGCAGTTAGCTCCATTTTTAGAGATTCGTTAGCGTGTGCCATGTTTAACAAGCCAGCGGATACGATGGTCGCCAATACAGTTGTGCGGATAGCGGTATAAAATGTCATATGATGTCCTTACGAATATCGTTGCTGTAGATTTAGTATTTGCTCGATGACAAACAGGTATTTAGAATGTGCAATATATATGCCATATGTCCTAAAAGCGCAAATAACATCGACAGCGCCGAGGTGTATTCCATACAGGCATTATTACAAGTGGATAACAATTAGTCACCAGAAACATGATAAGTGGTAGCTGAAGGGAGGTGGATGGTATAAATCCAAAAATAACCATATAGGAAGTTAATAAATATTTTTGATTTTTTTCTTATATATGCTTGATATTATTGATTTTTTATATGGTTTTAAGGCGTGTGATTTAAGAGAAAAGAGGGTTTTATCGATCTAATCGACAGGATATTGAGAAATAAAACGCCTCTATTATTCTTTAATAGAGGCGTCAGTTGCTGATACGATGCTGATAGGCATAGGTTACAAAAATATAACTAACGGTTGGTCCTTATCTTAACGGAAAACTTCATGGTTGCTGTCCCTTGGGGGACTAATTGAGCGTATAAGTGTCATTACGGTTACCGGTGTTGGTCAACGTATGCTGGAATACTGCAAAGCCATTGGGCGTGGCATCTAGGTTTTCATTGATCGTGTCATTTGGTGTGCCATCTTCATTGTTTGCCGTTAATGAAAAAGACAATTGCTCAGAGACCTTGACGACAACTTCGTTAGATCGCACTTCTGGCTGTTTGACACCAGAAATATCATAATTCGCTGTCGCTATGTTTTTTTATCAATACATCAGTCGTCGTGGTACCAGTAGAGGTATTGGCCATTGCACTGGCTGAGATACCTAATGCAGCGGTAACGCCAACCGTCATTAAGCCATATCTAAAGAGACTGGGTTTCATAAATAATTCCGAAACGAGAGTTAATGATTCAGGCAATCGTAATAAACGTCATATGGGTCGCGTCATAACAACAGCAAGCATAGATAACGGCGTTAAAAACAGGCGGTATAACGCACCCTATCGGCTTAACTGCATAGTTACAAAAAGACTATGGCATGTCATGGGAAAATTGATAAATGGCGGTTTGAAGTGGCTAAGTGGTTATCTCCTAAAAACGAATCATGAGAGATACAGTCAGTTCAAAATAAGATGGTCATAGATTTAAGCGCGCTACTGCGTCGTGCCATATCTGGTATTGAAATAAAAGTCACGTTTAGAGCGTGGCGGTAGTACAAAAGGCTTGGTCTTTACCGTACCGTTTTGGCCAACGGCGGGACTGCTGCTGTCGTAGTCTGCCGATGTGAGCGCGGGGTTTGCCAATGTCGATGTCACTGTGGCATTGGCCACCCCTTTTTTCTGAAGCTCATCTTGCATCACAAAATTGTCAATATTGACATTAGCGCGATTGGTGGCCGTGATTTTATAAGCGATACATCTACCCGGTGCGATGCCAGCTATCAAGTTTGTACTAAAACCGGTTTCTGGACTTGTGGAGTCGTTGATATTGGCATAGTTGAGTGTCGCTGGGCAGTTGTTTACATATTGGGACTTTCGCAAGACCAACGCGGCATTTTCGGCAATCACTCTACCAAAGTCATTATTTGGGTAGTGATAGGTATTGGCCGCTACATTAATCGTTTTTATGGATGAGGTCGTGCGAATAGGGTAGGAGGTGCCAGTTCTTTTTTCTAGCAAGCAAAGGTTGGGGTTGTTAGCCAAAGTCGTTTTAGGAATACTGATCTGATACTCTCCGAGAGGTGCATTATTTCTAATCACCGACTGAGTAGGGTAGATAGTGTCTGTATTAGAGCAATTGACCAACTGTACAGTACTACCTGCAATACCTGTTTCAGAAGCATTCGGGTCATATCGACCATTAAAATAGTTGGGTCTATTGGCATAAACACTGCTTGCAGAGGTTATGTCAGCATTGTCTTTGTCCGCTTTATTTTCAGGAATACCTCCGTTATCGTCGAAGACTGTACCAGAAAATATATATTGAGGAACATAACAGTAGTTATCTACTCGAAAGTCAATTTCTTGGTTAGTGGCTGTAGCCAAATATCCTGTATTCGAGTAACGGACATTTACAGATTTTACAGGTTCAGAAAACTGAACAGAGCCTTGGCATTGAGTACCTAGATTCTTAGCTGGACAGTTAGGATCATTGGTTGTTCTGGTTAATAAACCTTGCAAGTTTTGGCTGAAAATAATGTTGGAGTTAGTGATAGGTTGAAAGGTACCAGTAATGGTAGCACCCGCTTCATTTACTCCAGTAATTTGTATAAAGTCATCAAAGCTATTACCGCTACTATTTGCATAATCAATATCAAACGCACTTAACGCAACGTTGGTCAAGTAGATTGGTTGCATGGTAATGCTATTACGAAAATCTAGACGGATATCTGTAAAGGCCGTGGTGTTAGGGAACGTTCTTCTGACATTGATGGCTCTGACTCCTTGAGCCTCAATAACACCAAAGTTACCCAATATGGTGTTCGAGCTCGACTCTGTAGTATTCATCTTAATCTGTAAGGGAATACTGCCTGATGCGTTGCCTGCGATGTTGACATAATTATCAGTATTCACTGCTGAGACTAGGTTAGTGTAGTCTGCGTTTGTCAGGCTGCTTTGAGAAGCACCAGTCACACCTTGGCAGTTGGCTCCTGGGTTAGGCACAATCGCATAGGAGGAGTGATTGATAGAAAGTAAACCTATAGCTCCTACAAAAGCCAAGAATAATAGTTTGTATCTTTGGTATGAATCTACATGCTGAGATTCTGTATAGTGCTTAGCCATATACATAATAGTATCCCTATCTATTCATATCGACATCTAAACCATGGGCGAAATCCATACACTGCTGACTTAATAAGCACATGTATAGGTTATGTAATTTGATACCTTACTATAAAGTATGAAAGCTTGTTGTAAGGAGTCGATAAGCGGCATATTTATTATGATAGAACGTAGTCAAAGTAACGCTTTAGATGGTTTTTACATGAATAACAGCTTCTCGCCTCATGGATTGTGCCTTAGAGTTGTATGTATTTTTATTTCAGTGTTGTTATTGCCTGCCTAGCTTCAAATAATAAACAAACCATTCACCCAATCACTAATCATTATTTATTTAAAAAATACATCTCATATCGCCATTTTTTTATCGCTATAAACAACTTTCCCATAAGCGCCTATAATGGAGAGTTATTATCATTTGATGATCAAATATAGCAGTCGATACATCTCTTAAAGTACGCCAGAACCACTCCGATAAATTTAACAAGGAAGTCCTTGAGTAAACCATTTCCACACGCCAGTATGAAGTAATACTTTGATTTAATAATACCCTGCCACCGAGTAGGGGTGACCGATAGAAAAGGATTCATAACGATGAACTATTATAAGGATGCTGACAGCACCGAAACCCAAGAATGGCTTGAAGCCTTTGAGTCTGTGATCAAACATGCAGACAAAGATCGCGCGCAGTTTTTACTAAAAGCCTTATACAATATGGCGGTGCAAGAAGGTCTGCCATTCAACCGCCTTGATACTGCTTATATCAATACCATCGCAGTCGAGGATGAGCCGATGTATCCTGGCGACTTGACCATTGAGCGTAAGATTCGTGCGCTGATTCGCTACAACGCACTGGCGATGGTGATGCGTGCCAACAAAAACGATGATGATCTAGGTGGTCATTTGGCGACATTTGCCTCTAGTGCCACGCTGTATGAGACAGGCTTTAACCACTTTTTCCGAGCCGCAAGTGACCATTTCGGTGGTGACATGGTTTATTATCAGGGTCACTCCGCGCCAGGTATCTATGCCCGTTCTTATTTAGAAGGCCGCTTGAGTGAAGACCAGTTGGATAATTTTCGCCGTGAGGTCGGTGGTAAAGGCTTATCAAGTTATCCGCATCCCTATTTGATGCCGGACTATTGGCAGTTCCCAACGGTCTCTATGGGACTGGGCCCGATCATGTCGATTTATCATGCGCACGTCCATCGCTATATGGAAAACCGTGGCTTGCTCGAAAAAGAAGGCCGTAAAATCTGGACTTTCTTAGGTGATGGCGAGACAGACGAGCCGGAGAGCTTGGGTGCCATCTCGCTTGCTGGCCGCGAAAAACTAGACAACCTAATTTGGGTCATTAACTGTAACTTGCAGCGCCTCGATGGCCCTGTGCGTGGTAATGGCAAGATTATTCAAGAGCTAGAGTCGGTATTTCGCGGTGCAGGCTGGCGCGTGATTAAAGTCATCTGGGGTGGTAATTGGGATACACTGCTTGATAAAGACGTGACAGGTGTGCTCAAGCACCGTATGGAAGAAGTGGTCGATGGTGAGTACCAGCTATATGAGGCACGTACTCCTGAGTTTACTCGTAAAGAGTTTTTTGGTAAATACCCAGAGCTTGAAGAGATGGCCAATGAGCTGTCTGACCATGACATCTCGCGTCTAAACCGTGGTGGTCATGACCCAATGAAGGTCTATGCTGCCTTTAGTGAAGCCATGAAGACCAAAGGTCAACCAACAGTTGTCTTGGTCAAAACAGTCAAAGGTTATGGACTCTCGACGCAAGCGCAAGCGGTGAATAAATCGCACCAAATCAAAAAGCTAGATCATGAGTCATTGAAGTATTTCCGCGATCGTTTTGATTTGCCATTCAATGATGAAGAGCTTGAGACGCTGCCGTTTTATCGTCCAAAAGAAGACTCGCTTGAGATGAAGTACCTAAAAGGTCGCCGTGAAGCGTTGGGCGGTCATTTGCCAAACCGTCGTAGTGGTCATATTCCTCTAAATATTCCTGATTTATCGATTTTTGATCGTATCTTAAAAGGCAGTAATGGCAAAGAGCAGTCGACGACCATGGTGTTTGTCCGTCTGTTATCAGCAATGCTAAAAAACAAAGACATTCAAGATCGCGTCGTGCCGATCGTTCCTGATGAGGCGCGTACCTTTGGCCTAGAGGGCATGTTCCGTCAGTTAGGTATTTACTCGGCGTCAGGACAAAAATACACGCCTGAAGATAGTGAAGCGCTGATGGGCTATAAAGAAGCCATCGATGGTCACATGTTAGAAGAAGGCATCAACGAAGCAGGGGCGATGAGTACTTGGATTGCGCTGGCGACCAGTTATTCGGTCAACGCTTTGCCAATGATACCGCTGTATATTTACTATTCTATGTTTGGCTTTCAGCGTGTGGGCGACTTGGCATGGGCGGCAGGCGACTGTCAGGCACAAGGTTTCTTACTTGGTGCGACAGCAGGCCGGACGACACTCAATGGCGAGGGCTTGCAGCATCAAGATGGCCATTCGCAGATTTTGTTTAACACTGTACCGAACTGCGTGAGCTATGATCCATGCTATGGTTATGAGCTGGCGGTCATCATGCATGACGGCCTACGCCGGATGTATGGTGAGGGTGAGCGCGTGTATTATTACTTGACTCTCATGAACGAAAACTACGAGCAGCCAGCCATGCCAGAGGGTGCGGAAGAAGGCATCAAGCGCGGGATGTATTTGCTAGAAGACAATGGCTCAAGCCAAGTACAGCTGCTTGGTTCTGGAGTTATCCTACGCGAAGTACAAAAAGCGGCGAAGATTTTAAAAGAAGAGTTTAATATCACTGCCAACGTTTGGAGCGTCACCAGCTTTAATGAGCTCACGCGTGACGGTATGGCATGTGATGACTACAATCGCTTGCACCCCATGGATGAAGAAAAAGTGCCATGGGTCACAGAGCAATTGGCACCGCATAAAGGGGTGGTGGTCGCGGCAACAGACTATATGCGTAACTACTCAGAGCAGATACGTGGCTGGTTACCTGATAGCCGTCCTTATACCACATTGGGTACTGATGGTTATGGTCGCTCAGATACCCGCGAAAAACTACGCAGCTTCTTCCATGTAGATGCCGCTCATATCGTGGTGGCGACGCTCAAGCGCTTGGCAGATGAAGGTGAAGTAGAAATGCGCTTGGTCAAAGATGCCATCTCAAGCTTTGAGATTGAGGCCGATCAGCCGCCAGCATGGCAGCAGCAGCCTTATTACGATCATTTCCCAGATGCACCAGCTCCTGACAACATCAACCCAAGCCCTGTGCCTGAGTTTGTCAGTGAAGAGGATGATGAAATCAGTAATGAAGGCCGCGCCGAAGATCAAGCTGACGCGACGCTGCTCAATGACGATGATGTCAAAGAATAATAACGATAAGACGAGGAGATAAACCATGGACATTAAAGCCCCCGATTTGGGTGTCGATAGTGCCGAAGTCAGCGAAATTATGGTCGAAGTTGGCGATGTCATCGAAAAAGACGACAATATCATTTTATTAGAGTCTGACAAGGCATCAGTGGAAGTACCAAGCTCTGCTGCTGGTAAAGTCACCAAAATCAGCGTTGCTGTTGGTGATCAAGTCAGTGAAGGCATGGTGCTCATTGAGCTTGAAAGCGCTGCGGCCGATACACAAGCAGAAGCACCAGCCAGCGAAAAAAGTGCTGATGACGCCCGCAATCAAGCGGATGAAAAAGATGCTGGCGCACAGTCTGAGGCCACAACTGAGTCTCAAGCTGCTGATGCTAGCTCGTCAGAGTCCAAACAGCCTGCGCCGAGCGCGGGTACAGCCAGTACACATGCATTGCCAGATTTAGGTGTTGAAGAAGCG
Source organism: Psychrobacter sp. Rd 27.2 (assembly GCF_001921755.1). NCBI lineage: Bacteria > Pseudomonadati > Pseudomonadota > Gammaproteobacteria > Moraxellales > Moraxellaceae > Psychrobacter > Psychrobacter sp. Rd 27.2. The sequence goes on along the minus strand of NZ_MRYB01000010.1, from coordinate 82,715 downwards.
CAAGTGGCCGAGATTATGGTCAGTGTCGGTGATACCGTCAGTGCCGAGCAATCGATTTTGTTGATTGAGTCGGACAAAGCCTCGGTGGAAGTGCCAGCCCCTATCGCTGGCAAGGTCGAAAAAATACTGGTCGAAGCAGGCGATATGGTCGCCAACGGTCAAGATTTTATTGTCATTATTGGTGAGGATGAGACCAATAGCACGTCTGAAACACAGGAGTCTGGAACAGAAGCTGTGTCAGCCAAAGCAGATGGCGAGGCTGGCAGCAGTGAGCAGCAATCCAGTGCTAAACAACAGCCGACAGCTGCGCAAAAACAAAGCACTCAAGCGACAGGCGCTAGTGCTGCCAGCAAAAGCGGTGGCAAGCTGACAGAAAGTCAAGTGAATGAAAAGCTTGTCGATGTGTATGCAGGTCCTGCCGTACGTAAGCTGGCACGCCAAATGGGTGTGGATATTACTCAAGTGAGTGGCTCAGCGCTCAATGATCGTATCTTAAAAGAAGATGTGTTTGCTCATGTCAAAGAAAGCTTAAGCAAACAAAAAGCGGCACCGACAAACAGCGCTGGCGCTCAGGCGAGCCTGCCAAACTTACCCGATATGAGTAATACCGAGATCTGGGGAGAGACTGAGACTCAGGACTTAAGCCGCTTACAAAAGGTCTCTATACCGCAGCTTAACTACAATACCTTGCTGCCACAAGTCACACAGTTTGATTTGTCCGATATCACCGAGACTGAAAAACTGCGTGGTGAGCTCAAAGGCGGTATGAAAGCTGAAGGTATTGGCTTTACTATCCTAGCCTTTGTGGTAAAAGCGACGGCTCATGCCTTAACGCAGCATCCACGCTTTAACAGTCATTTGAGCGATGACAATACTCAGATTATCGTACGCAAAAGCGTCAACATGGGTATCGCTGTGGCGACGGATGATGGGCTTATCGTACCCGTTATCAAAAACGTTCAAGACAAAGGTCTTAAGCAGATCGCCATCGAGATAGGTGAGCTGGCAGCAAAAGCTCGTGATAAAAAGCTTGGCACTAAAGACTTACAAGGTGCAAGCTTTACCATATCGAGCCAAGGCAACCTAGGGGGTACCGCCTTTACGCCGTTGGTCAATTGGCCACAAGTGGGTATCTTAGGGGTCTCTGAGGCCAGTATGCAGCCGCGCTGGAACGAAACCAAGCAGACGTTTGAGCCGCGTTTGATGCTGCCGCTGTCGTTGTCTTATGATCACCGAGTGATTAATGGTGCTGATGCAGCAGTATTTACCCGTTATATCGCTACCTTGTTAGCAGATCCGCGCCGTATCTTGCTGTAGCTCTGACCGGCAGCGCTTTTGAGTGCTGTTTGGCTAATAGCGACTGATAGATTGCATCAATGATTATGTATTACAAAGAGACTGTCCAAGTGGATGGTCTTTTTTTATGGGCTTATGACATAAAGTGCGCCAACGTGATGTTAGGTTGATTATAAAAAAATAACAATAAACAGATTGCAGCAAATCATACAAACAAAAAAAGCCAGCACATCGGCTGGCTTCTTATCTGGCATACTTTACTTGCTATGATAGATTTATTAGAACTGTTTTACAAACGCAACGCCATATACCCATGGGCTGATATCGACTTCACCTAAGTCATTACCGTTTAGGCTAGCGTCAGTTTTGATGTCCATGTAGCGCGCATCGATACGGAAAGACTCAGTAGGCGCATATGGGATGTCAAGACCGATATGGCCAGCAACACCAACGCTATCGTCTAGCTCTAAATCATTACCGTTACCTAGGTAGACTCTTTCTTTAAAGAAAGTTGTATAGTTCACACCAACACCAACGAAAGGCTTCACATTCATAGGCAAGTTATAGCCGTCGAAGTGATACTGTACAGATAGAGTAGGTGGTAGATGCTGAGTTTTGGCATCAACTTCGTTACCATTTGCATCAGTTAGCGTGATGTCATGATGGAATGGGATGGCTGCTAGTAACTCAACACCAACGTTATCAGCGATGAAATATTCGCCACTGATGGTTGGGCGCACATCGCCATCAACATCTACTGATAAGCCATTGTTTAAAGTACCGTTGTCGCTTTTAGGGTCAACATAGTGTGCACCAGCAGCCACTGTCCACGTACCAGCAGGAACGGCAAAAGCAGAAGTCATAGTAAGTGCAGTAGCAGCGGCTAAAACTAGGGATTGTAGTTTCATCGTTTGATTCCTTAACGTAATAGAGGATTATCAGTCAGCTAATGAGGGATGACAGTAGTGACCAATACATAATATTATGATTATTGATTAATCTGTAACATTATAACGCCATTATAATACAAAACCACTATTTCTGTAAGGTAATAAATGGTTATTCTCAGTATTAAACCAAGACTTTTGCGTAAAGTTATCGATATCGAGGTATTGTGAACTTTTAGAAGTGGATGATAGGTAAAGGATAAAGGTTTTATTTTATAAACGGAGGCGCGCCACACTATGCTTGGTTATTGTAGTAACTCTCCTCTGCGTTGTACTAACGCACGGACGATGCAGCTATTAAATGAAGTAGATGGTTGTTGTCCTGAGTGCCATCTGTTTTTGTTGCCTGCCCAAAATGTCAGTCAGCAGTTAAAGATCGATGAACGGTTTTTACGATTGGCCGTTTTGGCAATTGCCTTTACGCTGCTGATAACTGTCTATATTTACTATAAAAATTTTGTATAATCTGAGGGTACACGCTAGCTGTAGATAACACGCAGCAGCCGATCGACGCCTTTTAGGTCAGCTTTGGCATTATGGTGGTCACGGTGGTTTTTTGCGGCAATGGCGATTTATTTTATTTATCCACGCGCGGGTTTTACCGCATAAGGTCAGCATGCTATTCCAATCTATACGGCGCTTGCGTCTTTTTGTTTATGATATTTTGCAAAATGATGAGCATGACACTCGGTTTAGCCGTTATGTGGATTACTTCCTGATTTTTTTGATCATGACCAATGTCGCCGCTGTGATTGCCGAGTCTGTAGACAACTGGTATTACCCTTATCAAGACTATTTTATTTGGTTTGAAAATTTCTCTATCGTTATTTTTTCTATTGAGTATTTACTGCGTTTGTGGAGTGTGGCCGAAGCCAAACCAGATAATACTACTTGGCGTCAGCGCTGGGAGTGGCTCAAAAGCCCGTCGGCGATGATCGACTTGATTGCAATTGCCCCTGCCTTTTTAAACTTCTTTGTCTCTATTGACTTGCGTTTCTTGCGTATTTTGCGTCTGTTTCGGATTCTGAAACTCACCCGCTACTTTGCCTCTATGCGTATCTTGCTGGTGGTCATTAGTAAAGAAAAAGGCTCGTTTCAAGCGGTTATCTTTATCTTGATTATCATGATTGTCACCGCCTCTAGCGGGATTTATTTGGTCGAAAATCACGCGCAGCCAGATGAGTTTGAGTCGATACCGAAGGCGATGTGGTGGGCGGTGGTGACGCTGACGACCGTCGGCTATGGTGATGTCACGCCGATCACCAATGCAGGCAAGATATTGGGTGCCATCATTACCATATTGGGTGTGGGTCTGGCGGCATTGCCAGCTGGTATCTTGGCGACTGGTTTGGCCAATGAGCTGGCTCAGCGCCGCGAGGAGTTAGAGCAGCATTTTCGTGAGCAGCTGATCGACAGTGATTTTGATTTGGTGCAAAACCAGATGATGATTGACAAGATTCGCCGTGAGCTGGGGCTAGACAAGGAGCAGGCGCAAAATATCGTTTTGCAAGTACTGCGTGAGCAAGAGCTTGAGCGCCGCGAAAGAGAGGTAGAAAGGCGGCAAAAAAATTACTGCCCGCACTGCGGCGAGCCGTTATAACACAGTGCACTACTCAACACGCGCTAGTCTTTTTTATCCCTTTTGTGGTTGAGTAGTTTTACGGCGTTATTTCGACAGCTTCATTCCTGCGATTTCATTTTTATGGTCTCATTTTCTGGTTTTAAGGGCTGCAGTCAAACGCTGTGGCTGATTTCTCTTTATAGGCTTTTTATAGGCCTTGGGGAATAGGAAGGGCGCGCGCCAGTTCATAGGCGACTTGCTGCGCGGCTGTGGCCAAATCCTCTGCTGCCAGTGGTAAGTTTTGCAAAGTTAGATGCCAGTCATCTACTTCTCGGCGCAAATGAGCGACCCAAAGTGTTTGGCAGTCGCGTGGCAGCTGTTTGAGATTGACTTCAAAACAGCGATTGCCTTCATCATCACTCAGGTGTATCTCGCCTTTTTTGACTCGAGAAAAAGGATGACCGTGATAAGAATTGGCCATCATGGCGATATGGGTGATATGCGCAGGAATTTTGTCTAAATACAGTCTGATCTGCTCTTGATCAAGCGGTGCCAAATACATGGCCTGCTCACCGCGATCTTTGCCATTTAAGCTATCGCCTTGATGGCGTACCGACTCCGCTTTGTCTCGCAGCTGCTTAAACCAGACGATATCGCTGATGGTGCAATTGTCATCGTATAACGCGCACGCGATGTCGATATCTATCGCGCCTTGGTTTTTTTTAAAACGTTTTAGCAGTCCCTTTGGCTCAATTCTGGTAAATTCGTAGTTTAGCGCAAAAAACAAAGTCCCCGCATCTAAGCCTAGTCCTCTTAAGCTGTCGGAAAGTAGTGGCGATGGGGTCGTGGTCGACATAGTATTCCTTTTACAATGGTTCGATTTGCAATGGTTCGAGGATGTTATCGTGGTTTGAGTCTGTAACGCTTAAGACAAAATAACACCAGTTAATCAGGTTTATTATCAGTGGCGTTATTGGTACTGTTATCCAAGACGGCTCGATATAGTAGCTCGGGCTGGGCATTGAGCAGGCCACTACCAAAGCCGCGCAACCACCAAACCAGCTGTGAGGTTAGGTTGACCGTGGCTTTGATGGTTAGGGTGTCGTCATCATTGACGGTGACGGTTTGATCGTCGCTAAGCTTGCTTTCTGTCAGACTTTTGCCAGCTTGTTTGGTGAATTGTAGCTCAATGGCCGTGTTTTTGCCACGCTCAGGCAGCTCGCCAAACAACGGATGACTAAAGCCCATACTGCCAGCCTCCAAATAGGTATCAAGCTGAAAATCCTCTGGCGTTTGCGCCGGACTCTCTAAAATCTCGACGCTATCAAACCGATGCAGAGCAAAGGTGCGAATGATGGCTTCTGGGTCATCGGTACGGGTCGCTAGTAAATAGATAATCACGCCGCGCTGAATGATGGCAATGGGGTTTAGCGTATATTCGCTGGCCTCATTTTTGTTGCTACGGGTGTAGCAGGCTTTGACCTGCAATTGATAAAAGAGCGCGTGATACAGATTGTCTTTGCTCTCGAGGTCAATATGCGGGGCGATTAAGGGCTGGGTGGCAGGCTCAATGCGTACTCGGTCGATCCAAGAGTGCGTGACTTTACTGTTTTTTAGCTGTCGTCTTGCTAAATCAAACCAAGGAAACAGCTCGTCTAAAATCACGGGCGGTAATAGCTGGGTGAGGTTGGCCTCTACCATATTAAAAGCCACCGCTTGTGATAGATTCATATGCGGTAGGCTGTGTAGCGGGGCATCGTCACGCCAGCGCCAGCCTTGCGGGTTGGCGTTGTTTTTTTCGATGGGAAAGCGTTTGGACAAGGCATTTAGGTCGCGCTGTACGGTGCGCAGACTGATGTCAAACCCTGCAAGTTTGAGCTGCTCGTAAATGTGCGTCGTTCCCACCCAGCGATTGCGCTGTAACTGTGAGAGTACTTGCCACTGCCGCGCTGTGGTCGCCGCGCCATGACGATTATTATGATGAGTCTCTGCAGCAGGGGCACTGGTGCTCGTGCGCTGCTCGTCTATTCGCTCATCTGTGTGGGTATGATGTACAGTCATTCAGAGATAACCTTTATGAAGTCGTAAATCAATGTCGCAATCGATATGGATATTTTAATGCTGGTATTTTAACGAGTTCGTCGCGGGTTATCATGGCAGAAAAGCAGCTTGACGTCTATCCTGACGTCTATGTTGTGTCTATCACTGATGAGCAGCGTATGATAAATGACGGTAGCAGGTCGTCAGCCCATGCTCTGATGCCTGTCACCATCAGGGCTGGGCGATATCAGGCGACTCATCAGCTGTCGTGATATCCGCGCTTGAGTGGTCGTCATTGCCTTTATCCTCTTGACGTTGACGCCTTTTTTTCTTGTCTTTTTTCTTTTTTGCCTTGCGCTTTTTTTGGCTGGTTTGCTTGGCGTCTTTGTCCTCAATATCGTCATCGCCGTTTTGGTTTTCGTCCCACAGCAGTAAGCGATTTAATACTTTGCCAAACAACGTGTCTTTACGATAGCGGCCTTTTTTATTCATGGTGTCGACAGGCAGTCCTGTCATCAGTGTCAACGCTTCACTCAGGCTCTGCACCCCATAGATATGAAACTTACCAGCTTTGACCGCAGCGATGATGTCGTCGCGCAGCATCAGCTGCTGGACGTTGGCAATAGGGATGACCACGCCTTGCTGACCTGTCAGTTCTTGCTCGCGGCAAGCATCAAAAAATCCAGCGATTTTAGCGTTGATGCCACCGACAGCTTGTACCTCACCTAATTGATTCATGGAGCCAGTAATGGCTAAGGACTGATCGATTGGCACATCCGCTAAGGCTGAGAGTAGCGCGCAGCCTTCGCTGACTGTGGCGCTGTCGCCATCGATCTGCGCGTAGCTTTGCTCAAAAGCAAGTGAGGCACTAAAGTTAAGGGCATGGTGTTGACTAAACAGCGCCCGCAAATAGCTGGTCATAATTAGCATGCCCTTAGCATGTAGACTACCGCCCAAATCCACATCGCGTTCGATATCGAGAATCTCACCTGCGCCGATGTTGGGTTGAATGACGGCGGTGAGGCGTGCTGGCATGCCAAACTCGCTATCGGCATAGCTGACCACAGTCAGAGCGTTGACTTGCCCGACCGCATGACCTTGGGTTTGAATGAGCTGCTGGCCGTTTTTTAGCTCATCCCAGTATAAGTCGCGCAGATACCCTGAGCGCTCGTCCATATCGTCAATGGCTTGCATGACGTGATGGGCATCAACGATATGCTTGCCATCTAGGCGCGCATGGCGATCAGACTCGTGCAGCAGTTTGATCAACAAGTCGCTGTGTAAGCTTAAGCGGTCTTGGTCTTCGGCTTGTAAGCTCAAATGCTCAAGCAGCGCCGCCTGTGCATTGCGATCGAATGGATAGAGGCTAGCATGATCGATGATATCAGCCATTTTTGCCACCAATGCCAACTCGTGCTCAGGGCTGCGCGTCACATCATCGTGGAAGTCGGCGCGCACCTTAAAGACGGCATCAAACTCAGGCTCAAGCTCCAAAAGCTCGTAATATAGGTCAGCTTCGCCCAGCAAAATCACCTTGACCTCAAGGTCAATGGGTGACGGCGCAAGCGATAGGCTACCTGTCAAAGTCAGCATTTGCTCAAGGCTAGAGAGTTTGATTTTGCGTGATTGCAGAGCGCGTTTGAGACCTTGCCAAGCATAAGGATGCTCAAGTAAATGACTGGCCTCCAACAACAGATAACCGCCATTGGCACGGTGTAGAGCGCCCGCTCGAATCATACTGACGTCAGTGGTGACTGTGCCCAACTGGGTGATTTGCTCGACATGTCCCAATAGGTTTAGATGCGTCGGCAAATCCTCAAAGACCACAGGTGCACCACTGTCTGGCGCGTGACTGACGATGACATTGACCGCATAACGACTGGGAGTGGTGGCCAGCGCTGCTGTGACAAACTCTTCATCATCGCCATTGACGATGCGCTCAGCATGCGTGACCATATCTGCAGATACGGCTTTTAGGTAATCGACGACTTGTGGCTGAGCTGCAAACTGCTGATAAACTGGGGCAAATAACGGCTGTAGGGCACGGCGTGCAATGTCACGATGCAGCGCTTCGATGGCGTCATTGGCTTCGTCTTCTAATTGCTCTAGTGCGATAGTGAGCTGACTTAGGCGCTTTTGCATGTGGTTTTTTTGTACGAAGTTGTCGAGCTCGGCTTCGTACTCGTCATCGCCAGAGGGCACTTTGTCTTGCTTGCCACGACGATGCGCCGTCTCATTGGGCTTGGCCGCGGATTGCGGATTATCTGATCTAGGGCTGGCGGGAGGAGTGTGCTCAGCGGCGGTATCGGCGGCGCTGCTACTCTCCGTTGGCAGCTGACTTGAATGGACAAACACCGCTTTGTTATCAAACGAGCGAAACGTCAAAGCCAAGTCGTATTGCTTGCCTTCGGCATTGAGCACATCATAAGCCTGACTTTCTTTTTGATGGGTGGCGTTTTTGATGGCTTCTATTTTGCTTTGGTATTGATCACTGCGAAAACGCTGACTGAGGCGTTTTTTGGCTTGCTGCCACAATTGACTCACCTGCTGCTGCAATATCTCTGCTTGTCCAGCAGGTAGGGATAATGCTTGCGGCGTACGAGGATCAGCGAAATTATGCACATAGACCCAGTCATCAGGCGTTGGCGCATCGGCAGCGATGCGAGTCAATAAACGGCTGATGACCGTACGTTTGCCCAAACCGTTTTCGCCTGCGGCAAACACATGATAGCCACTGGCTTTGATGTCTAGGGCGGTTTGCAATGCTTTTAGCGCTCGCTGCTGGCCAAAGCCCACATCTAAATCAGGGGCAGCTCGAGTGTCGCTTGGCAGTGCCGCAGGATCGCTATAGCGCTTCAATTGCGCAGCGCTTAGGTGGCAGTGCTGCTTCACTTCTAAAAAACGTGGATGCAGCTGCGTTACCTTTTTTGCGTGTTTTGTCTGTTCTTTGGTGGTGTCTATTGCTGGGTCGGTCAGCTGAGTCGAGGGTGTTACCATATCATTAGTGTCTTGTTTGGTCGCGTTTTTGATGATTGGGAAGTGTTGCTATGAGGCGGTTTGATTGTCGGTGTTTGGGATGCGGCCTTTAAAAATGAGCGATTGGTTTTTTAGTATATTTCATCATAAAGCTGCGGTCTTTGCTGCATATGATAGCAGTAAATACTCAGCGGTTTGCTATGATTAAAGAACAATAACGCCTCAAAGACTGCGCAGATAGTATAAGATGTCTCACATTGGGGCAATCTGCAACTATTCAATACGCGGAGTGCGTGATAAAATAGACGGTTCACATGTCAAAACTGGATAATGCGCCTTATGTCAGCTTCTGCCAAAAAAACCTCATCATCTACCAGCGTGAATCATGCCGCTATCGATCCGGCCGGCTTTGTTAAACTTGGCATACAGCTGCCAGCACTGGCCGATACGTTGGCGCAAGCGATCAATGAGCTGGGTTTGTCTTTGAGTGAGACGCAGCAGCGCACGCTATTATTGTACTTAGATCAGCTTTTATTGTGGAATAAGGCGTATAATCTCACCGCCATCATTGATCCCAAAGAAGCGCTGATCAAGCATGTGATTGATTGTTTGGCTATTATACCGCATTTGCCGTCAGGATCACTGTTAGATATCGGTACAGGGGCAGGGCTGCCAGCCGTTATTATCGCGATTTGCCAGCCTGAGCGCGCTTGCACAGCCTTAGACAGCAATCAGAAAAAAATTCGCTTTATCAAACAAATCAGTAGTGAGCTTGGCCTACATAATATGCAGCCTATTGCCTCTCGTATCGAGGCGCATGAGGCCAGCTATGAGGTGGTGACCTCGCGAGCCTTTGCCAGCCTGATTGATTTTGTCCACGTGGCACAGCCAAGACTGGCCGCAGAGGGACGATTGTGCGCGATGAAGGGCAAAGCGCCAAGCGATGAAGAGCTGCAAGCGCTCGAGCACGACTGGCGTATCGACACCATAAAGTTAACAGTGCCGCGTTTACATGATAGTCGCCATTTGATTGAATTGTCTGCTAAAAATGTCTAAGCTATGAGCCCGTGCGGTCGTGAAACATCGTTTACCTTGATATCCAAATAGCATATATTGATGAGTCTCAAGGTTGCAGGGTGTTGTGATTGCAAGCGATGTCTGCAAGCATCAGTAAAACATAGAATAATAGTAATAGATCCTAATAAAATTGAGTGAGTGTATGGAAATCATAGCAATTGCCAATCAAAAAGGCGGCGTGGGTAAAACCACGACGGCGGTAAATTTGACCGCCAGCTTGGCTGCTAAACGCAAGCGTGTCCTGCTGATTGACCTAGACCCACAAGGCAATGCGACCAGTGGTACAGGTGTCGATAAAAACGAGCTGTCCTTGACCATCGCTGATGTGCTGCTCGATGGCGTCTCGCTGGCTGATGTGATTGTCCCAAGTCCTGCTGGGTTTGACGTGATTGGTGCCAACCGAGATTTGGCGGGTATGGACATCACTTTGATGAACAAAACAGACAGTCATGAGCTATTTAAAAATGCCATGGCGGCGCTGGTAGAGCAGCAAGCCGCTACCAACACACCGGCTTATGATTATGTGATTATCGATTGCGCGCCGAGTTTGAATTTATTGACAATCAATGCTTTGGTGGCAACTGACGGCGTGATTATTCCGATGCAATGCGAATACTATGCGCTAGAAGGGCTGGCCGACTTGTCGCAGACTATTGAGCGTTTAACGGAGCTCAATCCAAATCTCTATATACGCGGCGTCGTAAGAACCCTATATGATGCACGTAACACACTCGCACGCGATGTCTCAGCCGAGCTTGAGGCGCATTTTGGCGATATCATGTACAAAACCCACATTCCCAGAAACATTCGTCTGGCAGAGGCACCTGCTCATGGTCTGCCGGTGATTGCGTATGAGAGGTGGTCAAAAGGGTCGCGCGCTTACCAAAAACTGGCCGCTGAAGTGATTAAGCAAAGTGCCTAAAAACGCGGCGTGGGCAGCGTTAGAGTAGATAAGCGGTAACTATCATATTTATAAGTAATGAGTAAGCCGCATTTGTAAAAAATGGGCTTTTATTTTAGTGTTAGAGGATAGGTAATCATGGCGAAAAAGAGAGGGTTGGCGGCCAATCGAGGCTTAGACGCCTTATTAGGGTCAATCAAAAAAGAAAAGCAAATTACCGCCTCTGCCTTGCAAGACGATATGGCTGCGCGTGGCAATGCTGCGCCCGTCGACACGTCAGATACCTCGCCATCAAACACGAACGCAAAAGCGCCTAGTGTCGCGACTCGCTCTGAGCGTACCAATGCTGCTAAAACCCAAACGCGCGCTGCTGATAGCAGTGGCCGAAAATCACGGGCTACAAACAAGGCAGCGGCCAAACCGCGTGCCACAGGTACAGACAACAGTGCGCTTGAAGATCAAATCAGCTTGGTGCAGATCGATGTCAAACGCCTGCAAGCGGGTAAATACCAGCCTCGCCGCGATATGAGTGAAACGGCGCTGGCAGAGTTGGCATCGTCTATCGAGCAGCATGGCGTCATGCAGCCTATTGTGATTCGTCCACTACTGGCCAGTGAGGATAAGAGTGAGGATTTTGTCACGCACGAAATCATCGCAGGTGAGCGGCGCTGGCGTGCGGCCAAGATGGCAGGTAAGCCAGTCATTCCAGCGATTGAACGCGCTTTGTCTGATGAGCTGGCGATTGCGCTAGCATTGATTGAAAACATCCAGCGTGAAGACTTATCCGTGATTGAACAAGCCGCTGCACTGCAGCGCTTTCATACCGAGTTTGGTATGAGCCATGCGATGATCGCTGAGGTGGTCGGTAAGGCGCGTACCACTGTGTCAAACTTGCTGCGTCTCAACCAGCTGCATGACACGGTCAAAGATCATTTGGCCAACAATGCGCTTGATATGGGGCATGCGCGTACCCTGTTGGCGCTCTCTTCTGAGCAGCAGCCGATCATCGCCCAAAAGATCATCGATGGCGGCATGACGGTACGCGAAGCTGAGAAGCTGGTAAAATCCATCCTCCAGCCTGCGCCAAAAGTCAGCCGCGCTGAGCAAGTGCAATCACGTGACGTCGAGCGTTTGACCCAGCGCCTGACAGATATGCTCGGCGCTGAAGTAAAGCTTAAGCACAAAAAAGACGGGCAGGGCAGTGTCGAGATATTTTTTCATAGTCAAGACCAGCTGGCCGCTTTGATCAAACAGATAGAAGCGCAGGCTTAACAAGCGCCATCTTTATAACAACTATTTAAAAAAACATAAAAGAGAAGCAATATGTGGGAGTTGGTAAAGGCAGGTGGTTGGTTGATGACGCCGATTGTGTTGTGCTCAATTTTGGCATTGGTCATCATTATCGAGCGTAGTCATACCTTACAGTTTAACAAAATCGTTCCAAGCAGACTGCGTGAACAGCTAATCACACGCTTGCGTGAAAACGGTGATATCGGCCGCACTCAGCTGATGAACGTTAAAGAAAAAACCCCATTAGGCGATATCCTAGCGACAGGGCTGCTCTATCGCCAGTATGGGCTAGACTCGATGACCATGCACATGCAAAACCGTGCCAGTGTGCAAATCCATCAGTTAGAAAAAAACATCAATATGCTCGGCACCATCGGCGCGATTGCCCCACTGCTCGGGCTATTGGGTACTGTACTGGGTATTATTTCATCGTTTTTGGCAATTACTGATGGCGCGATGCAGGACCCGACGATGCTAGCTGCTGGGGTATCACAAGCGCTGATAACCACAGCTGCAGGGATGATTGTGGCCATCCCTGCACTGGTGGCCTATCGCTATTTTCAGCGCCGTATCATTGATATCAATGCACAGTTTGAGACCCAAGCGGGCTTGATGATTCAAGAGCTATACGACTATCACCTGCTAGCAGATAGTAATCTGGCGGATATGCGTCAGTTTCCTTCTACTGCAGTAGAGGGTGCGGCAGACTCAGCGCCTGCTATGCATGGGTTAGAGGTCAATGCTGAAGCAGCCATGACCTCATAACCTGCGTCAGTGGTTATCGATATTCTACGTTATCAGTATTCTACCAAGTGTGGTATTGAGTCAATTAAAGAGAATGGTATGCGCTTTAGAAAACCGACGGTCGAGCCCCTTGAAATCAATCTGACACCGATGATTGATTGTTTATTATTCTTAATCGTGTTTTTGTTGCTGGCCACCTCGTTCAATCATTTTAGCCGTTTAAATATCATTCTCCCTGAGGCAGAAGGGGTGGCGCTGACAGAGCAGAACAATACCATCGAAGTGGCAGTGCAAGAAGATGGCAATTATCTTGTCAATGGCATCACACTTGCGAGCAGTAATGAAGCGGAGCTGACCAGTATGCTTCAGCAAGAAGCCGGCAGCAATCGTGAGATGCTCTTTGTCATCGCGGCAGATGCCAATGCCACGCACCAATCAGTCGTGCGCGTGATGGATGTCGCTGGCAAAATGGGGTTTTTGAACCTGAATATCAGTACGGTTGTGCCGCTTGGCCAGTCGTTACCGCAATAATATATGGCGTGCTCGATGCCGCACTTATCTGTAAAGCTGTAGTTCAGTGAAGGTGCAGCATAGATACAGTCCATTCATGTTATGACACCCAAATTGAGGCTTTTATGAGCCAAGCTTATTCATCTGACGCTAAAAAACCGTCTGCAAAAAAACAGTCGGCTGCGCCCTCAGGTACGCCAAAATACCAGACATTGCTGCGGCTGCTACGCTATCTTAAGCCGTACTGGTGGGCATTACTGCTGACGGTTGTGGGGTTTGCGATCAATGCGGCAACCGAGATTTGGATTGCCAAACTGCTGCAATACATCACTGATGCCATCAATCAAAATGACCAGAGTAAGCAAGATTTGTTTCCACTGCTTATTATTGGTCTGTTCTTTGTTCGCGGTGTGGGTAGCTTTTTGGGTAACTATTACTCCGCATTGGTGTCACGCAACTTGGTGTATGAGCTGCGTGTGGAGGTGTTTAATAAGCTGCTGCGTTTGCCAAGTGCGTTTTATTTGGCCAATCCGGCAGGCACTATCTCCTCAAAGCTGATATTTGACGTCGAGCAAGTCACCGCTGCCAGTACCGACTCGATGAAAACGGTGTTGCGAGATGGTTTGACTGTGATTGGTCTGATTGGCTTTTTGCTTTATAGTAATTGGCGTTTGACCTTGATTTTGTTTGTGGTGTTGCCGCCCATATTATGGCTGATTCGCATCGCATCCAAGCGTTATCTCAAGTTGTCAAAAGGTATCCAAGAAACCATGGGGGATGTCAGCCATATCACCAATGAAGTCATCGGTGGCTATCAGGTGGTCAAAAACTACGGCGGTCAAGCTTACGAAGCCGAGCGTTTTGATAAAACCTCCAAAAAGAACCTGCGCCAAGGTATGAAGGTCGTCGTGACCAACAGTATCAACACCCCAGCGGTACAGCTGCTGATGGCCATGGCGATGTCGGTGGTGGTTTGGCTGGCCCTTAGACCATCGGTAATCGACAATATCTCTGCCGGTGAGTTTATCTCGTATATCGCCGCGGCAGGACTGCTCAGTAAGCCGGTTCGATCCCTGACCGATGTCAATCAAAAACTGCAAAAAGGCATTGCCGCGGGTGAGTCCATCTTTGCGCTACTTGATGAGCCAGAAGAAAAAGACACCGGCACGGTCAGCCCAGCGTTGTCTGGGGAGATATCTCTGGACAATATCAGTTTGGTGTATCCCGATTCGACAGTAGCGCTGCGCGACTTTACGCTGGATGTGCGAGCAGGGGAGACGGTAGCCTTGGTAGGGCGCAGCGGCGCTGGTAAGTCTTCATTGGTCAGTTTGTTGACACGTACCTTGTCGACCTCCTCAGGGCAGATTACCTTGGATGGACGGCCGATTGAGGATATCAAACTTGAGAGTCTGCGCGCGCAGATTGCGATGGTCAATCAGCAGGTAGTGCTATTTAATACCACTGTTTTTAATAACATCGCTTATGGCAGTTTGGCCAATAAGAGCCAAGCAGAGGTAGAAAAAGCAGCCAAAGATGCGTTTGCTCATGATTTTATTATGAAGCTGCCAAATGGCTATCAAAGCGAAATCGGCGCTGAAGGTCTGCAGCTGTCAGGTGGTCAGCGTCAGCGTTTGTCTATCGCTCGGGCCCTGCTAAAAGATGCACCGATTCTTATACTAGATGAGGCGACCAGCGCGCTGGACAATGAGTCAGAGTACTATATCCAGCAAGCACTTGATAATGTTATGAAAGACCGGACGACATTGGTCATTGCTCATCGATTGACGACCATTGAGTCCGCCGATCGTATCGCAGTCTTGGATGGTGGTCAGCTTGTAGAGCTGGGCACCCATGATGAGCTGATGCAAAAGCAAGGTCATTATGCCCAGATGTATGCCCGCGATTTTGAGTAGCCGTCAGTGCGTGTAAAGCTTCAAATCAACGAATAAGTGAGCAACCAGCCTTGAATATTGAGACGACAGTGACGCGTGCATGGCAACGCAAAGCCGCTTGGCTATGGCTGCTGTTGCCTATTAGTTGGCTATATGGTCTCATCATCACGCTGCGTCGTCAGGCTTATCGATGGGGGGTGTTTGCCAGCTATCGGGCGCCCATACCTGTCATGGTCATCGGTAATATCAGTGTGGGCGGTAGCGGCAAGACGCCGCTGATTATTGAGTTGGTGAGCCATCTACAAGCGGTACATCGTATCAAGGTGGGGGTGATTAGTCGCGGCTATGGCGGTGATAATAGCCAGATGCCAGCGCTGGTCGATGCCAGCAGCACCCCTAGCGTGGTCGGCGATGAGCCGTGTTTGATCGTCAATATGACAGGCGTACCGATGGCAGTCAGTCCCAATCGGCAGCAAGCGATCACAACGTTATTGGCCGCTCACCCAGACTTGCAACTGATTATTGCCGATGATGGTTTGCAGCATTATGCACTGCAGCGTGATATAGAGTGGATCGTCGTGGACACCGCTCGCGGTTTTGGTAATAAGCAGCTACTACCGACAGGGTTTTTACGTGAGCCATTGTCTCGGCTTAAGGGTGCCACTGTTGTGTATCATAGCAAGCAACAGACAAGTCCAGCCGCCGAGCACGCAAGCAAGCAAAAGCAGCCGAATCAGCGCCTGCTTATGTGTATGCAAGCGGACAGCATGCAGCCTTTATGGGCACCTTCATTGGCGAATACCCAAAAACCAAACGCTGCGAAGGCCGATATACAGACGAGTGAGCAGCAAGATCATCCGGCAGCGCCAAAGACAGGCAGTCAAGTACATGCAGTCAGCGGCATCGGCTATCCGCAGCGTTTTTTTGAGACGCTCACAGATTTAGGCTTTGAGGTCATCGCTCATCCTTATCCAGATCATTATGATTTTACTTTGGCGGAGCTGCTACAGTATCGTCAGCATCCTATTGTCGTTACCACAAAAGACGCTGTAAAAATCAAAGCATTACTCTCAAAGGCCATGGCTAATAATGCGCTAGATGATGATTACCAAGCACTGGTGAGTAGGCTCTGGGTATTACCAGTCACCGCAGTGCTCTCTGATGATTGCTACCGCTTATTGACAGAGCAATTACAGAGACTGGATATCGATATCAAGCCTCATCAGGCGCTAAAATAAACAAAAAAATAAAACAGCTTTAAAACAGTCATTATCAAAGATAGTCATTATCAAAAACATATAAGACGGTACGTCACATCAAACCTGCTAAGGAAGTAACCATGTCTAACATTGAGTCTGTCATTGACCCTGCTACTGCGTCTATGGCTGCTGCCAAAACTCACATTGTGATTCCTGCCCGTTTTAAGAGTACTCGATTACCTGGCAAGCCGTTGTTAGCTATTCATGGCAAGCCGATGATTTTGTGGGTCGCTGAAAAGGCGCAAGCGGCGCATTTTGCTGATGACATGTGTATCGCAACTGATGATGAGCGCATTGCTCAGGTTTGTGTGGACGCAGGGTTTGAGGTGGTGATGACCAGCCGCGAGCATGCTTCGGGTACAGATCGTTTAGCGGAAGTTGCAGCCATCAAAGGCTGGGCCGATCAGGATATCGTCATCAACATGCAAGGCGATGAGCCGCTGGTGCCGCCTTTATTATTAGAGCAAGTAAAGGATCTACTGGTCGCGGATAAAGCCAGCGTCATGGCCACCTTGTGTGAGCCGATCGATGATTATGAGACTTTTTTGCGTCCCTCAGTGGTCAAGGTCGTCAGTCAATATACTAATGCACTGCAGCGCGCGCTATATTTTAGCCGCGCGCCCATTCCTTGTGACCGTGATGTGGTATTGGCAGACGAGCCAAACAAACGACCACCCAAAAACGCTTATCGGCATTTGGGGCTTTATGCGTACCGCGTGAGCTTACTACAGCAGTTTGTACATTGGCCACAGACCCCGCTTGAGACCTTAGAGAGTTTGGAGCAATTACGCGTACTAGAAAACGGTGGTCATATTGCCATCGCGACTGCAGCGTGTCATCTGCCGGCTGGGGTCGATACCCAAGAGGACTTGGATCGCCTCAATGCGATGGCGTTCACCGACTTTCAGAGCCCGAGCAGCATGACTAACTAAAATAGCCTAAGCAAAACTACCATTAAGCTTTCAAGTCATTTTATAAAGCTGGAGCGATAGGTCATACAATGGAAAATATAGGTGCATCAAAGACTGCAGATGATATTTACTTTGCGCCATTATTGCCATGGCAGCAAGCACTATGGTCGCAGCTCACTGACCGCGTCACTCGGCAGCAGACTTTGCCGCATGCTCTACTGGCCGCAGGCATGCAAGGCATGGGCAAACGTGCTTTTGTTTGGCGTCTGGTGGCGTGGCTGTTATGCCGCGAGCGTGCAACCCATCCGCAAGGAGCGTGCGCCACGTGTGAAAGCTGTCAGTGGCTCAGATCTGGTACACATCCAAGCTTGCAGACATTGCCGCTCATCAGTATGCCAGTCAGTATCGACAATACAGAAGCTACAGAAAAAGCCGGTAAAAAAAACACCAAAACCACAAGCAATAGCGCCTTAAAAATAAAAGTAGATGACATCCGCGCGCTACAGCCCTTTATTTATCAAGGCGGCCAAGGCCTGCGCATCTGTGTGTTAGACCATGCAGAGCAAATGACGGTCGCTGCCGCCAACGCGCTGCTCAAGACCTTGGAGGAGCCGCAAGCGCAGGTACATTTGTTTTTGATTAGCGACAGTCCAGCCCAGCTGTTACCCACGATCAAAAGCCGCGTCCAGCAATTGGCGTTACAGACGATTGAGCCTGCAGTCGCCATGGATTATGTAACGCAAGCACTTGGGGCGACGGTCAACCGTGAAGCCGTGAGCCCAGCCGCGCTTCACCAGCTTATACAACTGGCTAACGGCGCGCCGCTCGCTGCGATCGCCTTGGCCAATGCCCCATGGTATAGCAAGCGTGCCTTATGGCTGACGACTTGGCTGGCGCTGCGAGGCGGCAAACGTAGTAGCGTGGCGGCTAGTGACTATTGGCAATCACAGCTTAGTATTATAGAATTTATTCAGCTCTCTGAGCTGATGCTGCTCGACATACGCCGCGTCTGTTTAGGTCTAGCAGTGCTACAGCAAGACATCAATTGGACAGCGCTTACGAGCGATCAGGCTGATGGCAGTACCCCTGACGACAGTGCTATAGAGGCATTTTTTTATCGCTTGCAGCAAAGCAAAGTTGCGCTACAACAAAATGTGCAAGAAAAATTTGCCTATGATAAGCTGATGCAAGAATTGGCGCGTTTATAAACCAACATTTAAAACGAGCGCTCACTCATAAACATTTAACCCAATGACTAAAGGAAGCTGACTATGGCCATGCCAGAACGCGGCGGGGTCTTAACCTGCCATATTGAAGACATCGAAACGCTATATGCCAGCTACTTATCTTTTGTGACCAATGGAGCGTTATTTGTACCGTCTGATCGTCCACAGCAGTTGGGCGATGAAGTGTTTATTGCCATCACGTTGCCAAACTCCAGCGAGCGTTTACCGATGAATGGTAAGGTGGTATGGATCAACTCTAAAACCCAAAGTGGCCGGCCAGCCGGTTTTGCGGTACAAATCGGCACCGATATCGCAGGGCAAAGAATCAAAAACGAAGTAGAACGTTTATTGGCTGGCAAAATCGACAGCTTGCAATCTACTTATACCATGTAGCTGACGCATTATGGTGATGACTGGCACGCTATGCTAGGCGTATAAAAAAGGCCGCGGTATCTCATTTAAGATACCGCGGCCTTTTTGTTTGAGACTGAGTAGGGTAAAATAGCCGTAAGCTGTTAATAACGCGGTGGCACGTACATATCATCTGGGATAGGCTCGCGGTAGTATTCATCATCGCGTTTGCGCTCTGGTAGCTCGACTTCATCACGCGGTACTTCTTTATAAGGGATTTGCTCGAGCAAATGGGCGATACAATTGAGGCGCGCGCGTTTTTTGTTATTGCCTTCTACCACCCACCACGGCGCTTCAGGAATATGAGTGCGCTCAAACATGGTCTCTTTGGCTTTGGTGTAGTCCTCCCAGCGTCGCCGCGACTCCAAATCCATTGGGGAGAGCTTCCACTGCTTGAGTGGGTCATGAATACGGCTCATAAAGCGTGAATGCTGCTCGTCATCGGTGATCGAAAACCAGTATTTGACCAAGCGAATACCCGAGCGCACGAGCATGCGTTCAAACTCAGGCACCGACTGAAAAAACTCCTCATACTGAGCATCGGTACAAAACCCCATGACGCGCTCAACCCCGACGCGGTTGTACCAGCTGCGATCAAACAAGACAATCTCGCCGGCCGCTGGCAAATGAGCGACATAACGCTGAAAGTACCACTGCGACTGCTCACGCTCTGTCGGTGCGGGCAGAGCAGCGACGCGGCATACCCGTGGGTTTAGGCGCTGGGTGATGCGCTTGATCGCGCCGCCTTTGCCCGCCGAGTCGCGTCCTTCAAATATCACGACGATACGCTCGCCGCGATCGACCACCCAGTCTTGTAGCTTGATAAGCTCGCGCTGCAGGCGCACCAGCTCCTGAAAGTACAGTCGCCGATCCAGCCTTTCTTGCTCGCTCATCTCCCGCCCATCAAAACGAAAATCACGCACATAATCATCTATTTCGTTTTCTAGCTCTTCATCATAGGTGTCGATAAGGTCTTCGTGCATTTTACGACGTAGCTCATCATCAAACACTTCCTTGTCCATCCGACTGATAAAGCTGTTTTGCTCGGGTGGGCTAAGCTTTTGACGCTCTTGTGTGGTTAAGAGTCTTGGGTCAATCGCCGAAGGAATTTTACTCATAAAAAGCTCCTGCCAAATATTATTATGATTTTGTTTGTTGTGGTCTTTACTTTAGCACATCTGGCAGGGGGACTAGGCGGTAGGTGCGTTTGATTATTGTGTGAAGTGGCCTTTGATAAGACAACGGTCATCGGTTTTATTGGCTGTTATGCACGAAAAAGCACCCATTAATCGCGTGATTAACGGGTGCTTTAGACAACCGAAGCTATCTGTCTGTTAAACAGACAATGGCGGTATTATTTTTCTAGGATACACGTGACACCTTGGCCACCTGCTGCACAGATAGAGATCAGAGCGCGGCCTGAGCCTTTTTGATCCAGTAGCTTAGCTGCAGTGGCTAGGATACGGCCACCTGTCGCTGCAAATGGATGGCCTGCTGCCAATGATGAGCCATTGACGTTTAGCTTGCTGCGATCGATGGAGCCAAGTGGTGCATCAAGACCCAGACGTTCTTGACAGAATGTCTCATCTTCCCATGCTGCAAGCGTTGAGAGTACTTGTGACGCAAACGCTTCGTGGATTTCATAAAAGTCGAAGTCTTGCAGCGTTAGGCCAGCACGCTCAAGCATACGCGGTACCGCATAGGCAGGTGCCATTAGCAAGCCTTCAGTAGTACCTGACTTGCCGATGAAATCAACAGCCGCTGTTTCTTGGTGCGCGATGTACGCCAATGGCTTGAGGCCGTGTTCTTTTGCCCACTCATCCGTACCGAGTAGGACGCAAGAGGCACCATCAGTGAGTGGGGTAGAGTTGGCCGCTGTCATGGTTGGGTTGGCGTTCTTTTTACCAAATACTGGCTTTAGCTTGCCCAACTTTTCGAGCGTGGTGTCTGGGCGCAAGTTGTTGTCACGAGTCAAGCCTTTATATGGCGTGATAAGGTCGTCAAAGAAGCCTTCGTCATAAGCACGTGCTAGGTTTTTGTGGCTGTTAAACGCCAGCTCGTCTTGGGCTTCGCGGCTGATATTCCACTCAAGCGTGGTGATGGCTTGGTGCTCACCCATTGATAGGCCGGTACGCGGCTCACCGTTTTGTGGGGTATCGATCAAATCTTTAGGGTTTAGCCCCATTAGCGCTTTTAGGCGCTGCTTGTTGTCTTTTGCCGCACCGAGTTTGATAAGGACTTTGCGCAGACCATCACCGATAGCGATAGGCGCATCAGAGGTGGTATCGACACCGCCTGTGATGGCTGAGTCAATCAAACCAAGGGCGATTTTGTTGGCAGAGGCAAAGGTCGCTTGTAAGCCAGTACCACAGGCTTGTGAGATATCGTATGTTGGCGTATGAGGGTTTAGAGCTGTATTTAGCGTCGCCTCGCGCGTTAAGTTGATGTCGCGGCTCAGCTTCATGACCGCACCAGAGACGACTTCTCCGATGATTTCGTCTTGTAGGTTATAACGCTCGACCAAACCATCTAATGCAGCGGTTAGCATGTCCGTATTGCTGACGTCAGCATAAGTGCCGTTTGAGCGGGCAAAGGGGATACGGTTGCCGCCCAAGATTGCGACGCGGTTTAGATTTGAGGCTGGTTTGGCCTTTTTTGATTGGGTAGCAGCTGCTGTTTTGCCGACGGCTGCGCCCTCAGTGGTTTTTTTGCTATCAGCGCCTTTGGTTGTAGTGTCTTTTTTGCTGCTATCGGTAGATTTTACGACAGTGCTTTCAACGACTGGACTATCAGGGTGATTGTTTTTATTACTCATAATATTATCCTTAAAGAGTATGGGTACAAAAGAAAAAGGGTGGCTGCTGGCCATTATTTATTACTTACTATGGTCATCTATGATAAGACGTTTTTACCAGCATAATGTATGTCTTTGGCAAACGATGTGACGCTTATTTGTCGCCGCTTGGTCAGGATTTTTAGAAGCAAAAGAGCGGCTTGAAAACCCAGACTATTTTTGTAAACTCAGGCGTCTCGATTATTATCATTGCATAATAATGCATTTGATAATATATTGTTATCGATAATTGCATTTGCCATAACTTATGGGTCTGATTTTAACACAGTATCAGGCACGGTGACGCGAAAAAAAGTTGCCATCTTGTATACTGGCTTGTTTACAGATTGTTGTAGACTTTGTCAGTTTTTGGACTTGTTTATAGCGGAAGTGTATAGTTAAGCCAGATTTTAATGCATTTACTAAATATCAATAATGATGCGTCCGGTGAGTCTATATAATAGGCGCATTGCATTTTTAATTATTTTAACCATTTATTATAGGGATTATATTATGTCAGACCGTTATGGTGATTTTGTTCAGTCGTCTATTGGCAAAAAAGTGGCCAAAAATTTGGGTCTACCACTGCCAGTGACGTTAGATCGTTTTGAGAGCGGTGAGCCTTTGGTACGTGGCAGTGTGTTGGTTGGTCGCGCTGATGGCGACGACAAAAGCGTAAGCGCTGCAGTGGCCCGCATCTTATCAGAGGTCCATGCAGATGTGTACGTCAATAGTAGCGACGATATCAAAGATGCGCTGGCTGATGCTGGTGTAGACGCAAAAGCCAATACTGGCGGCGATGATAAGTTTAAAGTATTGCTATTTGATGCCAGTAATATCAGTAATGCCGATCAGCTAAAAGCAGTATATGCGTTTTTTCATACAGTGGCGCGCCGTGTCGAAAAATCAGGCCGTGTCATCATCATTGGCCGTACGCCAGAAAACCTCACAGACATCGAAGCTGCCTTGGCGCAGCGTGCGCTTGAGGGTTTTGTGAAGTCTGTTGGTAAAGAGTTTAAGCGCGGTATCACCGCCCAGTTGGTCTACGTCGAAGAAGGTGCTGAGCAAAATCTTGATTCAACGCTGCGTTTCTTTACCTCAGCGCGCTCAGCGTATGTATCAGGACAAGTGGTACGTGTCAGTAAAGGTGACACAGTAGATGTCGACTGGACACAGCCTTTAGGTGGCAAAACCATGCTGGTGACAGGTGCCAGCCGCGGTATCGGTGAGGCAATCGCGCGCGTATTGGCTCGCGAAGGCGCTCACGTTATCTGCTTAGATGTACCTCAGCAGCAGGCAGATCTACAAAAAGTCGCAAGCGAAATCAGCGGCTCTGTGCTGACAGTCGATATCACCAGCGAGGATGCAGGCAAGCAAATCGCAGAGGCGGCACAAAAGCGCGGTGGGCTTGATTCAATCATTCATAATGCTGGAGTCACGCGCGATAAGACGTTGGCAAAAATGGATGAAAAAAAGTGGGATATGGTCATCGATATCAACCTAGCTAGCATCGCACGCCTCAATCGCTATCTATTAGAAAATGATGTATTAAAAGACAACGCACGTATCGTATGTGTGTCATCTATCTCAGGCATCGCAGGCAACATGGGACAAACCAACTATGCCACTTCTAAAGCGGGCGTCATCGGACTGGTCAATGCCACCGCCAAACAGTTAGAAGACAATGCCAAGGGTATGACCATCAACGCTGTGGCACCAGGCTTTATCGAGACGCAAATGACAGAGGCCATCCCTTTTGCTATTCGTGAAGCAGGTCGCCGCATGAACTCCATGAGCCAAGGCGGTCTGCCAGTAGACGTGGCCGAGACCATCGCTTGGTTTGCCTCTCCTGCATCGGGTGGCCTAAATGGCAACATCGTTCGCGTTTGTGGTCAAAGCTTACTGGGTGCTTAATACAAGCAATTGTCCGTGCATAGCTAAACTGTGGCAAAAGTAAGTAAGGTAAGTATCGCTAAAGAATAAAGCGGTGCTCACATCATAATGTGAGGTTTTTTCTTGATTGCCTAACATATGCTTACGAAAAAATTGCTGATAAATTGTAATAAAGCTGCCCAAGGGTGGCTTTTTTATGATAAAAACGTAGAATTCATGATAACAATGCCCCAAAAGGTTTGCTCCAGCCCCACTTAGGATTTATTTATGTCAGACAAACACTATGATGCGTTGCCAAAAGCGCATACAACTTATGCCAATATCGTCAAAAGCCTATTGCCTATCGGCAACAGTGGCAAAGTCAGTAAAGATCAGTTACCACAAGCGACTTACTACGTCGATGACCTCCATATTGATCAAGAGAATTTAGACGATTATCGTAAGATTTGTGGTTTTGCAGATAATGGCAAAGTGCCTATTACTTATTTTTCTGTGTTATCGCAGACGCTGCAGATGAATATGATGGTCAAAGAGCCGTTTCCCTTTGCGATGCTCGGTCTCGTACACGTAGACAACAGTGTGACGCAGTATCGTCCTATCGGCGAGCGTGAAACAGTGGCGATGTCTGTGACTTTTGATAATCTGCGCGACCATGCCCAAGGTCAACAGTTTGATTTTGTCACGACAGTCAAATCAAAAGACGAGGTGGTGTGGGAGGGGACATCAACCTACCTATCACGTGGCAAAAAACCCAGCAGCAGTAAAGACAAAAAAAGCAAACCGCGTCCGGTTACCGTAAAACCGACCGTCGATGACAATGGGACTCACAGTGTTTTTGAAGTACCAGAAGATATTGGCCGTCGTTATGCGTTTGTCTCAGGGGATTTTAACCTCATTCACTTGCATCCACTATCGGCACGGGCCTTTGGTTTTCCAAAAGCGATTGCTCATGGTATGTGGTCGAAAGCCAAATGTCTCGCGCTGATGGATGAGTTGCCTGATGCCTGTACTGTCAATGTGTCTTTTAAGCTCCCTATCTTTTTGCCTGCTGAAGTAGAGCTGATAGCCGAGCCGGTATCACAGCTACAAAACACGGATGATAGTTGTGAGTTTGGTCTATTTAGCGCCAAAAATGACAAGCCTCATCTAGCGGGTTTGGTAACACTCAAGACCGCTAAGTAAATACAGCTGGGGCTCTCGCGTAACTGCTATCGAAAGTTATGGCGAACGGATCAAACGCGTTTAAGGATTAAAGCGCGTTTGTCTTTATATATATCCTACGTAGACAGACTAACGAATCTTTTTATTATTATGACCTCACATACTACAGTAACAACCCCAAGTTCAGACCAACTCAATGATGTCGCGGCGCCTAATACCGCTGCTGCCAATGACGCTGCGGCAGGCGATAGCGCCACAGCTGATGCGGACAGTGTGGACAATGGCATCGAGCTTTCGACCATCTTTGAGCCTTATTTTCGTCCTGATGCCAATACCATCGTATGCGGCGCTCTGGATGAACAAAAAGTTGAGGCATTGGCAAAGGCTGGCGTCGAGCTGGTCATCAACTTGCAGCCTGATGACGAGCTGAGCTTCGATGAAGCTGCCGCCGTCAAGCGCGCAGGCATGTATTATGAGCAGCTGCCTATCAGCGGCGCTGCTGATTTAAAGCAGCTAAAAGTATTGGCCTTTGATAATATCCTGCGCCAGTATCACGGCAAAAAGGTAGCCCTACACTGTGGCTCTGGTAATAGAGTGGGCGCGGTGACGGCACTGCGCGCCGGCTGGCTACGCGGCCGCAAAATGGATACAGCCATGGCACGGGGACGTAGTCACGGTCTGAGAAAGCTAGAAGATGAGGTGTATAATCGTTTGTTGGTCCCGCGCTAATAAGATATACCCTAAAGTAATCGGCTAATAGAACAAAAGGCGACCAGACGGTGGCCTTTTTATGATAATAGAGTAAGGCTGCCATGACTGAGACAATGAACAAAACCAACGAACGCGATGACGCTCGAATAAATACTACCCTGCAGCAGCGTCTACAGCAATTGCTGACAAAATTGCAGCTTGATGATGCGCCAGCTGGCGGGGCGCTAGTAGTCTATCAGGCGGGCGAGTGTATCGCTCGTGCTAGTGTGGGCTTGGCGCGTCCAGAGATGGTATGGCAACCGCAAACCCTAGCGATTAACTTTTCGACGGGCAAAGGGGTGCTCGCGGCTCTGGTTCATGTATTGGTCTCCAAACAGCTACTCGCTTATGACGTCCCCATTGCCCAGTATTGGCCGGCATTTGCGGCTAATGGCAAAGCGCATGTTACGCTGCGGCAAGTGATGTCGCACCAAGCTGATCTCTTTGCAATTACCAGTATTGAGGCAGATAGCGAGGCGGTACTAGACTGGTCGTATATGCGCAAAAAAGTTGCCGACATGACCATGACTCAACCTGACCAAGCCGACGCTTACGACTCTGCTTATAGTGCGCTGATCTACGGCTGGGTGCTGGGCGGCTTGGTAGAAATCGTCACCAAGATGCCGCTTGCGCAAGCGCTAAGCCATTATTTGACAACGCCATTAGGGATTGCCGATAGCTGCTATTTTGGGGTGCCAGATGATAAAGTCGACCTTGTCGCCACGCTGGCCAAAGACTTTGATACAGACGAGAAGGCAACCCCTAAGCTGCGGCAAAAACGACAAAAACCCACATTAAAACCAGACTCGGCAAATACCTTATTTGTCTATAATCATCTACCAAGTGCGGCGTGTTGGCAGCAGCAAGCCTTGCAGATGCAGCGCTCTGTAGCTGCTTCTGGGACGGATAAAGGAGATCACCGCCAGCCGGCGTTAACCACTGCAGGTATCAGTCGTCTGTATTTTGATACCAGCCATCTCAATCTAAAAAACTACAAATCAGCGCTTATCCCAGCCGGCAAGCAGCCTATTGATTACTATCAACGACAAACGCTACAAGCCGTTATCCCTGCTGCTAACGGGGTTGCATCGGCTGAGGCGCTGGCAACGATATATGCCATGCTTGCCAATGGCGGGGTATGGCAAGGTCAGACGCTAATCGATCGCGCTACTTTTGAGCAGTTATCCACGCCCCAAGTCACAGGGTTAGATGCAGTCATGCCAGCACCCATGTATTGGCGCTTGGGCTATCATCGTCTGTTTAGTGTCTGTGCTGATACTGCGGCGGGTTTTGGTCATATGGGCTACAACGGCTCAGTGGCGTGGTGTGATCCATCACGGCAATTGTCGTTTGCTTTTATTCATAACTTCGATACTACGATGCTCAATGACGTTCGTCAGTTTGCTTTGACCGAAGCAGTACTCGCGTTTATAGCGCCTTAGTAGCACGTAGCTAGTGTATAAGTTGCTAACATGTTCGATAATGCTTATGTCGAAGGCGGCTTACTGGGTGTTATTTTGAGCAGCTTTGGCGCACTCAAACCATGTATAAAGATAGATATCAAAATTACGATAGAGCAGACCACCCATAACTTGAGCGCATCATCATCTGCAAAGTAGCCGTGATTGAGCGCATAGGATAAGTAATACAAGGTGCCGATACCGCGTATACCCAAGGCTGAGATTGCGTATTTTTCGGTATGAGGTAAGCCTAGCCCCGATAAAGCGATAAACCCGCCGATAGGACGTATCAGAAGTAAAAACACAAAGCTGACGATGTAGACTCGCCATGTCAGCTCGATGCCTGACTGTAAGCCTTGACCGAGCAGCATCCCAAACACCACCAGTACCAGCGACATGAGTAAGCCTTCTGACTGCTCAGCGAAATCATGGAGTTTTTGATGGTAGGTATGCTGGTGCTCTGAGCGGCGAAAGGCAAAGGCTGCGACAAACACAGCGATAAAGCCATAGCTCTCTACATACTCGGCCAGTCCATAAGCGACCAGCGTCAGAGCGATCACCACATAACCTTGCGAGATGGGCGTTTCTTGACTGTATTTAGAAAACACAAGCTTGGCCATGGCTTTGCCAACGACGATACCCACCACCAATCCTGCGCCTATCTTCCACAAAACATCATGGGTAAACCATGACCATAGCATCTCGCCATCGAAACGCTGACCTGCGCTCAACGCTTCTGCCACCTTGATGGCCAAATAAACAAATGGAAACGCCAATCCGTCATTTAATCCTGCTTCTGAGGTTAAAGTAAAGCGCGGCGTGTCCTCACCACCAGTGTTTGGCGGGCCGACCTGAATACTAGACGCCAAGACAGGATCGGTCGGTGCCAGCACCGCACCCAACAAAATCGCCGCACCCATACTCAAACCAAAAGCATAGTAGCCCAACGCTGCCATGGAAAAAATACCAATCGGCATGGTGATGAGCAGCAGCCTGATCGTCGGTCGCCACAGCCGCCAAGATAGCTCGGTATCAATCTTGATACCCGCGCCAACCAGTGATACCAAGACCACGATTTCTGTGAGTTTTTCGATGATAAGGCCATTGTCAATCGGATCCAAAAACGATAACGTCGTCCACCAATAACCCATGAGTAACCCAAAGCTTACCTGCAGCATCGGCAATGAGATCGGGGTGCGTTTAAACACGATAGGAAACAGCGCCCCAAACAAAAAGGCGATACCGCAGACCAATAAGAAGACGTTATAGTTTTCAATCATAAAGGGGTGCACGCGACTATGTTATAAAAATATATTATAAAAATTCTTATCGACAACTATTTAAAGATATTTAATGTATGACGGCCTAGTCGATAACCAGCTCACCTCAGTTATCTGTCACCTAAGTTATCTGACCGGTAGTTTGTCCGAAGTCGTCAGCGCCGCTGCTCTGAGTCAGTCTTATCATGACGCCAAAAATATATTATTACCGCAAAAAATCGTTATCAAAACGCGTGCTGCGTTGTTTTTTGGTGAAAAAAAGCCTGCACGATGCAGGCTTTTCTCAACAGCTTGAGGTTTTAGAGAGTAGGGATGTCGTTAGCGCTCAACTTGACTCACGTCGCGTATCGCCCCTGTATCTGCACTGGTGGTCATGGCAGCATAAGCGCGTAAGGCTGGTGTCACATAACGCTCACGGCTGACAGGCTTCCACGCATCACGGCCACGTGCTTCCATTTCTTCGCGGCGCGCCGCCAGCTCGGCATCACTGACTTGCATGTTGATGGTGCGATTTGGGATATCGATATGAATGGTGTCGCCCTCCATAACCAAACCAATCGCGCCGCCTTCCGCCGCTTCTGGGCTGGCGTGACCAATAGAGAGGCCAGAGGTACCACCAGAGAAGCGGCCGTCAGTCAGCAGCGCACACTCTTTGCCCAAGCCTTTAGACTTAAGATACGTAGTAGGGTATAGCATCTCTTGCATACCAGGGCCACCTTTTGGTCCTTCATAGCGAATGATGACCACATCACCTGCGACGATCTCATCTGCCAATACGGCGGCGACGGCCGCGTCTTGCGACTCAAAAATACGCGCGCGACCTGTAAACGTCAAAATACTTTCATCAACGCCTGCGGTTTTGACCACACAGCCACGCTCAGCGATATTGCCATAAAGCACGGCAAGGCCGCCATCTGTTGAGTAGGCGTGCTTGACACTACGGATACAGCCTGACTCGCGATTGACATCGAGGTTTGGCCACTCTTTCGCCTGCGAAAACGCTTGAGTGGTACGTACACCGCCCGGTGCTGCAACATATAGCGCCCGTGCTTCGGTGTTGTCAGGATTCATAATGTCCCATTTGTCGATGGCTTCTTTCATCGTGGCACTATGGATGGTCGGTATGTCGGTGGTCAATAGGCCTGCTCGATCAAGCTCGGCGAGTAGTGCCATCACGCCGCCTGCACGGTGGACATCTTCCATATGGTACTTTTGTGAGGCAGGCGCGACTTTAGATAGGCAAGGCACACCGCGGCTTAGGCGATCGATGTCCGCCATTTTAAAATCCACTTCTGCTTCGTTGGCGGCCGCTAGTAAATGCAAGATGGTGTTGGTCGAGCCGCCCATGGCGATATCGAGGCTCATGGCGTTTTCAAACGCAGCTTTGGTGGCGATAGAGCGCGGCAAGACAGACTCATCGTCTTGCTCATAGCGGCGTTTGGCCAATGAGACAATCGTGCGGCCCGCTTCTAAAAACAACTCGCGGCGCAGCGCATGGGTTGCAAGCAGTGAGCCATTGCCGGGCAATGATAGCCCCAGTGCTTCGGTCAAGCAGTTCATGGAGTTGGCAGTAAACATACCAGAGCACGAGCCGCAAGTTGGGCAGGCAGAGCTTTCGATAGCCAAAACGTCTTCGTCACTGATGGTGTCATCAGCGGCATCCATCATGGCATCGACCAAGTCGAGCTTGCGAATGGCGTTGCCTTTATTATCAGTGGTATGAACATCGCTGCCGCCATCATTGTTATGGCTATGAGCCACAGTACTGGCTATGACTTTACCAGCCTCCATAGGCCCACCAGAGACGAACACCACAGGAATATTAAGACGCATCGCGGCCATCAACATACCTGGGGTGATTTTGTCACAGTTAGAGATACATACCAAGGCATCGGCGCAGTGGGCGTTGACCATGTACTCCACTGAGTCGGCGATCAGATCGCGGCTGGGTAATGAGTACAGCATGCCGCTATGGCCCATGGCGATACCATCGTCGACTGCAATGGTATTAAACTCCTTTGCCACACCTCCTGCTTTTTCGATCTCACGTACGACCATCTGACCCAAGTCCTTTAGGTGTACGTGACCGGGTACAAACTGAGTAAATGAGTTGGCAATGGCAATGATTGGCTTGCCAAAGTCGCCATCAGTCATGCCAGTTGCACGCCACAGTGCGCGAGCACCTGCCATGTTGCGACCACCGGTAGAGGTTTTTGAGCGATAATCCATGTGATTTTCCTTACAAATAGGCGAGGTTTATAAAAAAGTGCAGCCTCAGCTGTGATGATAGTGTGCTTTTTATACTAAATAACGACCAATGAATAATACTAGGTCATGACCATACCATTAGATATGAGTGATAAAAATATGCCATGATCATGTGGTATTCATCGTATCGATAAAATCTTATTCTAATAGCAATGTGCCGTCCTGCAAGCGCATCAACGATAAACCACAAGAAACCATAAGGCGGCCCAACACGACAATTTATGCTAGGCGCTCTAAGATGGCTTTGTCAAACCAAGGCAGATCGGTTTTATCCGCTTCTAGTCGGGCGATAACCTCTAGAGCGTGAGGCGCTGGCAACAGCTGATACTCAGCGCTGGCGGCGATGGGTAATATCCGCTCGTTTGTCGCGGTTTGTGAGTCAGTATCCTCTAAAACAGAGACAAGCGTTTGTTTGTCGTTTTTGTAGAGTACATCGACGCGGCCAAAAAACTGCCAGTCTTTTAAGGCGGTGCTCAGCGCATCCACCGCTTCTTTGGTATAGATCTGCTCGGTGTCTTTGCCCGTATTGGTCCAGTGCAGACGCACAGCTAACTGCAGCG
This sequence comes from Psychrobacter sp. Rd 27.2, assembly GCF_001921755.1. Lineage (NCBI taxonomy): Bacteria > Pseudomonadati > Pseudomonadota > Gammaproteobacteria > Moraxellales > Moraxellaceae > Psychrobacter > Psychrobacter sp. Rd 27.2. The sequence continues at coordinate 51,469 of NZ_MRYB01000010.1, read as the reverse complement.
CCTCGCTAAACACCACCAGTGAACCGATGACCTTAATGTGCCAAGGACTGCTGATGAGCGCGGCCTCAATCCCAATGAGCTGCGCGGCTTCACTGGCACTCATCGGCCTATTAAACTGAGCCAGTAGGGCAGGTGTGAGCGGGTTGGCTTGCTTGATGGCATCGTCTAAGCTGTCGTAATGATATAAAAAAGGCAGCGGCAACGCCTGCGTCACTGTTTTTTTGCTGACTTTGCAGTTGTGTATTTGCCAATGAATGCTGCTATCGGTCAGCGCCTCGGCCAGAATCACGCTATTAGGCGGCAGGCTTTGCGCTGGGTGCTCAGTACGCGTTTCTGCAGCAGAGCTGGCGGCTAAATGGTCGTTTAGGTTGTCGTTTGATAAAGGCGTCGGCAAGGTAGGCGAATCCATAAATATAGCATCATTAAAGTAGAGGGTTAATATAACATTTAAAGCCTATGAGTCGCCAATAAATTGCTGAGCGAGTCGGCGCATATTGGTATGGGCGTTTTGATTGACAAGTCAGCAATTGGCTTGTACTCAGGCGCTGTTTCGTCCACTATATAATACTTGTTGTGAGCAAGGCTTCCGAGTCATTCACTCACCACACTGGCCAATGAATAAAGGAATAACAATGAATCAAAACAATCACGTTCAGTATGACGACAATAACATCTTTGCAAAAATGCTAAAGGGTGAGATTCCGTATCACAAGGTTTTTGAAGACGATAAAACCCTTGCCTTTATGGATATCATGCCACAAGCAAAAGGCCACGTACTGGTCATCCCCAAACAAAAAGCAATCGACTTGGCTGATCTGGAGCCAGAATATGCGGCAGCGGTACTGATGACTGCCAAAAAAGTCATGCAAGCGCAGCGCCAAGTGTTCGAGCGCGAAGGCATCATCCAAATGCAGCTAAATGGTTCGCAAGCTGGGCAGACAGTGTTTCATTATCATGTCCATCTGATTCCATCGAGTATTCATGAGCTAGGCCGTCATGCCGTCACCCAAGCGGATCAAGGCGAGCTGGCAGATCTGGCGCAACAGCTTGCCGCAGTTATTGCAGGATAATATTGCCGTTGTAGACAAACAAATATATCTTATACATTAAAGGCGGCTAACAAGCTGCCTTTTTTGTTGCTTGGTAATAGTCATGTAACAATCGTTAAAGTAGTGTTACAAGGACAGAGATTGTCTGGGGTTTTTTAAGAGAGTGTGATAAATATCATAATGGCTGACTGTTGGTTAAGCAGTTTTGTCTTTAGAACCCATTCATCAAACCAGTGCCCATAAGCAGACAATGTCAGAAGTAAGAAGTCAAAAATGCAGTATCAAGTATTTATCAGACATTTTATGCAAAAAATATTTTAATAAGCACGGTTGATCGGTTTTGTCACTTTTTGAGGATATCACTTCTATGAGTAAATTACCTCGCTCCACTATTTTGTTGCCAGTTTTCGTCCCAGCGGCGGCTATCATGCTGCTATTGGTGATTGGTACTGCTATCAATCCAGAGGCGGCTGGCGAGCTGTTTAGTACCGTGCTGGCGTTTACCACCGAGACGTTCGGCTGGTTTTATATGCTGGCAGTTGCCATATTTTTGATGTTTGTCATTGTGTTGGCGTTTTCGTCTTATGGCAGTATCAAATTAGGCCCTGACCATGCAGAAGCTGAATATCAGTTTCTTGAATGGTTTGCTATGCTGTTTTCGGCAGGTTACGGCATTGCCTTGCTCTTTTATGGTGTCGCCGAGCCAGTCTTACATTTTGCCAGCCCACCACTCTCAGAGCCACAGACGATTGAGGCGGCCAAAGAGGCGATGCAGATTGCCTATTTTCATTGGGGGTTTCATATTTGGGCGATATACGGCGTCGTGGGGCTGTCATTGGCGTATTTTTCCTTTCGGCACGGCTTACCGCTGTCGGTGCGCTCAACCCTCTATCCCTTAATTGGTGACAAAATCCATGGGCCTATCGGACATACGGTGGATGTGTTTGCGATTTTGGGTACCATGTTTGGTATCGCTACCAGTTTGGGTCTGTCTGTGGCTCAGATTAATGCAGGCTTGAATTACTTATTGCCCGATATGATTCCAGTGAGCACCACCGTACAAGTCATCATCATTGCGCTGGTGACCACCGCAGCACTGGTGTCTGTGCTGGCTGGGATGGATAAGGGCGTCAAACGCCTGTCTATCTTAAACATGGTGCTGGCCACGGCTTTGATGATCTTTGTGTTTGTGGTCGGGCCGTCGATATTTATCCTAAATGCCTTTATGGAAAATACAGGCAGTTATTTGGGCAATATCGTTGAGCGCACCTTTAGCCTACAAGCTTATCAGTCGAGCGATTGGATCGGTAGCTGGACGCTATTTATCTTTGCATGGACGATCGCGTGGGCGCCTTTTGTCGGACTATTTATCGCCAAAATCAGTCGCGGCCGTACCATTCGTGAGTTCGTACTGGGCGTGATGCTTGTGCCAACGCTGTTTACCTTCTTTTGGTTTTCGGTATTTGGGGATACCGCGCTGCATATGATCATGGTCGATGGTTATGAGGCGCTGATCGGTGAGGTACAAAACAACCAAGCCATTGCCTTATTTAAGCTGCTAGAAAACTTACCCTTTACTCAAATTGTCTCGTCATTAACCGTCCTACTGATTATTACTTTTTTTGTGACGTCATCAGACTCAGGGTCATTGGTCATCGACTCGCTCGCCGCTGGTGGTCGTAGTGATACGCCGTGGTGGCAGCGCTCATTTTGGGTAGTTACAGAAGGCGCTGTAGCAGCGGTGCTGCTGATCGCAGGTGGCCTAAGCGCCCTGCAGACAGCGGCTATCGTCAGTGCCTTGCCTTTTGCAGTGATTATCTTAATCTCGACGTTTGGTATGTGGCGTGCGCTACGTATCGAGGGGCATCGTAATCAAAGTCTGGCCACTGACAACCATTTACCGCCGCATCTGCTCAAATTAGACGCATGGCGTGATCGTATTGATTATATTACCAATCAGCCAACGCGCGAAAAGGTGCTCGGCTATATCAAGGGCACGGTGATGTCATCGATGCAGGAGGTTGCAGAAAAATTTGCCGAGACAGGCTGGTTGCCTGAGGTCAACTATGATGAGGTAAACAATCGAGCGGTATTAGAGCTAAGACGCGGTGATAATGTCGAGTTTTGGTACGAGGTGCGCTTATCAGAGCATGAAGTTCCTGACTATTATACTGAAGATATGGCGGGTAATCTGCCCCAAGAGCACCATCACCGTGCCGAGGTTTATTTGCGCCGCGGTGGCCAAACCTATGACTTGTATGGTTATCAGCCAGAGTCGGTGATCAACGATATCATCGATCAGTTTGAAAAATATCTGCATTTCGTCAATGTTTCGCCCGATATTTTGCCTTGGCGTATGCAGGAGCATGACGATGATATTACCCTAGAGCAGGGCAGTGTGTTTGATAAGTAAGCGAGCGCATTGCCTATTTGGAAGTCATAGCGGCAAAGGATTGACGTGAATGGCTTGCAATATACGTACGAACCCTTAGAATAACGGCTTGTTTTCTATGCAAATCAAGCCGTTTTTTATGTCTATAAATACTTCTGCTAATCCTGTGATGGCTGATTCTTCAGCACCAGTTGCCGCTCAGCATCCCTTATTACAGCCGCTTGATATCGGTGGTCTGAGTATCGAAAACCGTCTGATGGTCGCGCCCATGGCCGGCGTGACGGACAACCCTTTTCGTAGACTGTGCAAATCTTTTGGCGCAGGGCATGCAGTCAGTGAAATGATCATCGCTGATACCGCGCTTTATGCTAGCAAAAAGTCTTTGTACCGTGCCAATTTTGATAATGAAATTGCGCCCATCTCGGCACAAATAGCAGGGGCTGAGCCTGATAAATTGGCTGAAGCGGCACGTTATCAGATTGACAATGGCGCGCAGATTATTGATATCAATATGGGCTGTCCTGCCAAAAAAGTTTGCCGTAAGCTAGCAGGCTCAGCCTTGCTGCAAGACGAAGATTTGGTGGCACGTCTGCTCGATGCGGCAGTAGGTGCAGTCGATGCTCCCGTCACCCTAAAGACGCGACTGGGTTATGAAAATGGCCGCGAAAATATCTTGCGAGTGGCACGCCGTGCTGAGCAAGCTGGTATCGCAGCGATTGCGATTCATGGGCGGACGCGTGAGGATATGTATACAGGTACGGCGCGTTATGAGCTGATACGCGAAGTCAAAGACAGTATCGGTATCCCTGTCATTGCCAATGGCGATATCGATAGCCCTGAAAAAGCCCAATATGTCTACGAGATGACAGGCTGCGATGCGGTGATGATAGGGCGCGCCGCTCAAGGTCAGCCGTGGCTGTTTCGTGATATCGGTCATTTTTTGCGAACAGGTGAGCGGCTATCAGCACCAAGTGTTCGCGAGATTAAAGAGATTGTGCTCGCGCATCTACAAGAGCTGTATGATTTTTATGGTGAATACTCAGGCTGCCGTATTGCGCGTAAGCATATTGCGTGGTATACCACGGGCATTCCAAATTCTAATGCCTTTCGCCAAGCGATGTATGGCGAAGAGAGTACCGCAGGACAGTTTCGTGTGGTCGAGGATTTTTTGTGTACGCATCAGTAGTCACTAGGGCGGGTAAATAATCATCAATCGCGATGTTTGTACTGACGATTCATTCACCTCAGGCCATATTTTTTGCTATCCTACAAAAGAACATAAAACAAACAAAAAGGACTTTTTATGGCCAACCCTTCAAAAAAAGCAATCGCCAAAGCGGTTAAAGATAAGCATATCGTAATCACGGGTGCCTCAAGTGGTATCGGCGAGCGTACCGCTTTTTTGCTCAGTGAGTGCGGCGCCCATGTGATTTTGTTGGCACGTACCAAAGACAAGCTAAAAATTGTCGCGGACAATATCGAAACGCTCGGTGGCAGGGCCAGTTATTATCCATGTGATTTGACCGATATGGATGATATCGAAGACGTCAGTAAACGGATTCTTGCTGATTTTGGTCATGTCGATGTGTTGGTCAATAATGCGGGGCGCTCGATTCGCCGTTCAGTGCATGAATCTGTCAACCGTTTTCATGACTTTGAGCGCACGATGGATGTCAATTACTTTGGTGCGGTAAAGATTATTTTGGGACTACTTCCGACGATGATTGGCAGAAAGAAGGGTCAAATTGTTAATATCTCCTCCATTGGCGTACTGGCAAACAGTCCGCGTTTTGCCGCTTATGTCGCCTCAAAATCAGCACTTGATGCGTTTAGTCGCTGTCTGGCAGCAGAGGTCAAAGGCGATAATATCAAAGTCACCAACATTTTTATGCCACTGGTGCGCACGCCGATGATTGCACCGACCAAGCTGTACCGTTATATGCCAGCATTGATGCCTGATGAAGCGGCGATGATGATCGCCAAAGCGATCGTCCATAAACCAAACAGTATCGCCAGCAACATGGGTAAGTTTGCGTCTGCAAGCTACTCGTTGGTACCTGCATTTAACGTGGGGGTACAGTCTATTGGTTATCGTATATTCCCAAGCTCGACGGCTGCCCAGACCACCGATAGTAAGCCGAATTTAGCGCAGCGTATTTTTGCAAAAATACTGCCTGGTGAGCATCACTAGTATAAGCGCTCAGTAGGGAGTGCAGAAAGGCTCCCTACTGAGGCTTGATCCTTTGAGCATGAGCTATTGATATGGCTTAATATGTCAACGTGGAACTGGTATAAATTTTTCTGGTGTGCGCTGCTCGATGCTGTGTAAAATTCATCCGAGTCCTGCGGTATCGTTGTTATACTGAACTCACTATAACAAGCAAAAACAACAGACAGTTTTTTTGTTTCAACGGGGCTGAAGGTAAGAGTTTGTTAGCGTTTATACCACCACGTATTTTGTTAAGCGCAGCTGGTAAAGGGCATGCCCTAATAAAACCCGCCATGTCGCCCTAACCAAACACCCGCCATAATATCCAAAACAATCCCGCCATAATCACCACAATCAGCAATAAACGTTTTGTCCAATATGGCATTAACGGTTTTTTGTACCCCAAGTTATTTAGCTGGCTATCAACCCCTCGTTGTAAGTCTTTAAAATCTTGAGTCTGCTTGGTGGTTTTGACGCGTGTCTTGATCAGTTTGCCAGATTCTAGCTCTTCTTTTGTTTCTTGCTCTCGATCAAAGCTAATGGCGTGATTAGAGATGCCTTGTTTGTTTGCGATGGTATTGAGTTTTTGTTGCTGCTTTACTTTTAACGCGGTTTCATAAGCGTCTATTCGTACCTTGGCTTCATCCATACTGATATTTTTATCTTGCGCCAATGTTTTGATGGCCATGACGAGGTTGTTTTTTTCAACCATCATGATCACATCTTTTGGCAGTTTTGGATTGACTGGCTTTGAGCTTGGGTCGGGGTTAAACATGGTGTTCCTTATTGTCGATGAGCATGTAGCTTGTAAGCATGAGTTATTATAACCATTTTAACCAAGCACCATTCAAGCGGTGAGCGGTATTTGAGCAGCAGATAAACAAAAAAATACCGCCATCATTGTTATGACAGCGGTATATTGCAGTGAGATTATCTGAGTCTCAGTGGTGGTTTATAGGTCTTTCCAGCGCTGGATAGACTCTTTGATAACTTCTTTGGCTTCAGCCACGTCGCCCCATGATTCAACCACAGTGGTGCCCGCTTTTTTCAGGTCTTTATAATGGCTGAAGTGGAACTGTAGCTGGTTGATCAGCTGTTTAGGTAGGTCTTCTAAGCTGTTGTACGCATTGCCGGTATCACGATCGTCCGCTGGTACGACGACGATTTTGTCATCGACTTCGCCATCATCTACAAACTTCATCACGCCGATGACTTTGGCTTTTAAGAAAATACCAGTCGGCAGTGGCTGCTCTGTGATGATCAGCGCATCCAACTCGTCGCCATCTTCGTCTAGCGTTTGCGGGATAAAGCCGTAGTTACAAGGTTTGGCAAAGATTTGTGGGTCAATACGATCCAGCTCAAACACAGCCAATTCGCGGTTCCATTCGATTTTATGGCTGCTACCGGTAGGGATTTCTACTACCACGTTGATGATGCCGCCGTCTACGTCGCCTGCGTCCAAAATTTTGTTAAAATCTGCCATAAAATACTCCGATTTGCTTTTGTTTTAAATGTCTAAATACAATAAGAAAAGCTCAAAGGTTGAGCTGAGCTGTCATATAGGTATGACAGCTGTCTGTACCGCCAGCGATTATAGCAAGTTTGCGACAATTTTTCTCAAAATGCTTAAGTCTAAGCGTGCAAGATATTATGCAAAAAAAGACTCAAAGGCCACAAGCTTTAGCGACTTGGTTTGGGAGCCAACGCGCGCAGTGCTATCTGTCCTGCATGGCGCTGAGCGATATTGTCGATGAGTTTTTGTGTGACGCTCTCATAGCTCAAGGGTTCGCGGGCTTGCCCTGCGCTTTGTGTCTTTGGGGAGGATGCCATGTTGATAAAATCAGCCAGCCTAAGCATCTGCATGCCAGCATAGCCACATGGGTTAATGGCATTAAACGCGGATAAATCACAAGTTAAATTAATAGCGATACCGTGATAACTAAAACCATGTTTAATCTTAAAGCCTAATGACGCCATTTTACCTAACATGATGGATGATGGGTGGATGTCAGTCGATACAATGCCTTTATCGGCAGGGCTGTCGTCATACTCTGCGCTGGTATCGGCGTATAGATAGACACCTGGCGCATCACGGCGCGCTTGGGCACGAATGCGCGTATCACCAGCTGTGTGGTTTTGTAAGCAGTCATTGATCACATCTTCGATGGCTTGCTCAGCGTGTGAAACTAAGTTGCGCACACTCCAGCCCAAGCTCTCTAAATCAAATAACCAATACAGCACCAATTGCCCATGACCATGCCAAGTCACTTGACCACCGCGATCGGTTTTGATAATTGGGGTGTCTGTACGCTGCAAAATGTGCTCTTCTTTACCCGCTTGTCCTAAGGTATAGACATCATTGTGATCGACGATCCATAGCTCATCGGGCGTGCGCTGCTGTTTGGTTTTTTTTAACTCAATACGTGTCAGCGTGCGCGCGAGCATCGCATCCAAGGTAGGGACATAATCGGCCGCGGACAAAGACTTACTGATCAGCGTGTCACTCAGGGGTTGTATGGCGTTTTGCATGGCAGTCACAACGTATGGTAGATATATAGAATTGGCAAAAGGTATGAAGGCAAGGGCGTGTCCTCTTCAATAGATAGCCATCTAAATGAGTTAAAAATGGCTAAATCTGACCAAACAGTATCAAATAGCTAATGAATATCTCGATATTATCTGCGCTATTTTCGTTGTTTGATTAGGGCGTGTTGAATATTCAACACGCCCTACAGTGTTTGGCGGCAATTTATCTCATTTTTATTGCTATTTTTAAAATGAGGACACGGCCAAGTAGGTCAGTTGCCTAAAGTGTAGCAGTTTTTGGCAGTGTCGCCCAAACTTATCTGCTTATTAGATACCGCCCAAATAAAAATTTGGAAATTAAAAAGTTTGGCCGCGGCGTAAGCGATGACTTTTGCTCTATTAAAAAACGCACTAGTCAGTTTAAAATGCTATTCATTGCTCAGTCGATGCGCTACATTAAGTGCCCGTCGGAGCGTCTACAAAGCGTAAGGGATACAATTTTATGACTGTTTTTTATGACGGATTTTGGTTGGGTCTGCTAAAAACGAAGACAGGCAGGATGTGTGCTAAAAATACAGCGCCGCTCGCCCAAAAAAGTATATCAGTCCCAACGCATATAACAAGGAAGAGACATGACAGACAATACCCAAAATATCAATGAGCATATGCCGCATCAAGCCTCTAGTATCGCGCACACTGCCGAAGAGATGCGAGCGCAATTCGAGCATCTACAAGCGCTGAGCCGTACACAGCCGATAAACGACTGGGCCACACGTGAGACGCAGCTGGATAACCTTGAGATGATGCTCAGCGACAACCAAGCCAGCTTTGCCAGTGCCATCAGCGCTGACTTTGGCCATCGTAGTGAGTCTGAGACGCAGTTTGCTGAGTTGTTCCCGAGTTTTACAGGGATTAGTCATGCCAAAAAACACGGCAAAAAATGGATGAAGCCCCAGCGTGCGCCGATCTCGGCACTGTATATGCCAGCCCACAACGAAATCCAGCCGCAGCCGTTAGGTGTGGTCGGCATCATGGTGCCTTGGAACTATCCGCTGTTTTTGGCCGTAGGTCCGATGATAGATGCGCTCGCCGCGGGCAATAGAATCATGATCAAAATGAGTGAGGCGGCGCCAAAGTTCGCGCAGACGTTCGCCGATGCTGTGGCTCGTTATTTTTCTTCCGACATGATATGTGTGGTGCTGGGCGAGGTCGATATCGCGGTGGCTTTTAGTGAGCTGCCGTTTGATCATCTGCTGTATACTGGCTCGACGGCGGTCGGCAAAAAAGTCATGGCCGCTGCCGCCCCCAATCTGACGCCAGTAACATTAGAGCTGGGTGGTAAGTCGCCGGTGATCGTCTTAGATGATGCCAATCTAGAGTCAGTGGTCAATCGCGTGATGATGGGCAAGACACTAAATGCCGGCCAAACCTGTATCGCCCCTGATTATGTGCTGATTCCGCGTCGCTATCATGAGTCATTTATCCAAGCGGCAAAAGACTGGATGGATAAGCATTATCCTGATATTGAGCATAATCCTGACTACTCGCGCATCATCAATGGCGCTCAGTTTAAGCGCGTAAAAGGCTATTTGGACGCGCTACCGAGCGAGCAGGTGCATGCGCTGACCTCGATTGAGGCCAACAGCGAAACACGCCTGATGCCGCCTGTCATCGTTCGGGAGCCTGCGTTAGACAGTGAGATCATGGACAATGAGATTTTTGCGCCGATTTTGCCTTTGATACACTACGAAACGCTAGATGATGCCATTCACTTTATCAATTCGCGCCCGCGTCCGCTGGCTTTGTATGTTTTTGGCGAACATCAAGGCGATATAGAGCAAGTGCGTAATCGCACGGTTTCAGGTGGTCTGTGTGTCAACGAGATCATCATGCACGTGGCGCAGCATGATTTACCCTTTGGCGGCGTTGGTGATTCGGGCACCGGTGCTTATCATGGTAAGGCAGGATTTGAGCGTCTTAGTCACATGAAGCCTGTGTTTGTACAGGCCAAGCTCAACGGCATGAATTTACTACTACCGCCTTATGGTGGACTGTTTAAAAAAGCCATGGCTCTATTTTTAAAGTAGCACTCAAACACAGTCGCCTTGTAAGTCACTGTATCCGATATAGTCATGCTCAGTGTAGCCATGCCTGATACAGCCTTGTGGCGACACGTTTTAAGCATACTTATGCATCTACCTAGGTAGGTGCTTTTTTTCGGTCAAATAGCGGTAGGCAACACGTGGGTAGTGAGCAATAAGCATTTGTCATCTGTGTGAGAAGTCGCTACACTTTGTAGTACCTCTAAACAACGGCAACCTATCATATAAGCCAATCGCTCATTCGTGCTACTGACGCAAGAGATGTGTTCATACTAAGGCGTAGGGCATAAGCGAGCGGCACCCATCATAAATAGGACTGAGCATGCGCCAATGGATTGCGTTAAGTTTACTCTGTATGAGTACATTACTCCTGCCCGTGGCAGCATCGGCAGCCTGCCAATCACCTGTCAAATTTGGCGCGCTGACATGGGAGAGTGGTCAGTTTATCTCTGGGGTACTCAAATATATCATCGAAGATGGCTATGAGTGTGCGGTCGAGGAGGTGCCAGGTGCTGGCCCTGCGCTTGAAACCGCGCTGTCGCAAGACGATATTCAAGTCATCGGTGAGCAGTGGGTTGGGCGCTCATCGATCATGGAGCAGGCCATTGCGCAAGATAAAGTTGCCGTCATCGGCGATACGCTAAAAGGCGGCGCAACCCAAGGCTGGTATGTGCCCAAATACGTGCTAGAAGAAAATCCGGGACTGCGCAGCTACCAAGACTTGCCCAAGTATGCCCATTTGTTTGAAGACCCAGAAGACCCAGGCAGTGCTCGTTTTATGAATTGCCCTTCTGGCTGGACTTGTGAGGTGTTTAATACGCGGCTACTGAAAAATACAGGATTGGATGGTGTGTTTAACAACGCGCACCCCGGTACGGGTGCGGCACTCGATGCCGAGATATCGTCTGCATTTGAGCAGCACAAACCCTTATTGTTTTATTACTGGCAGCCGACAGGGCTGATGGCGAAATACGACTTTGCCGCGCTTGAGTTTCCCGCGCACGATGATACTTGCTGGCAGGATTTGCTGCGTGCAGATGGCAGCGCTGACTGCGTCTCAGGCTTCCCCGTTTCTCCTTTAGGGATTGCTGTCTCCACCCCGTTTATAGCGTCCCACCCAGCGCTGGTTGATGTTTTTAATAACGTACAGTTTAGTGCCGATGCGCTCAATGGCGCTATCTTAGAGATGAGTGAAAACAAACGTAGCGGCGAAGAGCAAGCGTTGGTGTTTTTGCGCGAGCATCCAGACGTTTGGCGCACGTGGGTGACTGACGAAGCGGCCACCAATCTAGCAGCGCAGTTAGGCATTAGCCTCACAGGTGCGGCAGCCAACGATAGCGCTATCGCTCATGATGATGGCACCAATAATCACGCATTTGGCCTTGCATTGAGTTTTCCATCATGGTCGCTTGAGACCCCGCTCAATAATACCTTGGCAAATATTGTAAAAAACTACGGTGAGGTGTTTCGTACCATCAGTACTTTGGCGCTGACTTATTTATTATTACCGATTGAGCGGCTATTGACCGCGATGCCACCATGGCTGCTTATCTTACTCGTCACGGTGTTGGGATGGTTTGCGGTTCGTAAGGTGTGGTTTGCCTTGGCATGCGGCGCAGGGCTGTTTTTGATCGGTGCTTTTGGACTGTGGGGCGCGCTGATTGATACTTTTGCCCTACTAATCGTTTCGGTGCTGGTGACCGTGGTGATCGGCATTCCGATCGGGATTGCGATGTCCGGTAGCAAGATACTGCGTAAGATAGTCACGCCCATTTTAGATGTGATGCAGACCATGCCAAGCTTTGTATATTTGATTCCGGTGCTGATGCTATTTGGAATTGGTAAGGTGCCAGCGCTGTTTGCTACCGTCATTTATGCCTTGCCGCCGCTGATTCGCCTGACGACGCTGGGTATTACCCAAGTCGATCATGAGATGATCGAGGCAGGGCGCTCGTTTGGCAGTACGCATCGTCAGCTGCTGATTTGGATTAAGCTACCACAAGCATTGCCAAGTATCATGGCGGGGATCAATCAAGCGGTGATGATGTCACTGTCCATGGTGGTGCTGGCTTCTATGATTGGGGCGCCAGGTCTTGGCGAGGATGTGCTGCAATCTATTCAAACGCTAAATATCGGTCAAGGGCTACAAGCAGGTACCGCGATCGTCATCGTCGCCATTATCATTGATCGTATCACTCAGGCATTTGGTCAAGGCAAGCGCGCCCGCCAACAAACCATCGATGCTGGCAAGCGTCCGATAGGGTGATAAGTAGCGGCTACATCGAGCTAAGCTGTGCTAAACCGCATAAAAACCCCATAGCGAGAACCATGATGAACCATATTCAGCTTGAAAATATCAGTAAGATTTATAATGCCAGCACGGCGCAGGCGCAGGTAGCTTTATCGCTATTGGCGCAAGGGATGGACAGTACCGAGGTCAAAGAGCAGACAGGGTATTCGGTCGGGCTTTATGGCATCAACCTCGCCATCAAAGCAGGGGAGCTGCACTGTATCATGGGGCTCTCAGGCTCAGGCAAGTCGACTTTGATACGGCATATCAATCGTCTAATAGACCCAAGCTGTGGCAAAATATGGGTCGATACCAGCCTGCATACAACAAACCCTAGTCGCGCGCCTGCTACCGCAGTAGCAGAGGAGACGCAGACTACAGCGCAAGCAGGATCGTCTGCTATCGATATATTGACGCTCAATGATAAAGCGCTGCAGCAGTATCGTCAGCATACCGTCAGTATGGTGTTTCAGCACTTCGGCCTAGTACCGCACATGACCGTCATACAAAACGTCGCCTATGGCCTACGGGTACGAAAGATGAGTACCAAAGCGCGCCATGAGATTGCACGGCATTGGCTCAATGAAGTCGGACTGCCCAATCTAGAGCACAGCTACCCTGACGAGCTATCAGGCGGTATGCAGCAGCGGGTTGGGCTGGCACGGGCACTGGCGACAGACAACCCAATCTTGCTGATGGATGAGGCGTTTTCTGCCCTTGATCCGCTGATTCGTGCTCAGCTACAAGACCAGCTGCTGGAGCTGCAAGATCGGCTGAACAAAACCATCGTTTTTATTACCCATGATATCGATGAGGCCATCAAGGTCGGCCAACGCATCAGCATCTTAAACGGTGGTCGTTTGGTACAGACGGGCACCCCGCAGCAGCTACGTCACGACCCTGCTGATGATTATGTGGCGCAGTTTATGCACACTAAGTCGTGATGCTGATTTTGGCGTTTTTTTATCGACAGCAAAGGCCTTTTGCACGATAGAGTATAGGGTGTGATTGGTGATACAACGGTTAACAAAAACTCAATATGAAACCGCTATTTTTAATATTGTCTGAATTGTATTTAGCCAGAGATGGTCGTACTATAAAAACATCTGCCATTCATAGCAGTGTTAGTTAAAGGACCTATTATGTCAGACCAGCCTACCGATAAAAACGATCAACCGCGCCGCTTAAATTGGTACAAAGACCAGTCAAGTGCCAGCCATCCTATAAGTAACGTTACCGCCAAACCCTCATCACAGCATTTAGTAAAACAGCCCCCTCACTCAAAACCATCACGCTACCTAAAAACTGCCAGCCGCTATGGTGTGATGACGGTGCTCAGCGCTGGGCTGCTGATGGCTTGCGGCCAAATGAGCAATGCTGATAATAGTGCCAGTAGTAGTGCTGGCAGTAGTGCCAGTCAGCAAAACAGCGGCGTGACCAGCTCACGAGATATGCTGCCATCTGACATGCTTGGGCAGATGCAAGCATTGCCGCAATTGACCACAGGTCTGGGCGAGACAGGCGCGGCAGTGATCGACTCTGATAAGCCGACCTTGGTTAAGTTTTGGGCGAGCTGGTGCCCGCTGTGTTTGGGCACGCTGGCCGAAACCGAAGCGTGGCGCCTCGATTCTAAGTTCTCTGGTTTAAACGTAGTCACTATGGTAAGTCCTGGTCATCTCAATGAGAAAGCTGAGGGTGAGTTTGCCTCATGGTATGCAGGCGTGCAGTCAGAGTATCCCAAACTACCGGTATTGACTGACCCTTCTGGCGCTATCATCAAGCAGCTGGGCGTGCAGGTCTATCCAAGCTGGGCGATACTGGATAAAAACGGCAACTTGGTACACTTAGTCAAAGGCAATATATCGCCCGAGCAAGCGTATGCGCTGGCGGACAATGCCGAAAACGACTTTGCCGAGCTAAAGGCTGGCAGTAGCAAGCCTGCAACCGCCCAAGCGGCAGCCAGCAATAGCAAGATTGAAACCATCAAGCAAAAAGATGGGGTGTATTATAATGACAAAGGCAACGCCATCAATACCCGCTCTATCTATCTGGCAGGTGGCTGCTTTTGGGGTGTTGAGGCCTATATGGAGCGTGTCGATGGCGTGGTCGATGCGCTATCAGGCTATGCCAATGGGGATACTGCCAATCCCAGTTATGAGCATGTCATTCGCGGCTCAGGGCATGCTGAAGCAGTAAAAGTCACTTATGATGCTGATAAGATAGATCTTGATACGGTTTTGCAGTATTATTTTCGCGTCATTGACCCGACCAGCCTAAACAAACAAGGCAATGATCGCGGTGTGCAGTATCGTACTGGGGTGTATTATACCGATCAAGACGATAAAGCGGTCATCGACGCGGCGCTAAAGCGAGTACAGAGCCAATATAAGCAAAAAGTTGTGGTCGAAAATGAACCATTAGACAACTTTTATGTGGCGGAGATGTATCATCAAGACTATCTGGCAAAAAACCCCAATGGCTACTGTCATGTCGATCTCAGCCTCGCTGATGATAAGCTTGAGAGTACGGCACCACCCAAGCTTGCGCCTGTCAGCACCGTCGCAGAAGCGCTAGAGCCCAAGCGTTATGCTGGGTTTGATAAAGGTGCGCTAAAGCAGACGCTCACCAAGGCTCAGTACAATATCACTCAACAGGCAGGGACAGAGCGGGCGTTTAGTCATGAGTATGATGATTTGTTTGCCCCTGGGATTTATGTCGATGTGGTCTCGGGCGAGCCTTTGTTTTTATCCACGGATAAGTACCAGTCAGGCTGCGGTTGGCCAAGCTTTACCAAGCCCATTGATATGCAGGTGATTACCCAGCACGAAGACCGAGCGTTTAATATGGTGCGTACCGAGGTGCGCTCGCGGGTCGCGGACTCACACTTGGGTCATGTGTTCCCCGATGGGCCAAAGGATCGTGGCGGCCTACGTTATTGTATCAATGGTGGCGCGCTGCAGTTTATCCCCGTCGATGTGATGCCGCAGTCAGGCTATGCGCCTTTGGTCAAACTGATTACATCGTAGTAATGCTATCTATCGACAGCGTTGTACAATGTTATACACTGTTTTGCCTTTTTTGATCCATTTAGCTGACTCTTAGCTGACTATCAATTAAATTGAGGACACGCCTTAATAAAAGCACCAAGAAAGCATGAACTCTGAAAAAAGCAGCAAATTTCGTTATACTTGACGACTGATGAATGCGCGCTGCAAACGTGCTGTTTGTGCGCCATATCTGGTTGTTTATCATATTATATACTGTGTCGCTTTGAGTATTAGGTGACGTTATTTTTTATTTTTGTGTTTCTAAGGCCATAGTATGACCGTTACCTATGCACCTATTATTACCTCGTTACTTGATAACGATTTGTACAAATTCACCATGCTCCAAGCCATGCTGCATCAGTTTCCACAGACGCATGGGGTTTATCGCTTTCGTTGCCGCAATAATAAGGATACTGTCTATCCCTTAGCCGATATCAAAGACGCTCTAGAGCAGCAACTAGATAGTCTGTGCGAGTTACGGTTTTTGGAAGATGAATTAGAATATCTGCGCGGTTTGCGCTTTATTCGTTCAGACTTCGTTGATTATCTCGAGCTGTTTAAGCTCAAGCGCCGTTTTATCACTGTCAGCACCGATGAAAAAGACAGACTGTGCATCGATATCGAAGGACCGATGATACAGGCGATGTTTTTTGAAGTGTTTGTTTTGGCCATTGTCAATGAGTTGTATTTTAGTGCCTTATCAGACGCTCAAGTTTTGGCAGAAGGCCAGCACCGGCTAGACGCCAAAGTTGAGCTATTGCATTATTATGCAGCCGAGCAAAGCAGCTATAACCCCGATACACCGCCTTTTATCGTGGCTGATTTTGGTACACGTCGCCGCTTTAGCAAATCTTGGCAAGCGCATGTGGTGGAGACCTTACATAAGGCTGCTCCAAAGATAGTTGGCGGCACCTCAAACGTTTATCTAGCAAAAAAACTGGGAATGACGCCGATCGGTACGATGGCGCACGAGTTTATGCAGGCATTTCAGGCATTGGATGTGCGTTTGCGCGATTCACAAAAAGCGGCGCTGGAAGCGTGGGTCCATGAGTATCGCGGCGACTTAGGAATCGCGCTGACAGATGTCGTCGGTATGGATGCGTTTTTGCGTGATTTTGACTTGTATTTTGCCAAGCTGTTTGATGGCTTGCGTCACGACAGTGGCGACCCCTATGTGTGGGGTGACAAGGCCATCGCGCATTATAAAAAGCTCAAGATAAACCCCAAAACTAAGATTTTGACTTTTAGTGATGGTTTGGATTTGGACAAAGCGTGGGAGCTGCATCAGTATTTTAAAGACCGTATCAAAACCAGCTTTGGCATCGGCACCAACTTGACCAATGACATGGGCATCACCCCAATCAATATCGTGCTAAAGCTGGTCGAGTGTAACGGTCAGCCTGTGGCAAAATTGTCTGACAGCCCAGGCAAGACCATGATTAATAATGACACGTATCTTGCCTATCTTCGCCAAGTGTTTGAGGTGGATACGCCATAATAAAGCGCCATTAGCGGTTGCTATTTTGATCACTACTCTCTGTGCGATCTTCTTCAGCAAACGCCGCATCTAGCGCTTGCTGTACGGCATTGATGCGGGTTTCGCAGACGCGATACGCGGCGATTGACTCTTCGACCGTGGTCATAAGGTTGTCGATGTCTGGTTCATCTTGCTGCTGTAGCTGCTCGGCATTGGTTTTTAAAATATCGTAAGCCGCCTTAAAGGTTTTCGGGGCGGCTTTTTTGCGTCGGCGAGTCGGGGTAGTCATAAGGTTTTCCTAAGCTCTGGTAATGGTTTTGGTAGATAATAGGGTTTAAGTAATTAGTTCTTAAACGTTGTTGTCTGATTCGGTTAGCGTATTAGCAGATTCTGTCCTCTTGTGATTGTCTTTAACCTCAACAATCTGTGCCTGTGCTTTGCCATCTTTTAAGACGATATGAATGGTTTGCTCAGGATAAAGCTGCGTGCTGCTGGTCAGAATTTGTTTGTCTTTGGCATCAGTGAGCATGGTATAGCCTTGCTTGAGCACACGAGAAGGACGGTGCAAAAGGACAATGTCGCGCAGATGCTCGCTGTTACGCTGCGCTTGTATGACGCGCAGCTGGGCGGTTTGTATCACTGTTTTTTGGTAGTTTTGACTATAAGTAGAAGCGGCTGCTAATTGCTGATAAGCCAAGGATTGAGTCTGCGCGCGCAGATTGCTGGTGAGTCTGGCGGCTTGCTTAACTTGGCGCTGGGCGCTTTGCTGAATGCTACGCCACGCATAATCACTGTCTTTTCGCAGTGCGGTCAGCTGACCGATGGTTTGCGATTGGATATGGCTCAATTGTCGTGACGTTTTTTGCTCAGCCATCGTGAGCTGCTGTGTGGCGGCTTGTTTGATGTGTGCTTGGTATTGCAGCGTTTGGGTAATGAGCTGAGCCAGATGGCTGATAATCGCTGCGATGACTTTTGATGGCGTATCAAAGCTGGTATGCGCCACCTCATCTAGAATGACTTTATCCCGCTCATGACCGATGCCGACCCACACATGAACAGGCTGCTCAGCCACCAATGCTGCCAGCTCATAGTCATTTAAGTAAGCCAAATCGCCCACCGCACCGCCGCCACGGATAATTACTAATAAATCTGGCAAACGCTGATAGGTATCTTGGAATTGCTGCTGCGCACTGACGATGGCTTGGCGAATCTCGCTTGGCGCATGATTGCCCTGAAAGGTGGCATGATGGTAATGAAACTGACAAGCACCGGTACTGGCTAAGCGGTCTGCATCGGCTTGAAAGTCGCCCAATCCTGCGGCTTTTTCGGGAGCGATGACCAGCACATGCTCGATATCGAAGGGTGTCGGTAGCTGCTGATTGAGATGTAGGAGTCCTTCGCCCGTTAAGCGGTCGACCATCTCAGCATACTGCCGCGCCAAATCGCCTAACGTGTAGCTTGGATCGATATCCTCGATCGTGAGCGAAAAGCCATACTGCGCATGAAAACCTGCCGATACTTTGAGCAATACGGTCAGATCGCGCTCAAGCGGCATGCCCGTTGCGCGCTCAAACTTCGCCAAAACGCGGGCGGCCTTAAAGCGCCAGAGGTTGCCGCGGCAGCTGGCCACGACCTTACCATCGTCATCTTTTTCGGCCAACTCAAAATAATAATGTCCGCCTTTGCTCGATAAGTTGCGAATCTCAGCCTTCACCCACACGCGATGGTTAAAGGTTTCTTTTACCACCATCTCTACCGCCGACAAGTAGTCACTTAAGCGCAGCACCGTGTCTTCTAAACTGACTTCTAGGCTGTTTTCTTGCTCAGCAAGCTCAGCTTCTAACGTCGCCAAGTCTTTGGCAGGGGTTAGGACTTTGGCTTGTTTGATATTTGAGAGATTGGGTTTGCGCATAATAGGAGACCAAAGCCGACTAAGACATAAAAGTATAAAGTGGGACAAAAAGGTATGAAATGGTTGCTATCAAAACCAAAGAGACCATGTTGTAAAAAGCAATGCGGCAAAAAACGCGGCAAAAAAACAACCAACCCTAATAGCGCCGCGTGTATCGCTTAAGGTTTTGAGCTGATGATAGTTTACCTCAAAAGCGCGGTCACAAAAAGAGAAGCCAACCGATCTGCTGCATAAATGCTGTGACAAACAGAAGGGCTGGCGAGTGGCTAGCGGCGGTGTTTGCGCATCATCACGTTATTGGCAGCGAATTATTGGCAGCGAAAGCTGATGGTGTATTCATAGTCGTCATCACGCGATAAATCTGGTGAACCGGTACCAAAGATACTACCGAGCACCGCGCCAGCTTGTCCAACCATGCGGCCTGTGCGCTCATCCAAGATACCATTGTAGTTGACTGTGTCCTCAATGATAATTACTTGCTTGCTGCGGCACGTTTTTTGAGCGCTATCGATGGCATTTTGTTGTGCTTTAACTTTTGTATCGGCGATACCGGTGGTTTCGTAGGTAGCGTTGGCGCGTTGAATGACCGGTGATGACGGGGTGCTTTGGCAAGCGCTCAAAGCAAGTGCGGCGGCCAATGTGGCACCAAAAGCGGCGGTTTTATTCATAGTAATCATAATGTATTCCTCAATTTAGACGTTGAGTATTTTAATGATGATAAATGGCACTGACGCTTTGCCAGTCACCACTACACAATCAGTATGAATCTAACCCATTCGGCGCTTTGGTGTCTAGGTAGTTATTGTGTGCGCTCTTACCGTTGTCTTACTTATAGGCATTTAGGCGGTTACTAGGGTGTTTCCTCATTTTAAAAATGGCGATAAAAATGAGATAAATCGCCGTCAAACAAGGAAAATAGCGCAGATAATATTGAGATATTAGTCAGCTATTTGACACCGTTTGGCCAGATTTAGCCATTTTTAGCCCATTTAGATGGCTATTGATTGAATTGAGGACACGCCCTAAGGCGTCTGTACAGCAAATCACTTGAAATATAAACCATATCTAGGATAATTGAGACATTCATTCTTAATTAAGTAAGTAATAATATGCACCTGATTCCTGCTCCTGCTGGCGTGCTCGAGGTCGATGCGCTCTGGCAACAAGACAACCCTAACGATCCCAATACCGATACGGTGGCGCTGCTTTGTCACCCCAACCCTTTGTTTGATGGGACGATGAATAACAAAGTGGTCACGACCATGTACCGCTTTGCTCGCGATAG
Source organism: Psychrobacter sp. Rd 27.2 (assembly GCF_001921755.1). Taxonomy (NCBI): domain Bacteria; kingdom Pseudomonadati; phylum Pseudomonadota; class Gammaproteobacteria; order Moraxellales; family Moraxellaceae; genus Psychrobacter; species Psychrobacter sp. Rd 27.2. The sequence goes on along the minus strand of NZ_MRYB01000010.1, from coordinate 31,180 downwards.
TGGCATGCATGTGGTGCGGTTTAATTTTCGCGGTGTCGGTCAGTCCACAGGCGAGCATGACTATGCCGATGGCGAAGTCGTCGATGCGATGACCGTGCTACAATGGATCGCTGAGCAAACCGGCGCGCGAAAGCTGTGGTTAGGCGGTTTTTCCTTTGGCGGGTATGTCACCGCGCGCGTCGCCGAACAAGTGCTTGAGGCCTCACATATCTGGGACGTGAGCGATTTTGAGCTTATAAATATCGCGCTTATCGCGCCATCGGTAGAAAAAAACGACAGTAGTGATATCGACTTACCTGCTGATAAGACCTTTGAGATTTATGGTAATGCTGATGAGGTGATTGACCCTGCTAAGATGCAAGCATTTGCGGATCGTCTGGGTATCGCCGTCAGTGTGGTCGATGGGGCGGGGCACTTTTTTCATGGGCGTTTGTCTGAATTAAAAAAACTGCTTGAGCACCACAGTATTTCTGGATGATAGTTTTTCTAATGATAGCTTTTCTGGACGATAGCTAGGACCGATTGCTATGAGCGCCGCGTCAGCTATATACAATGGTAAAAATACAACCATTTGATTTTATTAAATAAATTTTATTAAACAATGAGTCGCATTATGAGTTTATCCCCGTTGCAACGCTACGAGCAAGCCATCAGCACAGGTGAGTTTACGCGAGATGAACAGCAATATCAGGCCATGAGCTATCTCGATGAGTTGTATCATCAGCTCAGTGACAGCGTGCCACAAAAAAAGCGCTTTTTTAGCTTTTTGAAATCCAAGCCTGCTGCCCCAAAGGGTCTGTATATGTGGGGCGGGGTAGGCCGCGGTAAGACGTGGATGATGGACATGTTTTATGACTCGTTGACCATCGAGCGTAAGATGCGGCAGCACTTTCATCATTTCATGCAGCGCGTGCACCAAGAGCTTAACGCGCTCCAAGGTCAAAGTGATCCACTCGAAAAAGTCGCTGATATTATTTACAAAGAAGCGGTGGTGATTTGTTTTGATGAGTTTTTTGTCTCCAACGTCTCTGATGCCATGATCTTAGGCGATTTGTTTACCATGCTGTTTAATCGCGGCGTGACGTTGGTCGCCACCTCCAATATCGAGCCAGCAGGACTGTATAAAGACGGCCTGCACCGTGACCGCTTTTTGCCTGCGATTGCTGAGGTCGAGCACCATACTACGGTGATGAATATCGACTCAGGCATTGACTATCGTTTGCGGGTACTGCAGCAAGCTGAGCTGTATGAGTCACCATTGACCAAGGCCAATCATCATTGGCTGGCCAACCGTTTTGCCAGCCTCTCTAACAACCAAAAAATCAGCAAAGAGCCCATCGTCATCAATGGCCGCTCGATTAAGGTCAACGCCCGCACCGAAGATATCTTGTTTTGTGACTTTAGACACTTGTGTATGGAGCCGCGCTCTGCTGCAGATTTTATCGAAATCGCCAAACAGTTTAGTACGGTGCTGGTCGATGTGGTGCCAGCCTTAGACGATGATTTACGTGATCCAACGCGGCGCTTTATTTATCTGGTCGACGAGTTTTATGATCGCCGTGTCAAGCTACTGGTGCGTGCCGAGCAGTCTATTCTTGAGCTCTATCAAGGAGAAAAACTGGCTTTTGAGATTGAACGTACACGTTCGCGTTTGCTTGAGATGCAATCAGAAGACTACCTGCGTACGGAGCATCGCACCGAAGAGGCTGCGTAGCGGCAATGGCTGTTGAGTACAGTAATAGCTGTTGAATGCAAGGGTGTGTTAAAGGTATAACAAAGGCGTGATATTGTGTGCGCATGCAATGGTTTTTAGTCGTTTTGAGTAAAAAATAGCTTTAAGGATTATCAAAGCTTGATGCAACCCGTCTGTGACCACAAAGTAAATAAGGAGCGGTAATGACTACCTCTGATAAAAATAATAAAAAGCAGTCTATACAAAGTATCGACACGGATGATATGCCAGTCAATAGCGACGCGATGATCGGCTGGATTGGCTCGAGGCGCAGCATGGGCAATCTAGACACGCCTGCACCTACCCGTGCTCAGATAGAAGCAGCAATCGCCTGTGCGGCCACAGCGCCTGACCACAAAAAGCTGCAACCGTGGCGGTTTATCGTGACCGAAGGTGAGGCGCGTCGTCAGTTGGGCGCGGCATTGGTGAGCGCCGCAAAGGCACAGGCTGCACAACAAGGTGAAGTGCTGACCGAAAAAACCATCGAAAAAACTCATACCATGCCGCTACGTGCACCTGTTATCATAACGGTCGTGACCAACATGCAAGCACACAAAAAAGTGCCGCCTTTTGAGCAGCTGCTCAGCGCAGGCGCCGCTGTCCAAAATATGCTACTGGCTCTAAAGGCACAAGGCTTTAGTACGGTATGGCGGACAGGCTTGCTTTGTAATGAGCCTGCGGTCAAGGCATACTTTGGCGTGGGGCCAGATGATTATATTACGGCTTTTGTTTATACTGGCACCAGTCCTAAGGATGAGCCTACACGCAAGCCCATTGACATTGAACCGCTCATACGTTTTGAGTCATAAGGCGTACAGGCGCTTTGGTTTAGATGCCCACGATATATAATAAACACAGCCGGCATCTTGGTTTTCAATCACGATAATGCTACTTATAATCAGTCAGTCAACACGGATACCAGAACATGACTAGCCCTAACGACAGTAATAAAGACACCAATAACGAGCATAATGACACGGATAAGCAAAGCTCTGACAAACAAAACAGTCTGCTGGCAGGCATCATCGAGCGCGCCACCAAATCAGGTCTGGGCCGTAAAAAGCTCAATCCCAGTGCAGTAGAGTCTGCCGTTGCAAAAAACATGGCCAAAATCCATAGCAATCCGACCAAGCTGCGTTTGGCGTTTTTGGGCGGCGGCAGTTTTGGTACCGCCATGGCAAACCTCGCGGCGCGGAATGGCTGTGATACCACGCTTTGGGTGCGCAATAAGCGCACTGTGAAGGCGATGGCAAAAACCCAAACCAACAAAAAATATCTGCCAGGACATAAGCTTGATGATCGCTTAAAATACAGTCATGACTTGGCCGCCGCAGTCAAAGACAAAGACATTATTTTTATTGCGGTGCCTGGTTTGGCCTTTCGTGAGACACTAAAAAACATCGCGCCTTTTATCAGTGGGCAATCCATTGTTTCTTTGACCAAAGGTATGGAAAAAGACACGTTTGCCTTGATGAGTGACATCATCAAAGAAGAGTTGCCAGAGGTGAATTTTGGCGTGATGTCAGGGCCCAACCTGGCCATAGAAATCATGAAAAACATGCCCTCTGCTACGGTGATTGCGAGTGAGTCTGAACCGCTGCGTCACGCAGTGCAAGCAGCGCTGCATAGTGCGTTTTTTCGGGTATTTGCCAGTGATGATGTAAAAGGCGTAGAGCTGGGCGGCGCGCTCAAAAACATTTATGCGATTGCTATGGGTATGGCAGCGGCCTATGAAGTCGGCGAAAACACGAAGGCCATGATATTGACCCGCGCTTTGGCTGAGATGAGCCGTTTCGGGGTCGAGGCGGGGGCCAATCCATTGACATTCTTAGGCCTATCAGGCGTTGGTGATTTATACGCAACCTGTAACTCAGAGCTCAGTCGCAACTTTCGTATCGGTAATATGCTTGGCCGTGGTATGAATATCGATGCGGCAGTCAAAAAGCTGGGTCAGACCGCGGAAGGGGTTAATACCATCCAGCAAGTGCACGAAAAAGCCACCCGCGAGGGCATCTATATGCCCATCACTCATGCCCTCTACGCTGTCATTTATGAAGACAAGGCCGCCTTGGGTGTGGCTTTGCATCTGATGGAAGCTGGGTTTCGTAGCGATGTCGAGTTTGTGATGGCGCATGATCATAGTAATGCAGCGCTGACGGCACATATGAAAAGCTCAGCCAGCAAAACCGCTGACAAGGACAGTGATAAAGACAAATAATACGCCAAATAAAAAGCCGACTTGCTAAAAACTCGCAATAGGTATGCAGCGCTTAGGCGGCATTAAGGAAGCTTATGAAAATTATATTGGTACGTCATGGTCAAGCAGAGAACGACACGCGGCCAGACAGCGCGCGTCAACTGACAGATCTGGGTAGAGAGCAGGCGGCGCAAACGGCAGAGTTCGTGATGACGCGCTATCAGCCAGATCAGTTTGTCGTGAGTCCTTATGATAGAGCGCAGCAAACCTTGGCCGCGCTTCAAGCCTGTGCGCCAACAGTGCCCTTTGTCATACTAGATAACATTACGCCAGCAGATGATGCGCATCAAGCCTTGATCGACCTTGGTCATATTGAAGCCGAGTGCTTGGTTGTGGTGTGTCATATGTCAATCGTCGCTCACATCGCAGGACTGCTGATAGGGGAGTATCCTGAGTCGTTTGCCTTGGCAGAAGCACGAGTGTTTGAGATGGACTTTGTGATGGCTGGCATGGCGCGGGAAACGGATCGCTTTGTACCAAAGCAACCTTATTAGCTTGTTTGATGTGATGCGTGTTTTGCCCGTGACTATGATCGTCACCCAGTAGCGGTTGTCTACACAATAACGCCACCTACCTTTGATAAATGCTTTAATGATTAAGGACACGCTTAGTGATACATGTTTGGTTACGGGCGCAGCATAGCCCACTGGCTGTCTGGCATGAAGACCTCCAACACTGGCAAAGCGTTGAGGGGTGGCAGCAGCTACAAGAGAGGTATGGTAATTATAAAGCCAATGGAAAAAATGCGGTCTGCCTGTACTTTCCATCCAGTCATGTATTGCAGGTAGATACTGAGCTAAATACTGCCCAGCTCAAGCAGCTGGGCAATAGTGGCAAGCAGTATTTGTTTGAAGAGATGTCCTTGACTCCTGTGGAGCAGTTGGCCGTTCGCCAGATCAGTCACGCTGAGCGTCATCAATTGTATGCCTTGGCGCAGAGCGATATCGACTCATGGCAACAAAGCGCGCAGTTGGCTGGCATGAGCCTTATCGCACTATTGCCTGATTTTTTGTTATTGCCTGCGCCAACGGAGCAGGCCGGTCAGCAAATCACGCTTTATCAAGACGAGCAAACCACTTTGCTGCGCCAGTCTGCATGGCAGGGCATGGCGGTCAGTTATTTACCGCTGATTTTTGAGCGTTTTCCGCACTTAAGCGAGGTGAGCCTTTTGCCGCCTATCACCGCTATAGAACAGCCAGACGAGCTGGACGCTCGGTCTGATTGGTTTGCCTGCACCGCTGCGCTTATCGCTGATCATCAGCTGCTGCTGACGCCGCTATCTGACTCCCCAGTACCACTTGAAAGCCCTGAGCGCCATGCGCTAAATTTCTTTGTAAAATCCGCAGATTCTCAGTTATCGCCGTATTTGCGGGTGGCGATGATGGTGGCGTTGGCAGCGCTAGTGCTACAAATAGCAACCGATGGCGTGCAGTGGTATCAGTACCATCAGGCAGCCACGGCGACCAAAGCTGAGATTGCAAATCAGTATAACTCTTGGTTTGCCAACGAGCCACTGAGCAGTCGCAACAAGCTACAAATACAGCTGCAATCAAAACTGCGCCATGACAGTCAAGCACAAGCGTCTCATATGGCGACACTGGCACGGATATCGCCATTGATCAAACAGTCTTCATTGCATGCACAAGCTTTGGTGATGCAGCCCTCTGCGCTGAGTTTTACCTTGATTGCTTCTGATCGTGGTAGTCTTGACCAGTTTACCAGCACCTTGGTCGCCCAAGGCATCGATGCAAAGCTGGCTCAGGTCAATAGCACTGAGCAAGGGCAGTTCAGTGGTCAGATCACAGTAGCGGTCGCAGAGAGTGCGGACTTGCAAGCGGCCACGGCGACCTCATAGTCTAAGTCTTTCTTACTTATCGCAAAATCAGCAAAAGGTAGAAAATGAAACGTTTACAGCGCCGTGCCAAGAGCCGCAACAGCATTGCTGAGCCGAGTAAGCTGATAAAGGACAATGCTTTATTGGAGCGCTTTAGTCATTACCGAAACACCTTATCGTCGCGCTGGCATGCCTTGCCATCACGCGATCAGCTAGCGCTAACGGTACTGTCTGTGTTTTTATTGGTGTTTGTGGGCGGTTATGGTGGCTATAGTATGCATCAAGCAGCAACAGACAGTAAAAACGCCTATCAAGCGCAAGTGGCTGACTATTTTTGGCTGCGTGCTCAGGCAGGCAATATCGACAGTCAGGCGCTCACTGCATCTGCTGCTCCAGACGGCGCAGCGGCCATGCCGCCTGCCAGCCGCGTCAGTACGCTACTTAGTCACTCAGGCATTGCCAACGCGCAAGTCGTCGCGGCGGGCGATGCGGTACAGCTCAGCTTTAATCATGCTAGTCAAGCGGTGGTCAGTGGCGCACTTGCCAAGCTGCAGCAGCAAGGTTGGCAGTTTACTCAGCTATCGATGCAACAGGATTTAACCAGTCAGCTGATACAAGTACAAGCGACCATCGCTCAGTGAGTCATCTATGAGCGTCAATCACGGCGCTCACGCTACAGAGTTATTAGCTACAGAGTCATCTACAGCAGGCTATTGATAGATGCACCATTGAAACCCCCTTTGTTTGACACAATGAACTAAGTATCAGTCACTGTCAGATATGGATGCGTACAATGGCCAATTATCCTATGAATAACAATAACAATCAGGCGAAGGATACTATGAATAGCGACAAACGCCGCTCCTTAATCACCTACAATCACATCACTTATCTGCTCTATGTGGTCAGTTATTTTACCGCAGGTCTGCTGTGGATTATGCCGATCGTGATGAACTATGCCAAGCGTCATGATGCCGATGGCTCATGGCTTGCTACTCATTTTGATTGGCAAATCAAGACTTTTTGGTACAGTATTGTTTGGTTTGTCTTGGGCATTGTTATTATTGCCTTTGCGCTCGGTGGATTTGGGGTGAGTATGTTGGCCGATAGTAGCAACAACATGGCCATCGGTTCGGTACTACTGGCAGGGGTGGGATTGCTAATAATGCTGTTTACTTTTATTTGGCATCTCTACCGAATCATCAGAGGCTGGATTGCACTCACAGACAACCGCCCTGTGCCTTAATATAAAAATTTAGCCCATGAAACTTTGCTCTTATTTCTGTTAAGCTGATATAATCGCAGCGCTTGATCTTATCCGCACTTTTCATTCACCATAACTTTCGAGCAGGGTCTGCCACCATTATGTCTTATGCCTTACTTCGCCCTTTTTTGTTTAATATGGATCCTGAGCACGCCCATGAGATGACACTGTCTTTATTGGACAAAGCGCACAGAGCGCGTGTATTGGGGTTGGCCTATGGTCAGTTGATGCAGCCTACTGACTGTATGGGATTGCAGTTTTCCAACCCTGTAGGGTTGGCCGCTGGACTGGACAAAAACGGCGATTATATCGATGCGCTGGCGGAGCTGGGTTTTGGCTTTATTGAGGTCGGGACCGTCACGCCTCGAGCGCAGGCGGGCAATGAGAAGCCCAGACTCTTTAGAATCAAACAAGCCGATGCGATTATCAATCGTATGGGGTTTAATAATCAGGGCGTTGATTATCTGATAGAAAACGTTAAGCGGTGTAAATACAAAGGCAATATCGGAATTAATATCGGTAAAAACGCCGACACCCCTGTAGAACAGGCGGCCGATGACTATGTATACTGTCTTGAGCGTGTCTATCCGCATGCCTCTTATATTACGGTCAATATCTCCTCGCCCAACACCAAAAACTTACGCGATTTGCAAAGTGGTGAAGCACTGACGCAGCTGCTGCATACGATCAAAAACCGCCACAGTCAGCTGGCTAGCGAATATGGCTTTTATGTGCCATTGGTGCTAAAGGTCGCTCCAGATTTAGAGCCGTTACAAGTTGACTATATATCGCAGCAATTAATAGACTTTGAGATTGACGGTCTAATCGCAACCAATACCACGCTGAGCCGAGTCGGGGTGGAGGATCTGCGAGATGGCGACCAAGCAGGCGGGCTATCAGGTCGTCCTGTGAGCCATACCAGTACCCAGATATTGCAGCAGTTCTCAGATCAGCTAGAAGGCAAAGTGGCACTGATTGGGGTTGGCGGTATCGACAGCGGTGCCAAAGCGGTCAAAAAAATCGAAGCAGGAGCCGATATGATACAGCTATATACTGGGCTTATCTATCGTGGGCCGGGTCTGGTACAGTCTTGTATTCAGGCGATCGGCGGCTATTATGACGCCATGGAAAGCTAAAGCATGTCATCAGCGGCACTCTCTCACCATACAGATGATACAACCAATGAGGCATAGGACATGAGTGGTTTGGATATCGTGATTGCTATCGTCGTCTTGGTTGGACTTTGGCGCGGCTTTCAGGTGGGGCTGATTAAGACGGCAGTAGGTTTGCTGGGCTGGTTTGTCGCCCTGATCACCGCCACTCGGTTGGCAGGTTCGATTGCTCCGCAGCTGGTGGGTGTGGTACAAAACCCTGTTTTGCAGATAGCCATGGCGTTTTTATTGGTGGTGATTGTTATTTTGGCCATTATGCACTTGGTTGCTTTTGTATTCTCCGGTGTTCTTCAGACGCTGCGTTTGGGTGTGTTGGATAAAATGGCAGGCGGCGTACTTGGCGCGGCAAAAAACGTACTGATGGTCTTGGTGGTGCTGAGTGTCAGCGCGCCTCTGCTGGTACAAATGCCGCAGTGGCAAACGTCCGTCCTCGCGCCAGAGCTATTGCCTTATGCACCGATGGGTAAAGCCTTGGTGTCAGATGTACTGGGCATGGCGTGGGATCAGGTCAATCAGTCTTAAGCGTTCGATATCATCGGCCAATTTTGGTTAGACCAAATTTTATGACATTATCTTCGTATTCTTCCTTGATAAAAAATGATTTGATAGCAATTACAGCTCATAAACGGGCAATCGACATTCTAGAGTCGATAGCGGGCGTTTTTGACAAATAACACATCAGTGTAGTAAGAGATATCATCAGGTAGATGGCAAGGCGATGCTGGCTGTTAAACAGGCCGCTCTAAAGTCTCGTCGTCATTGTAGTACTAATGTATGGGTCAAAATAGGATAAAACTATGTGTGGAGTCGTTGGGGTTGCAGCTCATGAGCCAGTCAATCAGATTCTTTATGATGGCTTGACGATGCTACAGCATCGCGGGCAAGATGCAGCAGGTATTGTGACGTTGCAAGATGGACGACTCTATCTGCGTAAAGAAAACGGCATGGTCCGTGATGTGTTTATGAACCGTCATATGATCAAGCTGGTCGGCAAATTTGGTATCGGCCACGTACGCTATCCAACAGCGGGCACCTCTAGCAGCGCAGAAGCTCAGCCATTTTATGTCAACTCGCCTTATGGCATCACCTTGGCACACAATGGTAATTTAACCAATGCTGAGAGTTTGGCAAAAGAGCTGTACATCGAAGATCGTCGCCATCTAAATACCGACTCTGACTCTGAGGTCCTGCTCAACGTACTAGCGCATGAGATGCAAAACTTGGGCAAAACCAACCCAAGCGCTGACGATATTTTTGAAGCGGTAAAAGCGGTATATAGCCGCTGCGAAGGCGCTTATGGCGTGGTCGCTTTGATCACAGGTCACGGCTTATTGGCGTTTCGTGATCCAAACGGTATTCGTCCGCTGATTTTTGGTAAGCGCATGGCACCCAACGGTGGCACCGAATACATGGTGGCATCTGAGTCTGTGGCATTGACAGGGTCAGGCTTTAGCATTATTCGTGATGTCAAACCAGGCGAAGCAATTTTTATCGATTTGGATCACAAGCTGCATACCCATCAATGTGTTGAGCAAAAAGAATACACACCTTGTATCTTTGAGTATGTTTACTTTGCCCGTCCAGACTCTATTATGGACAACATCTCGGTTTACAAATCACGCTTGCGCATGGGCGAAAAACTGGCAGACAAAATCCTTGCAGAGTGGGGCGACGATCACGATATCGACGTGGTGATTCCTATTCCAGACACCTCGCGCACCTCTGCGATGGAGCTGGCGCTAAAGATGAACGTCAAGTACCGTGAAGGGTTTATGAAAAACCGCTATATCGGGCGTACTTTTATCATGCCAGGTCAGCAGCAGCGCAAAAAATCTGTCCGTCAAAAGCTCAGTGCAGTACCGCTCGAGTTTAAGGGTAAAAATGTACTGTTGGTAGATGACTCTATCGTCCGTGGTACGACTTGTCACGAGATCATCCAGATGGCGCGTGATGCTGGTGCCAACAAGGTGTTTTTTGCCAGTGCCGCGCCGCCAGTCAAGTATCCAAACGTGTATGGTATCGATATGCCGGTGCGTAGCGAGCTGATCGCCTCTGGTCATACGGTAGAGGAAGTACGAGATATCATCGGTGCTGATCGTTTGATTTTCCAAGATTTAGAGGATTTGATTGACGCGGTCAAGGACACCAAGTACAGCAAAGTAGAAGGGTTTGATTGTGCCGTGTTTAATGGCTGCTACATCACAGGTCAAATCAACGAAGCCTATCTTGACCATCTACAAGAGCAGCGCAGCGACACTGCCAAAACAGGTAAAAAAGGCGTGCAAATCGTCGCCGATACGCCAGTCGATATGATGGGCGTCGAAGAGCTATAATATCAATGTCTCACTGAGCAGCCGCTCATAGTATCTAATAAAAAGGCTGGACTCTCATCAGAGTTCAGCCTTTTTCATCACAAGATAAAGATAAAGATAAAGCGGTGCTACTATAAAACTGTTAGCCCAAAAACTGAGTAAACAGCCATAGCAGCCCGTTAATGGTAGCGATACCAACGACCATACTGACCAATAACTGACGGCTGATATGATAAACCAGTAGCACCAACAGTAGCGCGCCAATCTGTGCCATCAGCAAATGTAGCTCTGCGCTATGCATACCGGTGGTCACTGATAAGTTTTGATAAGAAAGGCTGGTGAGGATAAGCAGCACCATCACTGATAAGGGCAGGCTTTCGTTTAAACGGTGTAGCCACGGCGTGTCCAGCAGCTTTTTTGGTATCAAAGCGGGGAGTGCACGCGTGACAAAGGTCACTGCAGCCATCGCAAAGGTGGCTAAAATCAGATAACTACTGCTCATGAGCGTCTCCTTTTATACCGCGCTGTACCCAAAAACCACGTGCCAAAATCATCAACATACAAATAAAAATGGCCATCAATAATAACCAGTTACTGGTAAATAGTGAGGCAATCAGTAGCGCAACAATGGCAATGCCAATAGGAAAATAGCGTTTGATGCTCTGAAACTGCTCATAGGCCAATATCGCAAACAGACAGACCAGCGCAAAATCTAAATGCGGCACCATATCACTAAGGGTGCTGCCGATCATCACGCCGATCGCGCCCGCCAACACCCACCAGCTTTGGTTAAACAGGCTAATGGGTAAAATGAGCGACCGCCTTGACTCCTGAGGTAGGCTGGTCATCACCGAAAATGTCTCGTCGGTCAAGGCAAACAAACAGTAGGTTTTGGCGATTTTATTTTGCGGAAGAGAGTGGAGCAATGGCATTCCATAAAACACATGACGCAGGTTAATTGCGGCAATATTGGTTGCCATATTGCCAATCGGTAGGCCGGCACTTAGCATGGGCAAGCAGGCGTACTGAGCGGCGCCTGCATAGAGTACGACACTGAGCATAATGGTCGCCCATATAGGGACGCCCGCCACCTGCGCGAGCACACCAAAGGCTATCCCCGCTGGCAGATAACCCATTGCCACAGGCAAACTTTTTTTAAATCCCTCGGCCCAGTCGTAGTGGGTCCTATGCTGCTGATGTAATGGTTTTGATTGAGTAGTCACGTGACATCCTAATTTTCTTACTGACTTTTTTTATTAACTTGCTATAACGTTTTTATATTGAACTGACGATATCAACATCGGAGCAAATACCGCCTTACGCGTCTATTTGGAGCTTTTCATAATCGCCTGTCTGATGAGCCCGATATAAAAAACCTATTAAAATGATAAGTCTGAGTAGCAATAGGCTCCAGACACTGAGCCAAATACCAGTCATATCCCACTGCTGATAGAGTAGCCAGCTCAGCGGAAAAAATACAGCTGCTAATATAAGCGCGGCATTCCGAATCACCTTACCAGCAGTTAGACCAAAAAATATGCCATCCAGCCAATACGCGCCCACACCGACTAAGGGTAAGAGCACCGCATACCAGTGATATTGGTCAGCTAAGCGAAATACAGCCTCGATATTGGTCATAAATGGCAGGTAGATAGGCATGGCCAGCCACCAAACCGCGCTTAATAAGATAGCCAGTGTGTAGCTGACGACCCCAGTGCGCTTGATAACGACGCGAAAGCTTGCCCAGTCGCGTCGCCCAGCTGCCTGTCCGCTCAGCGTCTCAGCTGATACAGCGACGCCATCTAAGGCAAAGGCTGATATGCTCAATACTTGTAATAATATGGCATTGGCAGCCAATATAACATCGCCACTTTGAGCAGATAGACGGGTAATCCAAGCAAAGCTTAACGTGAGAATCAGCGTACGTATAAAGATGTCTTTATTCAGCGAAAATAGCCTAAGCATTTTATCTTTAGTAAAGTGCTGGCGATCAGCACAAAACAAGGTCCGCCAAGATATCTTTAGGTGCCGGCAGCTCAGCCATAAAGCCAATAATACACCTGACCAAAACGCAATGGTGGTGCCCAGTGCCACCCCGACCAGCTCCATCTGTAACCCAAAGACAAAAAACAGCGTTAGGACAATATTGAGCACGGCGATAAAGCCCTGCTGATACAGCATATAACGGGTTTTGCCTTGCCCTGCAAACCAGCCAATAAAAGCAAAGTTCATCAGCTCGGCGATGACACCCCAAAAACGCACATCCAAATACGTCTTGGCCGCGCGGCCACTTTCAGGATTGGCCGATAGTGCCTGTAGACCAAAATCTATCAGCCAAGGTTTTGCCAGCAGCAATACCAAGCCGATGGCCGTGGCTAATAATAAAGCACGCTGTAAGATGGACAATAAAGGAGTGATAGGATGATAATCAAGTGTGTTTTCATCTTTGCTTGCTATGTCCAGTTGCCCCAGAGCTTGCGCGGATAGCCCAGACGATGCATATTGTAAAAAGTTAAAACTAACCAGGAGTAAAGACAGCAATTGTATCGCAAGCCCCATACCTGCAAGCTTAGCAGTATCATTCATATTGCCGACGATGGCCGTATCGATCACGCTTTGTAGCGGCATGGCCAGATTTGCCAGCAAAACTGGCAGCGCAATTGCGATGATGCGCGCGTAGCGGGTATCAATCGGTGGTAAGGCGTTAGCAGAGGAGGCGGTAACTGACATTTTTGACCCGTTTTATGCCCTTTGTTCAAGACAGTGCGCTGTCGTAGGCGATGCTAAATAAAATCGACATACAATATGATAATACGTGATAGACATACGTCTTTTTGCTGGCTGAGGCTGTCTTATATTGACCTGATTGTGGTCAGTAGTCCGTAAACGCAGCAAAAAGACAAAAGCACCTAGACTCACAGCTGGTGAGTCAGGTGCTTCTTTTTACACGCTATTATTGTATTAAAGATACAAATTTTGTGTTTATGTTGTCAGTTGGCCATGAGATAAGAGAATGCCATCATGGCCAAATACGGCTTTATTCGTACATTTTTGGATCGTTAAACGTCACGATTTCTTCTTCAAACTCAGGCTTTACTTTTACAATAAAGTCGTCACGTGACAGTCCCATACGTAGTGGGATTGAGCTTGCGATGTAAGTCGATGAATACGTACCAGCCAGTAGACCAATAAATAGCGCTACTGAGAACCAGTATAGTCCATCACCGCCTAAGAACATCATGGCCAATACCACAAGTAACACGGTTGAGATGGTCATAATCGTACGGCGCAACGTCTCTGTCAAAGACAGGTCAATCGTCTGTCGCGGTGAGATCCCACGGACGCGGCGGAAGTTTTCGCGAATGCGGTCATAGACGACAATAGTATCGTTCAATGAGTAACCGATCAAGGCCAAAATAGCAGCCAACACCGTCAAATCAAATGGAAAGCCGAATAGGGCAAAGACACCAATAGTAACGATGGCGTCATGAAACAGCGAAAGCACCGCTCCCAATGATAGCTTAAATTGGAAACGTAGGGCCACATAACCGAGCATACAAACCAGCGCCAGTGCCAACGCCATGACGGAGTTTAAATACACTTCGTTGCCCACTTGGCTACCGATGATATTGACGTTGCTGATATCAGCAGCATTATCGGGCAGTGCCAATGCTTGGGTCAAGCTGGCATTTAGTCCATCGACATTATCAGACTGCGGCGGTAGGCGTACCAGTAGCTCTTCTCGAGTACCCAAATACTGTACCACAGCATCATCAAAGCCACCATCGGCTAAAGCCTGTACGACCTCTACTTGCTCGACAGGTTGCTCATAGCGTACGTCTGCTGAGACGCCTCCGGTAAAGTCAAGGCCTAGGTTTAGGCCATTGACCGCAATTGCAATGATACTACCAATGACCATCAAGAGCGATAAAAGCGCCATTGGCTTTTCTATCTTCATAAATGGAATGATGCGCTGATCGCCTATCGCTTTGATACCGCCTTCTGCTTGCGCTGCTGCATAGTCCTCTGCATCACCTATATCCAGATTTGGATCGATGGCTTGGGTGCTGAGCGTTTGCGCGGCGTTATCACCGCTATTGCCGCGGCGTGCTTTTTTTGATTTGGCTTGGTTGTTGCTGCCTTTGCCATCACGGCGTGGTTTTTTGCGGCGGCGTGTGCTGCTAGCGTCTGTGTTTGAGCCGCCTGGACCATTTCGATCTGGATTGTTTTGTTCTAAAGGGTTGTTCTTATCGATCGCCATAGTGTTCTCCTAACCGATGCTCAAACGTTTGATAGATTTACGCTTACCATAAGCAATTTGTACCAACGCACGTGTCACCAAGATGGCGGTAAATAGTGAGCTGACAATACCGATAGCTAACGTAATCGCAAAGCCTTTGATCGGGCCTGTACCGATGGCAAACAAGATAAACGCCACCAACAACGTGGTGAGGTTGGCATCAAAAATACTACTAAAGGCGCGATCAAATCCTGCCACGATAGCGGATTTTGGCCGTACGCCGTTGGCTAGCTCTTCGCGTATGCGCTCAAAAATCAGGACGTTGGCATCGACCGCCATACCGATGGTCAAAACGATACCTGCAATGCCTGGTAGGGTAAGTGATGAACCTAAAATCGACATAATAGCGATGATAATAATGACGTTTACCGCTAGGGCCACGTTGGCGATGACACCAAAGAGGCGATAAAAAACAATCATAAAGGCAAAGACCAACAAATAACCGACCTGCGTCGAAAATAAGCCTTTTTCAATGTTTTCTTGCCCGAGTGATGGGCCAATGGTGCGCTCTTCGACGAAGTACATCGGAGCCGCTAAAGCACCTGAGCGTAATAACAGCGCCAGCTCAGCTGCTTCAGCACTACTATCTAGCCCCGTGATGCGGAAAGATGAGCCAAGTACCGCTTGAATATTGGCGCGGTTGATGACCTTTGTCTCAGCGTAAGGCGTGCGTACTTCGACGGTCTCGCCAGTCTCTGGGTCTTCTTCATAGGTGATTCTTTGTTTGTTTTCGATAAACAAAACCGCCATCTGTTTGCCAACAGCAGTACGGGTGGCATTTTGCATTAGCTTACCGCCAGCACTGTCTAGCGTGATGCTCACTTCAGGCGAGCCGTTTTCGTCGACGCCTGTCTGTGCATTGGTGACTTTATCACCTGTGACGATGGCTTGACGATCTAGCAGTACTGGAGGGCCATCGAGCGTCTCAAAGGGAAAAGCCTCAGTGCCTGCTGGTGGAATGCCACCTGTGTAGGTATCAGCGTCTTCAGCGACCATGCGGAACTCAAGGTTTGCCGTACGTCCAAGGACACGTTTGGCCTCGGCTGTGTCCTGTACGCCAGGTAGCTCGACCACGATACGGCTAGCGCCTTGTGACTGTACGAGAGCTTCAGTCACGCCCAGCTCTGCAATACGATTACGTAGGGTCGTGAGGTTTTGATTGACCGCGTAGCTGTTGATCTCATCGAGGGTGGCGTCATTGTATGCCAAGATTAGCGCTGGGCCTTGCTCATCAATCGAAGACTGCAAACTAAAGGTATTGCCCATTGAGCCTTGTAGGATGTTTTGAGCACGGTTACGCGCGTCCGTATCGGCAAAATGCAGTACGACACTTTGGTTTTCAGTTTTGATGCCCTTGACCGCCACTCGTTCAGCACGTAGCTCACGGCGCATATCACGGCTCGCACTACTTAAGCGCTGCTCGAGAGCCTTATCCATATCGACTTCGAGGACAAAGCGCACACCGCCGCGCAAATCTAGACCAAGTTTCATCGGTTTTGCGCCGATGCTACGTAGCCACTCTGGCGTGGTCTGTGCTAAGTTGAGCGCCACAACATAGTCCTCGCCCAGATTTTGGCGCAGTACTTCTTGCGCCTTGAGCTGATCGACAGGGTTTTTTAGGCGTACCAGCGCACTGTTGCCCTCAAACGTACCATCATGACTGTCCAGACCTGCCTCAGTAAGGAGGCTTTGTGACTCAGTCAAAATACCTTCAGACAGCTGAGTACCTGCGGCGGCACTGGTAATTTGTACGGCAGGTTCGTCAGGATAGAGGTTGGGCGCAGCATACAGACCGGCAATGATAAGCACGACGGCGATGAGTAAGTATTTCCAAGCGGGATATTGCATAATCACTTCTTTAGGTTGATAAACGACTGGCGACGTAGGCCACAAGTTAGCAGATGGGAAGTTAGCGATAGCAATGGCCGAGTGCCGTATTTGGCAGTCGTTGTCATGTACCATTGCGATCATCCGCGATGATAATAAAGCATAAAACAATAAAGCAAATAATACAGATGACGCTTTGCGCCGTCATCTAAAATATCTGTTATCGATACATTGTCGATAACATAAAGCTGACAACTTATCGCCGTCTTTGGCATTATAAAATGCAAGGTTTTGCTACTTTATAGCGAAAAATGACCGTAGACAAGGTACGGTCATTTTTTAGGCACGTACGTATTTATCAGTACGACGAGCGCACGATCATAAATACAGCACGGCTGATAATTATACGCTCTCGATAGTGCCAGCAGGCAAGACTGAGATGACAGAAGCGCGCTGTATCTTCACATCTGTGTTGTTGTTCAAACTGACGACAGCATAGTCGCCCTCGATGTCTTTGATACGGCCCATCAGACCACCGGCAAAGATAATCTCATTGCCGACACTCAGCGCATTGACCATAGCACGATGCTCTTTGGTACGCTTAGACTGCGGGCGAATGACCAAAAAATAAAAAATCGCAAAAAAAGCGACAGGCAATAAGATCTGGCCAAATATTGACGCAGCGCCTGCAGTTTCTGGAGCCGCATGGGCGGCTTGGATAAATAGCAACATAATTTACTCTCAGTAAGTCATAGACAATAATAAAATTAGACGCATAGTAACAAAAAATCCCAGACTTGGTAACTGTTAATCATAAGCTGGGTGTGTTTTCTCTGGTATATCGGGCGATTGGCTGCATCAAATGCTAGCCAAAAACCCATATGACGAAACGTAAAATCTCGCGTATAAACGGCGTACCTAAAAAATCGCACTTAAAAAGCGCGGCTTATTGTGAAATATTATCATCAATGCTACTATCAAATGGCAATAATTGCCGCCACACAATACCTAGAGGGTAGGGCTGGTAAGCTGTCCTTATAAAATGTCACGCACAGCAGCCAGATGTTGGTTGTTGACTGACTGGGCTATTAACTGCTTATAAGACAAGCTGTCAGGCAAGGTGGTGGCCATCGATGAGTGCCTGTTTATCGAGTGTTAACCAGCTTTTATGCGGTAGATGCTTGGCGGCGCGTACTCATGATATTATCTTTTTTCTTCTTTTCTGTTTAGGTTACCTAACTTGTCCACCTCTTTTATGTTTGTACCTCGTTTAAATCGTCCGCGGGCTTGTCGTCAAGATGAGTCAGCAGAACCTCCCCCAAAGATGTGTCGTCCTGCTCGTTTTGGTCGGCCGTTACTCGCGGTGCTGCCGTTGCCTGCCGTCTTGCTACTACCGCAGCTGGCTTGGGCGGCTGATGCGGCGGCTGCCCCAACAGCGCTGAGTGTGATGCTGCTGATATTTTTTGTCGTACTGGCCATCGGCGTGTCTTTTGCATGTTCGTTAGCCGAGTCTGTTTTGCTGAGTATGACGCCGTCGTTTATCGCGGACGTACAAGAAAGCAACCCCAAAAAAGCGGAAATGCTTAAAAGCCTAAAAGTTGACAATATCGATCAGTCGTTGGCCGCTATTTTGACATTAAACACAGTGGCACACACGCTTGGCTCTATCGGCGCTGGTGCCCAAGCGACTATCGTCTTTGGTAGTGCTTGGTTTGGACTGTTTTCGGCAATTATGACGCTGGCGATTTTATTTTTGTCTGAAATCATTCCCAAGACTTTGGGCACGCTGTACTGGCGTCAGCTTAGCGGTCTGGTGGCTTATTTTGTCCGCGGTATTATCTTACTGCTGTATCCACTGATTTGGATATCAGAGCGCCTCACCAAGCTACTAGTGCGCGGTAAAGAGCCGCAAACCTTTAGCCGCCGTGAGTTTGCTGCTTTGGCCAGTATCGGTGAGGAGTCAGGTCAGATAGACCCGCTAGAGTCGCGCATTATCCGTAACTTGCTGGCCTTTGGCGCTATCAAGGTTGAGGACATCATGACGCCGCGCTCAGTGATGCTCGCTTTTGAAGAAAATAAAACCGTGGCTGAGCTGCTGGTGGATCGCCCTAAGCTGACGTTTTCGCGTTTGCCAATTTATGATGGTGATTTGGACAATATTACCGGTTTTGTGCTAAAAACAGATATGCTGCTGGCCAAAGTCAACCACGCCATGCACAAACCGTTGACCCAGTTTAAACGAGAGATCACCTTTGTATTCTCAAAAATGAAGCTGTTTGACTTGCTAGAGCTAATGCTAAAAAACCGTGTCCACATTGCCATTACTGTGGGTGAGTATGGTGAGGTCAAAGGCTTAGTGACGTTGGAAGATGTGTTTGAAACCTTGCTCGGGCTGGAGATTGTCGATGAGATAGACCGTGTTGAGGACATGCAGGCGCTGGCACGGCAAATGATGGACAGACGCGTAGAGCGCCTCGGTATGAAGCTCAGCGATGATGAACAGCCTGAAGACAATGGCTCAGAAGCCAAGTCGTAGCGCTAAGCGTAACTGTTCACGATGCCACCTCGCTGCTTTGAGTGTCTGTTGCTATCAAGTCTTATTGCAATAATCAGTAAGGCTTGATATGACTGTATGCTTCGTGATGGCAGCGTCAGAGATATTCGCAATAATTACACAGGGTGTCACATGGCTGTGAGAATTGAATGATAGTCTCACACTATGATACGAGTCTGCCGTGTTTGGATTAAAAAAATTACCAAAATGGTTCGTAAAGTCAATATTAAGGCGTCAATACCTATACTTAGTATAGGTGGCCTATTTAGTCAAACGATAAATGCGCTTGTGGTCTCTATATCAATACATAGATAAATATAAAATGTATGATAAATAGAAAATGTATGACCATAACGCCGATAATATCGCTAAGGATTATCATGAAACGAGTATGGGGAAACGGGCTTTTGGCTCTGATGATAAAAAGTGCCAGTGTGGCCGCTGTCGTTGCTGCTGCAAGCACCATCACGATCAATGCGCAGGCGGCGACCATGACAGAAGCATTGGTAAAAAACTACGCCGCTGCCATGAAAGCATCAGCGAACAGCCAAAACATCAACCAAGTTGCACGTTTGGTCTCTGATGATGCGCTGATTTCTTTATCTAGAAAAGGAAAATCAACCAGTCTGGACAAAGAAGCTTATCTAAAACTGCTGCAAAACAGCTGGAACGACACCTCCAATTATCGCTATGACATCTCTGTCGATAACATCGTCATCACAGGTGGACAGGCCAAAGCCAATGTGACCACCAATGAAAGCTGGGTAAAAGATGGTCAGCAGGTCTCGTTTGTCACCACCTCGCGGGTGACCTTGACGCTCTCGACGGGCAATGCTGTCTTATTGCGTGCGGTCTCACAAGTGACTATTAACTAAGAGTATTTCATTAATAGTATCTGATTACGAGTAGCTAATTAAGACCATCAATCATTAAGATGGTGAATAAATACAGCTCATCCATGATATATAACCATTCCTTATAAGGTTTTGTTTATATATCTATGCTTATATTCATAAAAGTCACAAAAAAGAGCGGCCGTAATTTTTGCTTAAGGTCTTTACATCAGACTGGTCTTTGCTTTACATTGCAGACTATACTATCAAGCAACTTATCTCATTACTTCTTGTCGTTAGGAAACCTCCAATATCATGTCTACTGTGCTCTCAAACTCTCGCTCATTTATTGCGTTACCATTGACGCTTGCGGTATCGACGTTACTCATCAGTGCTTGTAGCAATACCTCGCCGGTAAAAAACAAAGGCGCGACCAACACCTCGGCGACGGTTGCCAAGCGTGCTGGTAAGCAAGCAGCAAAATCTGCCACCACGGATTACTCTACCGCTTATCTTGATGCTGAAAGCTTAGATGAGTTAGCGGATTTGTTAGAAGCGACAGACATGACCATGGTAGAAGGCAACAAACTTGCCATTCAGCAATACGGTGATTTGTGGAATCGTTTGCGTGCCGGCTACCGTATGAACGGCGGACAGCCAATTTATAACCAGCGTATCGAAGCACAAAAAAGCTGGTTTACCAGTCGACAAGAGTATCTAAACCGTTTGACTGCGCGTGCCAGTCGTTATATTTATCACACAGTGCGAGAAGCAGAGCGCCGTAATATCCCAACCGAGCTGGCGCTATTGCCTGTGATCGAAAGCTCTTATGACCCAAGTGGGACTAGTAGTGCCGCAGCGGCAGGCTTATGGCAGTTTATCCCTAGTACGGGCCGTATTTATGGGTTAAATCAAAGCAGCACTTATGATGGTCGCCGTGACGTCATCGAGTCGACGCGCGCCGCCTATGACTTTTTGACAGCATTGCACAACCAGTTTGGTAGTTGGGAGCTGGCGTTAGCCGCTTATAATGCAGGGCCCGGTCGTGTGCAAAAAGCCATCGATGCTAATGCGGCTCGTGGTCTGCCCACGGATTACTGGTCACTTAGACTGCCTACCGAAACCATGAACTACGTGCCACGCTTTTTGGCAGTGGCCGAAATCGTTGCCAAGCCTGAGCAGTACGGTGTCTATCTACCAGCTATCGCCAACCGTCAGCATTTTCGCAGTGTGCCCGTCAATTATGGTGTCAGTTTATCGGAAGTATCACAAATCACAGGCGTCAGTTATGATGAGCTCGAAAGACTCAATACCGCGCTCACCTCAGGGCGTGTTGATGCCTCAGGCCCGCAGCGGGTGATTATCCCTAATGATGTGAGCCTCAACCTAGACGCCAAGCTCAGCTCGCTACGTGGTAATGGCATGGGTAATGTGTTGACTGCCAGTAATAACAGCACCACCACTAGCAGCTCAAGCTCACCAAGCTATAACAGTAAACCTTATACCAGCTCTGCTTTGCCATCTACTGGCAGCGCATTGGCAGACTATGCCGCTAGCGCCAGTGTGCCGCAGCAGACGACGAGCTATATCTCGCCCACAACGACACAGACGAGCAGCTCGGTCTATAGCAACAACGCCGCCGTACATACTGAGCCGCCGTTGACCACCGCCGAGACCAATAAAATCAATGCTGAGCTAAAAAGCAGCAACAGCCTACCGACCACGTCTGCAAAAATCACTCAAAACAATACCATCGTTCAAGAGCCGCCTTTGAGCAAAGAAGAACGTGATTTTATTGCCAAGCAGATACGCAGCAGCACGCCTGAGACCAATGTCATCAACGCCGATGGCAACATCAACTTGTCAGCGGTGCAGACGCAACAGTCTATCTTGGAGGCGACAGGCGATGAAAAAAAACTGAGCTTTGCAAAAACGCCAGTCAGCAAGCCAAAGCCACAAGGCACACGTAGCACCTATACGGTAAAACGTGGTGATACGCTGTCCAATATTGCCAGTCGAGCTGGCGTGAGCTGGCGCGATATCGCCGAATGGAACCAAATAGATGCCAGCGCCAAGCTGCTGTCTGGCAGCACCTTGTATCTATACAATGCCAAGCCCATCAAGCCTCTGAGCAGTGCGAGCAGCACAGCGGCCAACCAGCCAGAAAGCTATATAGTACAAGGGGGCGATACGCTGATTGGGACGGCCAACCGCTTTGGTCTATCGGTCACGCAGCTGGCCAGTTATAACAACCTAAGTAGTCGCGCGGATTTACTCAGAGGTCAAAAACTGTGGCTGGTACCTGGCAAAGTCACTGCACCTGCAACGACACCTGCCGCGCCATCATCCAAACCCAGTAAATCTGCCACGGCGACCCAGAGCTACCGAGTAAAAGCAGGGGATGGCTTGATCGCTTTGGCACGTCAGTTCAATGTGCCAACCGCTACTTTGGCCAGTCTCAACGGCCTTAACAGCACAGACTCTCTATATGTCGGGCAAACCCTAAAAGTACCTGCCAACGCAGACATAGACGCGGCCTCTCGTACTAGCAGCAGTAGAGCGCAGAGTAGTGCAAGCTCAGTGGCAACCACCAGTTATAAGGTAAAATCAGGTGAGACTTTAATTGGTATTGCCAACAGTATCGGCGTCAGTCCAGCAGAGCTGGCAGCGGTAAACAGTAACTTTGATGCCAAAGCTCGCCTGCAACGTGGTCAAACGATTAAAGTGCCTGCGTCCAAAGATATCGTCGATCGTCAGCTAAATGATAAAGCGGTCAGTTATAAGGTCAAATCCGGTGATACCCTAACGGGCGTGGCAAGACGTTATAATATCGGTCTGAGTGACTTGGCTGCCGCCAATAATCTCAAGACCAACTCAAACTTGATACTAGGCCGTACCATTACGATTCCCGCTAGTGGTAGCCCAGTGGTCTCTCGTGCCAGCAGCCAAAGCAGCAATGCGACGAGCAATACCACAACCAATACAGTCAGCAGTGGCAAAAAGCTGGGCAATACCGAAAGCTACAAGGTAAAGTCAGGCGATGGCTTGATTGCGCTTGCAAGAGAGTTTGGTGTGTCGGTAGAAGATCTGGCGGCGACCAATGATTTGGCAACCAATGCCCAGCTGCAACGCGGACAGACGCTAAAAGTACCAAAAGCAACCGTCAGCTATACCGTAGGCTCAGGAGATAGTCTCATTGGTTTGGCGCGCAAATACGGAGTGTCGACCCAAGAGCTGGCAGATATGAATAATATTGCGGCCGATACCATGCTACAGCGTGGTCAGCGTCTGATGGTGCCCAATCGTTAATAGCGTATATAGTCATCACATAAAAAAGCGGCTCTTATCATAAGAGCCGCTTTTTTGTGTGATGAGTGTCATGTCATTAGACAGTTTGTGTTTTAATGGTTTCAAGATAGCTTCTGATATTGCTGACATAGTGCATCGCTTGACCATAGCGGCTGTTAGAAGCTCTGTGTTCTGCAAGATAGGCATAGACGTTGGCCCAGCTCTTATCATCAATGCCTTGCGCGCGCAGTTTACGCTGGATGCTTTTGACCGCATTTGGACCCATATTGTATCCTGCTAGTGCAAACCAAATTCGATCAGACTTTGGCACATCAGCAAACTCATCTTTCATCTGTTCTAAATAACGCGCGCCGCCGCCGATGCTTTGATACGGGTCTACACGGTCTGATACGCCCATCGCTTTGGCAGTATTGTTGGTGAGCATCATCAGGCCGCGTACGCCGGTGGGCGAGACCGCATTGGCATCCAGATGTGACTCTTGATAGCCCATCGCAACCAGCAGCTCCCAATCATGATTGTAGTTACGTGCTTGCTCCTCAAAAGACGACTGATAATCAGGCAGCCTCTCTGTCAGTGTTTTTTTAAAATGATCTTGACTATAAGCGTCTTTTAGTAGGTTTTGATTATAAAATGCGGCCAGCTTTTGGGTGTTTTTTAGCTTAATACTATCGCACAAAAAATAACTGGCTTTTTGTGACAACGGATCATCAGGGGCATTAAACGACCAGCTGACCTTTGGATGTAGGCCGTTTTGGGTCAAACTGGCATCATAGCCACAGCTGACATTGATAGAGGACAAATTTAACTGGCTTTTTAGTTGAGTACTGGCGGTAGTCAATGCCATGTCCGCCTCACCAGATTTTAAGGCATGTAAGGCTGCTTCTTCGCTGGCGTAGGCTTTTAGGTCGATATCGACACCGAGCTCGTCAGCATAAGTACGTACCAAGTCAAACCCAAAACCATGCTGAAACCCATCGGTCGCAAAATACGTGCTATCTCCTGGAACGGCAGCGACGGTCAAGGTGTTGTCTAGCATGACATGGTCATAGGCCGGTACGCTTGCCTGCATCGTCGTTAGGCTCTCAGCAGGTAGCGAGAGCAGGGCGATACTAGACACTTGCGCCAGTTTTTTGGTCTTGGCAAACCGATTTGAAGTAGTAGGGGTAACGGATGAAACGATGTTACTTTTGGTGTTTGGTAGGCGCTTAGATGGACGCAGTAGATAAGAAATACGGCGTTTGGCCCCTTGCGCTGATACTTTCACACGATAAGTAATACGCTGCATGGATGTCTCCTGATTTTAGCCATCCTACTTACCGTAAATGCTCACTTGTGTATGCCAATAGCACATATACCGAGGTTGCATTTCAACTGAGGGACACGGTTAAATAACTGTCGTGTGCGCTCAGTTTGTTTATTAAAAAGTCGTGCCGCGTGTGAGTTTTCTATAAACACGTGCAGCGCTGTCACAGTCAAGTATCTATTGTCAAAAAAAGCTTATCAAAAAAGCCATGCCTGCAAAAAACAGACGCAAAAACCCCAGAAGGCAATAAATCAGATGATTCCTTCATCGACAATAGATAAGACTGAACGTAACGACTCCCTAACAAACACAGGTAAGGTCATGATTAAATTATTGAAGCAAGCACGTAGATACCTATATCAAAGCAGCGCTAAACCATGCGTCTCAATGACAAGGTCAATGCTCTACGCTAATATCAGCAGCGGCTTACTCTTTATATCGTTTAGGGTAGAGTAAACCGCCGATCATATTTGCTGTTCAGCGATATAGGGTTATTCGTTTTTATCCAGTCATAACACCGACTGACAAAAAACATCAAACCACCATCGCAACACTAAGATAGTAATACGCCGCTAAAGCCGCGCGCCTTCTCTCTATAGAAGAGAATAAGCCGTGCGTAAATCTCGCAAAACTTAAGCCATAGATAAATAGTAACGCTAAATGGCTGTCTATTATCTATTTGTTATCTATCTTGGTGCCATAACCGGAAGCTGTAATAATGGGAAGTTTCATGACAAAACGTTCTTTGTTACAGGTAGTAATATGCGGTTACTGGTTTTATTATTCAAGTAGAGTTAAGAAATTAGCGATAAAACTTAACAATTTGCTTATAAACGGTCAAATTCGGCTGTATTATGAAATAGAAAGCCAAAAAACGACTAAGTTTTATCGTTAGATAACCATCAAATAACCATCAGTGACTTATCGAGCTCTCAATATCGTAAACCAAGAGTATTGGTGTTAAGCTTTACTTATGCTGGGTTGATGCGGAGTCTAAGCGGGGTTATCGATATCGATAAAGCGTACAGATAGACCAAATTGTTGAGCGATGATGTCTCCGAGGGCTTGAATCCCTGCGCGCTCTGTCGCGTGATGGCCACATGCAAAATAATCAATCCCAAGCTCACGGGCGCTATGGGTCGTGCGCTCTGATATCTCGCCTGAGATATAAGCATCACAGCCCATGGCTGCGGCTTGCTCGATCATATCTTGCGCGCCGCCAGTACAGATGCCGATACGTTTTAACAGTTTTGGGGCTGCTGTATCTGCCAAATACTGATAATGACCTGAGATATGTAGCGGTATGCGTCCTAGAGCTTGCGTGATGGTCTGAGTTAGGCTTTCGGCGCTTTGCGGCGGGCACGTGGCGATATTGCCGACGGGATGCGACTCATGAGGGTATAGCGCCTCTGTGATGGTCAGCCCTAACATCTCGGCGAGCTTGGCATTATTACCGATTTTTGGATGAGCATCGAGCGGCAAGTGATAGCCAATCAGCGAGATCCCGTGTTGCATCAATTTACGAATACGCTGGCCTTTCATGCCAGTGATGGTCATCGGTTCGCCTTTCCAAAAATATCCATGATGGACCATAATCGCATCGGCATCCTCGGCGATGGCAGCGTCGATGAGTGCCTCGCAAGCCGTCACCCCAGTCACGATGCGTCTGATAGGCCGGCCGCCATCGACTTGTAGGCCATTTGGCGCATAGTCTTTAAATGCGCTGGCAGACAGATAATCATCACAAAACTCAGTCAGCGTTTGGGCAGTAATCGTCATATCGGCAGAGTGCGGGGTATCGTGCGCGGTCATGGTGGTTCCTTGTCGTTATTTGCGTTATTTGATTGGCCAGTGAGGCAAATAATCTGCATTTTAGCATGACAGCGCCAAAGAGTAGACAAGGCCAATAACTGAAATGGTACACGATGCGTTACTATTCGGTAGAATAGGCAGTTATAATTTGCCTATAGTGGGTCAGCTTTAGAACTGACGATACCCAAGACCACTTGAGCGATAGCGTTTTGCTGCTGATGTTTGCTATGCTATTGCTCACAGTAGGCCAGTAGTAACTGGCCTGCGATTTGTCCCTGTCTTATTTATCATTGTTTTTTTATTGTTTGTGTGCATCAAAATTATAGAGGTTTTTATATGTCGCCATCCCCGAACACCAATAACAAGGCGTCTGTGTTAAAGTGGCTTCCTTGGATCTTATTGCTGCTAGTATTGGCAGCGTTTATCTGGTTGTTCATGAGTATGAAAACGACGTCAGAGGCGACGTGGGAGCCACCGAGGACGCCACCTGCTGAGCAGCAAGCATCGGCTCCTGTCGCTGATACGCCTGCACCGATCTCCTCTTATCATAATGCCGTTGCCCGCGCGTCACAGTCGGTCGTCAATATCTATACCACGCAGACCATGGCCGAGCATCCATACATGAATGACCCTGTCTTGCGCCGTTTTTTTGAGTTTCATGGTGGACCATCGCAGGATCAAGGCTCTACCAATTTAGGCTCTGGGGTAATTGTCTCAGAAGACGGCTATATCGTGACCAACGCCCATGTTATCGAAAAAGCCGATGAAATCACCGTCGCGTTTAATGACGGACGTAAGAGCCGCGCCAAGATCATCGGCACCGATCCTGATAGTGACTTGGCGGTGATCAAAGTCGATATGACCGGACTGACGCCGCTTGGTTTCCGCGAGGATCCTATCCGCGTCGGCGATTTGGCCTTGGCCATTGGCAACCCGTTCGGTGTCGGCCAAACGGTGACGCAAGGGATCATCTCCGCCACTGGGCGTACTGGTCTTGGGGTCAATAAGTTTGAAGACTTTATTCAGACTGATGCGGCGATCAACCCGGGTAACTCAGGCGGCGCGCTCGTCGATGCGCATGGCGAGCTGGTCGGTATCAATACCGTGATATTCTCCCGCTCTGGCGGCTCGATGGGCATCGGCTTTGCTATTCCGACCGCACTTGTCGAGCAGGTGATGAATGCCTTAATCAAAGATGGCAAGGTCAGTCGTGGCTGGCTGGGTATCGAGATTCAGTCACAGCTTCGTGATCCTACGCAGCTTGAGACCTCGACCGGTGTAGAAGTATTAAACGTCATCGACCAAGGCCCTGCGGCCAAAAGTGGCTTACAAGTGGGCGATATTATCTTGACCATCGACGGGGTCGAGATGACCGATGCCAATACCTTGATTCAGTATGTGGCCCGTAAGCCGCCCAATACTGAGCTCAATGCCCAGATACTACGCCAAGGCAAAAACGCGCAGGTAAAAATCGTGTTAGAGGAGCGTCCGGTACAAGAGCCAACCCCGCGTCCCGTCATCATTCATGACGAAACGCTCGGCCGTACCGGTCAGCCACACTTACCAGATGAAGAGGTACCGATGATGTCAGAGGCAGAGCGTGATCGTATGCGTGAGGAGCTACTCAAGCTGTTTGAATAGGGTATAGAGGTCGGTAACTGTCTAAAAAAGCGCGCTACCTCAAAAGGTAGCGCGCTTTTTTTGGCTGCTGGTTTGAAGGTGAGCCGTTTTATTTAATCACGGGCTCATGATTGATATGAATGACCCCTTGCACACGGCAGCAGCAAGGTAGGATCTCATCTTCATCTATCATCGCCAGCGGCTCAAATGGATAGTCGACGCTGTGTGAGCTTGAGATACGCTTGACGCGGCAGCTACCGCAGTAGCCCTCACGGCACTGATAGCTGATATCGTGCCCGGTGCGTAGCAGGCCATCGAGTAGGCTTTCATCATCATGCAGATAAAACCGTTTTTTACTGGTCATTACCCAAGTCATTATAAGTCCTATTCACTGGTGAGCGTGCACCAGTCTCTTTAAGTATCTTTTTAGCGTTACCTTATTTGTATAGGGTGCACGAGGCGCCCATCTGCGTTTAATAAACATCACTGATATAGTCGTCTTATAGAAAGCGACAAAACCAGCAGCTATAGCTCAAAGTCATCAAAGTCGCTGTCTGATAGATCAGAGTCGATCTGACCGACCAAGTATGAGCTAATCTCCGTCTCTTGCGGTGCCACTTGTACGTTGTCAGACGACAGCCATGTATTAATCCATGGGATAGGGTTGGATTTTGAATCTGGGAATGCCGCTGGCAAGCCGACCGCTTCCATGCGTAGGTTGGTAATGTATTCGATATACTGACAAAGAATGTCTTTATTCAGACCGATCATCGAGCCATCTTTAAACAGATAACCTGCCCATTGTTTTTCTTGCTCGGCAGCCTTATGGAAAATCTCGATACTTTCCTCATAACAGGCTTCAGCAATCTCAACCATCTCAGGGTCGTCACGGCCATTACGCATCAGATTGATCATGTGCTGAGTACCCGTCAAATGCAGCGCCTCATCACGCGCGATCAGTTTGATGATTTTGGCGTTGCCTTCCATCAATTTGCGCTCAGCAAAGGCAAACGAGCAGGCAAATGACACATAAAAACGAATGGCTTCTAGGACGTTGACCGCCATGATGCACAGATACATCTGTTTTTTGAGTGATTTTAGATCGACGGTGATCTGTTCGCCATTGATATTGTGCGTACCGGCACCGTATAGGCTATACAGCTGCGAGCTGCGGTACAAGTCGTCATAATACTGCGCAATATCAGAGGCGCGCTGCAAGATATGCTCGTTTTGCATGATGTCGTCAAAGATAACGCCAGGGTCATTGACGATGTTGCGGATGATATGGGTATAGCTGCGCGAGTGAATGGTCTCGGAGAACGACCACGTCTCTATCCAAGTCTCCAGCTCAGGGATAGACACCAGCGGGAGTAGCACCACGTTTGGACTGCGGCCTTGGATAGAGTCGAGTAGAGTCTGATACTTGAGGTTGCTCAAAAATATATGCTGCTCGTGCGAGGAGAGGTTGCTAAAGTCGATACGGTCGCGTGACACATCGACTTCCTCTGGACGCCAAAAAAACGACAGCTGTTTTTCGATCAATTGCTCAAAGATTGGGTGCTTTTGCTGGTCATAACGCGCCACGTTGACTGGCTGACCAAAAAACATCGGCTCTGTTAGCGCATTGTTTGGCGTTTGAGAAAAAATCGAGTACGTCATTGTTCTACCTTTATCAGTAATACGGTTGTTGGTTTATACGGAGTTGATTGTTTTATAAGTTTTCTAGCGATATTTGTTCTGGGGTTTGTCCGTCATTCATATAGGCTTTGAATATCTCGCTTAGCTCTGCATCGTCTAGGGCGTCTAGCTCGTCGATTGCGCTTTTGCGTCGGGTACTTATGCCGTCGTCATCGGTGCTTTTTGGCGGTTTTTGCTCAGCCTTTTTATTGGCTCTTTTGGCAGGTTTTTTGGGCGTTTTGGTCTCGATTGTGCCGGCGTGCTCGCTTAGCTGCTGTCGTACCTCGGCGATGTCGACTTCTATTTGTACGATATGCGAGCTACCATCGTTTAGGTCAGAAAACACGTTTGGGATAAAAAGCCCACCGTCTTTGATGATTGCGGTATATTGCACGTCTATGACCTCCGTCATTTTTATTCTTTATGTGTTGCGATTATAGCGGTAAAGTTAAAGGGTTTTTTTATTATACTTAAGCTATGGCTGGCGTACTGCAAGGCTTTCATATACCTTATTGTTTTCTCTTTTGCCGACAGCTAGCACATAAACCACCACAACGTCATCTTTGACGCTATAGACCAAACGATAGCCTACAGTACGCAATTTGATTTTATAGGTATCTGGATGCCCTGAGAGTTTTGACGCAGGCACACGCGGATTTGATAATCGCTGCTGCAGCTTTTTTTAAACTGCTGCTGAATACTGGGCGTTAGCTTTTTCCACTCTTTTAATGCTAAAGGATGAAACTCAAGACTATAAGTCATCGAGCGTAACCTGTATTGGTGTCTGCCCGTCATTCATGCGAGCATTAGCAGTTTGGCTAAGTGCCATATCGTCCATTGCTTCCATCATACGCTCGTACATGTCTGTGGAAACTAAATAAGCCACGGGTTTGTTGTGGTTTAAAATAGCAATCGACTCACCATCTGATTGCTTGATCAAAGCAGAAGGATTGCTTTTTAGCTCTGAAATACTCGCTGTTTGTGTCGCAAATATAGGTTGCATGATTCATTCTCCGCTAATATTAGGCTCTAAATATAGGACTAATTTTAGCACGAAAATTAGGTCTTAATTGTTAATCTATTTACGCGTAATTTGTAGGATGTGCCTCGCGCACTGTTAAATACAATTTCTATGCTATCGGTGCGCTGGGCGCACCCTACAATTCAATTTTATTAACGCTCTGTAAGTTGGTGTCGAAGGATGAGGTCCAACAAATTATTTAATTAAAGCGTTGGGTGTCGCAAGCTCCACCCAACCTACGCGCTGCCCATATTTTTTACAATAAATAATTTTTGTCTAGGGCGTGTCCCTAATTCAGTTTGCAATGAATCATAGTACAAGCTAGATACAGCATAGACTTATAATTACGAGCC